>NZ_OZ245882.1:4154509-4474087 GCF_965229465.1 Cellulomonas sp. | reverse complement strand
GACGGCTAGGCTGTGGGCGCGGATGAGTCAGTCAGGCGGCCGCGTCGAGCCCTCGGGCTCGCCGAGGAACGTCCGGGCTCCGCAGAGCAGGGTGGTGGGTAACACCCACCCGGGGTGACCCGCGGGACAGTGCCACAGAGAACAGACCGCCCGACCGGTCCGCCGGTCGGGTAAGGGTGAAACGGTGGTGTAAGAGACCACCAGCGTGCCGGGCGACCGGTGCGGCTAGGTAAACCCCACCCGGAGCAAGGTCAGACAGGGAGCGTTCGAGGGCTGCTCGCCCGAGCTCCCGGGTAGGCCGCTGGAGGCGTGCGGCAACGTACGTCGTAGAGGGATGGCCGCCACTCGCGCAGTGCGGGCAACCGCGTGCGAGGACAGAACCCGGCGTATCGACTGACTCATCCGTTCCGCAGTATCCGACTGCGCCGTCAGGGCGTGACGAGGCACGATGGCTCCCATGAGCACCCTCGACCAGCTGACGTCCGACCTGACCACCGCCATGAAGGCCCGCGACACCGAGCGCACCGGCATCCTGCGCCAGATCATCGGAGCCGTCCGGTTCGAGGCCAAGGCAGGTAGCGTCGAGAAGGAGCTGTCGGACGACGAGGTGCTGAAGATCCTCGCGCGCGAGGTCAAGAAGCGCCGCGACTCCGCCCAGATCTACACCGACGCCCACGCACCCGAGCGGGCCGCCACGGAGACCGCAGAGGCCGACCTCATCGAGACGTACCTGCCCGCGCAGCTGTCCGACGACGAGCTCGCGGCCCTGGTCAGCGCGGTGATCGCCGACGTCGGCGCCACCACGGTGCGGGACATGGGCGCGGTCATGAAGGAGGCGACCGCGCGAGCAGGTGCGTCCGCGGACGGCAAGAAGCTGTCCACGCTGGTGCGTGCGGCGCTCAGCTGACGGATGCGGGCAGGGACTCGTAGGCGCGGCCGGACAGCATCGACGCGACGTCGGAGGTCCACGGCAGGGGCGGCTCGGGCATGACGACGAGCCACGAGCCGTCCCGGTCGAAGAACCGCAGGTCGCCGTCGAACGCGTAGGTGTCACGCACGTGCACGCCGAGGTCGGTCACGGTGAACGTCAGGTTGAACAGCCACGCGGCGGGGTCCTGGATCCGTGCGTCGCTGTCGAGGTCGCGTGACGTCCACAGCCGCATCCAGGTGACGCTGCGCGACTCCCGTGCGGGGACCACCAGCGGGTGCCCGGGCAGCAGGTCCAGCTCTCCACCCGCGGGCTCGACGATGTTGACCTGAGCGACGCCGTCGGAGAGGTTCTCGAACCAGATCGTCAGCGCGGTGCGGAACGCGTACGTCTCGTCGCGCCCCACCTGGAGCTGCTCTGTGAGCAGGCGCCACCGGTCCTGACCGCCCGCGGTGAGCTGGCAGAACTCGAGGGCGGGCTTGCCGGGGGTGCCCGGACCCTCCGGGAAGGCGCGGGCCACGATCGTCGGGGCGAGCTCGTCGAGCCGGGCCTCCTCGAGCATCCGGCGCATGCGGTCGGCGTCCAGGCGCTGCCGGTCGGCATAGGTGCGCGCGTTCTGCGCCTCCTGCCGCGCCAGCTCGAGCGCCTCCCGGGCGATCGCGACCTGCTCGTCGAACACCTTGGTCTGCTTGTGGGTGGCCTCGGCCAGCCGCTTGGACCGGCGGGCGGCTCTGCCCGCGACGATCCAGGCGCCGAGTGCGGCGACGAGCGTCAGGACGGAGAGTGCGAGCGGGGCCCACTGCTCCCAGTCCTGCCATGCGACGTCGCCCAGGACCGGAAGTACGGCACTGATCATCCCCGGAAGGTACCGACCGATTCGTCCGATTTCGACCTCGACACGCAACTGTCACCCGTGCGGGGGAGCGGTCAGGTCCCGGACGTCTCCGCGGCGAGCGCGGCGGCCGCCTGGTCCGGGGTGCCGCGCAGCAGGCAGAACTCGTTGCCCTCGGGGTCGGCCAGCACGTGCCACGGCACGTCGCCCTGGCCGATGTCGACGCGGGTGGCGCCCAGGCCGAGCAGCCGGTCGAGCTCGCTGGCCTGGTCCGACCCGTTGGGTGGGCGCAGGTCCACATGCAGACGGTTCTTGGCCGTCTTCACCTCGGAGACCTTGAGGAACAGCCAGTTGGTCGCGCCGCCGTCGGGCGGGGCGATCTCGATCTCGTCGTCGTCGTCCGCCGGCTCCCAGGCGTACGACCAGTCGAGGACCTCGCGCCACCAGCGGGCGAGGGTGTGCGGGTCGGCGGAGTCGATCGTGAGCTGGGAGACCACAGGTGCCATGCCCGGGAGAGTAGAGGGCGCCACCGACACCCCGCGAGACCTATTCGCGCCCGAGATCCGGGTCGAGGCGCACGACGCCGGAGTCGAGGTCGAGCCGTCCGGCGGCGTCACCGGTCTGCTTGATGTCGAGCTGCTGACGGTCCTGCTCGGCCGTGAGGTACTCGCGATTCGGCTGGAACACGTCGACCAGCGCCCCGAATGCTCCGCTGCCCGCCACCCCGCCGGTGGTGGGGCGCTCGCGCGGTCGGCGCCGGTCGAACCAGCCGCGCGCGACCATCCGGTCGACCGCGACGAGCAGCAGGACGAGGGCGACGATCCCTCCGCCGACGAGCCATCCCATGCCGCTCATGGTCCCACCGCCGCCCGGTGCGCGGCGTGCGCGGCGGCCGCCCAGGGGAGCGCGTGCCGGTCGTCGTCGACCTCGGTGCCGTCGAGGAGCGCCGACAGGTACGCGCGGTCGGCCGCGAGTCGATGCCGGAGCTCGTCGGGACCCCCGACGCGCCCGTGCCCGGGGACGACGACCTGCGCGCCCGCGGACTCCAGCAGGTCGAGGGCCGCCCGGTAGTCGCCGACGGGGTCGTCCGAGGACAGGTCCAGCAGCGGGATCTCGACGTCCGACAGCATGTCTGCGGCCACCAGGACGCCGACGTCCGGGACGAGCAGCGCCGAGTGCGGGCGGGCGTGCGCCGCGTGCGTGAGGACGTGGACGGTCCGGCCCGGCCAGTCGAGCACGCCGGGCGAGCGCCGCGGGTAGGCGGTGGCGGGCGCGGCGATCGGTGCCGGGGCCTCGCCGACCCGGGCGAGCTCGTCGTCGGCGTCGCGCTCCGCGGCGAGGGTCTCGCGGTCCGTGGCCGCCGCACCGTCCGCCCAGCGAGGCAGGTGGGCCAGAGCCGGACCGTCCAGGACGTGGTCCCAGTGCGCGTGCGTCGACCACACGGCGACCGGGGTCCAGCCGCGGTCGCGGATCAGCAGGGCGAGCTCGTCGACCTCGCGCGCGGTGACCGCGGGGTCGACCAGGAGGCAGGTGCCGTCGTCGCCGACGAGGAGCGTCGAGGTCGTCGTGTAGACGGCGCTCGTCGCCACGTGGACGCCCGGCGCGACCTCGACGAGGTCGCGCACGGGTCAGCCGCGCGACTCGGCAGCGAGCGCCGCCGCGCCGACGATCCCGGCCGCGTTGCGCAGCTCGGCCGGCACGATCTTCGTGCGCAGGTCCAGCAGCGGCAGGAAGTCGGAGTGGTGCTTGCTCACGCCACCGCCGACCACGATGAGGTCGGGCCAGAACAGGTTCTCCACGACGGTGAAGTACCGCTGCAGGCGCTCGGCCCACCCGGCCCAGTCCAGGCCCTCGCGGTCGCGCACGCTCTCGGCGGCCCGCGACTCCGCGTCGAACCCGTCGATCTCCAGGTGCCCGAGCTCCGTGTTCGGGACGAGGTGCCCGTCGACGATCAGCGCGGACCCGATGCCGGTGCCGAGGGTGACCACCAGGACGACGCCGTCGACGCCCTTCGCGGCCCCGTAGAGGACCTCGGCGTAGCCCGCGGCGTCGGCGTCGTTGACCGCCAGCACCTTGCGCCCGGTGGCGTGCTGCACCGCCTTCTCGACGTTGGTGCCGATCCATGACTTGTCGACGTTCGCCGCGGACTGCGCGACGCCGTGCAGGATCACCGCCGGGAACGTCACCCCGATCGGCACGTCCTTGCCCAGGTCGAACGAGTCCACCACCTTGGCCACCGTCGCGGCGACCGCGTCAGGGGTCGAGGGCTGCGGCGTCGGTATCCGCTTGCGGTCGGCAGCGAACTCGCCGTCCGACAGCGAGACCGGGGCACCCTTGATCCCGCTCCCGCCGATGTCGATGCCGAACGCGGTCGCTCGGCTCTCAGTGTCCTTCTTGTGCTTGTGGTCGCTCATGGCAGGGTCAGGATCTCCGCTCCGGTGTCGGTGACCAGCAGGGTGTGCTCGAACTGCGCGCTGCGCATCCCGTCGGCCGTGAGGACGGTCCAGTCGTCGTCCCACATGACCCAGTCGGGGGTACCGAGGTTGAGCATGGGTTCGATGGTGAACACCATGCCCGGCTCGATGATCGCGTCGTACGCGGGGGCTGCGTCGTAGTGCGGGACGATCAGCCCGGTGTGGAACGCGGGGCCGACGCCGTGCCCGGTGTAGTCCCGGACCACCCCGTAGCCGAAGCGCGCCGCGTACTTCTCGATGACGCGTCCGACGACGTTGATCTCGCGGCCCGGCGCGACGGCCTTGATCGCGCGGGTGAGCGCCTCCTGCGTGCGCTCGACCAGCAGCCGCGACTCCTCGTCGACGTCGCCCGCCAGGAACGTCGCGTTGTTGTCGCCGTGCACGCCACCGATGTAGGCCGTGACGTCGATGTTCACGATGTCGCCGTCCTCGATCACCGTCGAGTCCGGGATGCCGTGGCAGATGACCTCGTTGACCGAGGTGCACAGCGACTTGGGGAAGCCGCGGTAGCCGAGCGTCGACGGGTAGGCGCCGTGGTCGACCAGGAACTCGTGCCCGATCGCGTCCAGCTCGTCGGTGGTGACGCCGGGCGAGACGTGGCGGCCGACCAGCTCGAGGGCCTGCGCCGCGAGCCGGGCGGCCACCCGGACGCGCTCGATCATCTCGGGGTCCAGGACGTTGCTGCCGGTCCAGTGCGCGGGGCCCAGCCGGCCGACGTACTCCGGGCGGGCGATGGACGACGGGACGTCTCGACGTGGGCTCACCGTGCCCGGGACCAGGGCGGATCTTGGCGCGTGCACGGGCGACATACCTGGCAGTCTACGGACAGGAGGGCATCGAGGCCGGTCAGGGCCGGTCCCGTCGGTGCCCCGGCGAAGGGAGAGCGACATGGCGGGCAACTTCTGGTTCAACATCGAGACCCACGAGGTCGAGGAGGGCCGGCAGAGCGACTGGACCAAGCTGATGGGCCCGTACGCGACGCGGGACGAGGCGACGCACGCGCTGGAGAAGGCGCGCAAGCGCAACCAGGACTGGGACAGCGAGGACGAGCAGCAGGCCTGACCCGTCAGCGGCGCTCGAGCGTCGCGAGGATCGGGCGGTGGTCGCTCCCACCGGTGCGCTCCAGGACCTGGAAGCCGACCACCCGCCAGGCGCGGCCGTCGACCAGCACGTGGTCGATCGGTGCGGCCAGGAACCTCGGTGCGGACGCGGGCCACGTGCCGAGCGCCGCAGCACCGGACGCGCGCGCCGCGTCGATGCACGGTCCCAGGTCCTGGAGGCCGGGGTGGTCCAGCGTCGAGTTGAGGTCGCCCGCGACGATCACGCCGGGCGTCGAGCCGCACAGGTCCGCGACCAGAGCGGTCTCCGTGCGCCAGGTCGGCATGGCGCCACGGCTGATCGGCGCGATGGGGTGGGCCGCGACGATCACGGGCGACCCGGCCGGGTCGCCCGGGTCCGCGCGCAGCGACCCCAGCCGGGTGGGGAGCGAGACGGACGCCGGGTAGGTGCCGACACGCTCCGAGACCAGCAGCGCGGTGCCGGCGACGAAGGACGAGTGCCCTGCCGCGGTGAGCCGCTGCATCGGCTGCCCGGCTGCGGCCATCCGCTTGGCCGTCATGCGGGCGGTGTAGCCGGAGGTCTCGGGGAGCACCACCACGTCCGCGTGGTGCTCCAGCGCCAGATCGGCCAGCACGGCGGGATCCACGGTGCTCAGGGTGTTGAACGAGAGCACGACGACCTGGTCGCCCGAACCCGCCGCGTCGGCGTGCTGCGGTGTCGAGCGGGCCGCGAGCACGGCCCCCTGCGCCGCGGCGCCCACGATCAGGGCGACCGCCAGGGGCAGCAGCCGACGCCTCGTCGCGGGGACGGCCAGGAGCGCGACAGCGAGCACCGCGGACCCGAGGCCGAGCACCGCGCGGAACGACACCACCTGCGCGACGAGGTACGTGCCGGACGCCACGGGCACCGCCAGCGCCACGAGCACGCCGAGCACGGCGACCGCGACCGTCCAGACGAGGACCCGAGCCGCTGCCGTCACGCGTCGAACTGGTGGTCCGGGTCCGGGAACGTTCCGCCGCGCACCTCGTCGGCGTAGGCGACCGCCGCGGCCCTGAGGGCGGCCCCGACCTCGCCGAACCGCTTGGCGAACCGAGGCGACCAGTCCGTCATGCCGGCCATGTCCACCCACACGAGCACCTGCCCGTCGCAGGTCGAGCCGGCGCCGATCCCGATGGTCGGGATCTGGAGGATCTCCGTGACCCGCGCAGCCACCGGTGCCGGCACCATCTCCAGCACCACGGCGACGGCGCCGGCCTCGGCGATGGCCACGGCGTCCTCGCACAGCAGCTCGGCGGCGAGGTCGCCGCGGCCCTGCACGCGCGGTCCACCCAGCAGGTTCTCCGACTGCGGCGTGTAGCCGAGGTGCGCGACCACAGGGATGCCGGCGTCGGTCAACGCCTTGATCTGGGGGACGACCCGCTTGCCGCCCTCGAACTTCACGGCGGCGACGCCGGTCTCCTTCATCATCCGCACGGCGGTCTCCAGCGCCTGCGCGGGTCCCGCCTCGTACGAGCCGAACGGCAGGTCGGCGACGACGAACGCCCGCTTGGCTGCCCGCGCGACGGCGCGTGCCGGGGGGATCAGGTCGTCCACCGTGACCGGCAGGGTCGTCGTGTGACCGTGCATGGTGTTCCCGATCGAGTCGCCGACCAGCAGCATGTCGATGCCGGCCTCGTCGAAGATGTGCGCGGTCACGGCGTCGTAGGCCGTGAGCATCGTCAGCCGCTCGCCGCGCTCCTTGGCCTCGCGCAGGTGGTGCACGCGGACGCGCTTCGGGGTCTGGGTCATTCGTGGTGCTCCTGTCGGGGTGGTCACGGCTCGCGCCAGCGGGTGGTGATCGGGAGGCGACGATCCCGGCCGAACGCCAGCGCGGTCACCTTGGTGCCCGGCGGGTACTGGCGACGCTTCCACTCCGCCCGGTCCACGAGGGCGAGGACCTTGTCGACGACGGCGGGGTCGAACCCCCGGGCGAGGAGCTCCGCGCGACCCTCGGCGTTCTCCACGTAGGCGTCGAGGACCTCGTCGAGGAGCTCGTACGGCGGGAGCGAGTCCTGGTCCACCTGGCCGGGACGCAGCTCGGCGGACGGCGGCTTGGTGATCGACGACTCGGGGATCGGCGGCAGCTCGTCGGGGCCGAAGACCCCGTCGCGGGCGGCGTCGTTGCGCCAGCGGGCCAGCGCCCAGACACGCGACTTGTCGATGTCCTTGATGGGGGCGAAGCCACCGACGGCGTCGCCGTAGATCGTCGAGTACCCGACCGCGAGCTCGGTCTTGTTGCCGGGCGCCAGGACCAGGTGGCCCTCGGAGTTGGACAGCGCCATGAGGATGACGCCACGCACCCGGGCCTGGAGGTTCTCGGCCGCGAGGCCGTCCAGGGACAGCTCGTTCTCGAAGGCGTCGACCATCGGGGAGATCGGCTGGACCCGGTAGTCCGCCCCGATCCGCTTGGCCAGGTCCGCCGCGTCGTCCTTGCTGTGCTCCGAGGAGTACACCGACGGCATGGACACGCCGACCACGTTCTCGCCCCCGATGGCGTCGGCGGAGATCGCCGCCACCAGCGCGGAGTCGATACCCCCGGACATCCCGAACACCACGGACGTGAAGCCGTTCTTCCTCACGTAGCCGCGCAGGCCGGTGACCAGCGCGCGGTAGACCTCTTCGTCGGGGGCCAGCGGCGGCGCGACCGTGCCCCGGGCGGGAGCGTCGTCGTCGCCGAGCAGGTCCCACACCAGCAGGTTCTCCACGAACTGCGGGGCGCGCGCCAGGACGGTGCCGTCGGTCGCGATGACGAACGAGCCACCGTCGAACACGAGGTCGTCCTGCGCGCCGACCAGGTTCACGTACGCGACCGGCGCCTCGACCTCGTGCGCCCGTCGCGCGGCGAGCTCGACGCGCTGGTACCCCTTGCCCTCCTCGTACGGCGATGCGTTGAGGACCACCAGCAGGGAGACCTCGTTCTCGTCCATCTGCGAGACCGGTCCGCCGTCCTGCCAGATGTCCTCGCAGATGACGACGCCCACCCGGCGGCCCAGCACGTCGATCACGCACACGTCGTCGCCCGACGCGAAGATCCGGTACTCGTCGAACACGCCGTAGTTGGGCAGGTGGTGCTTGTCGTACCGGACCTGCACCTTGCCGTGCTGGAGCAGGACCGCCTGGTTGGTGGGGCGCCGGGGCCCCTCGGGCGCACCGGGTTCGTGCACCGGCGTCACCAGCTTCTCCCCGACGGTGCCGACGAGCACCGCCAGGTCACCGAGTCCCTCGTCCGCCAGGGCGGTCGCCGTGCGCTGGAGCGCTGCCTCGGCACCGCGGCGGAACGAGGCACGCAGCGCGAGGTCCTCGATGGGGTAGCCGGTGAGCGTCATCTCGGGGAAGACGACCAGGTGGGCGCCGGCCTGCGCGGCCGTCCGGGACCAGTCGAGGACGGTCCGGGCGTTGGCGTCGACGTCCCCCACACGCGTGTCGATCTGCGCGAGGGCGATGCGGGGATGAGGCATGGGCCGAGCCTAACCACCGGTTCCGAGACCCGGGGCCGACGCACCCCGGACACTGACGCTGCGCAGTGCGGTTCATCAGGCAGGATGTACCGCATGGACAGGCAGCAGGAGTTCGTGCTCCGCACGGTCGAGGAGCGGGACATCCGCTTCATCCGTCTCTGGTTCACCGACGTGCTCGGGATCCTGAAGTCGGTGGCGGTAGCCCCCGCCGAGCTCGAGGCCGCCTTCTCGGAGGGGATCGGCTTCGACGGCAGCGCCATCGAGGGCCTGACCCGGGTGTACGAGGCGGACATGATCGCCAAGCCCGACCCCTCGACGTTCCAGATCCTGCCCTGGCGGGGGGAGCGGCACGGGACCGCCCGGATGTTCTGCGACCTCCTGACGCCCGACGGCGAGCCGTCGCTGGCGGACTCCCGCACCGTGCTCAAGCGCGCGCTGTCCAAGGCGGCCGACCAGGGGTTCACCTTCTACACGCACCCCGAGGTCGAGTTCTACCTGTTCGACGCGCCCGCGGACCCGGCCCTGCCGCTGGTCCCGGTGGACCAGGGTGGGTACTTCGACCACGTGCCGCGCGGCACCGCGCACGACTTCCGCCGCGCCGCGATCACGATGCTCGAGTCGATGGGCATCTCGGTGGAGTTCTCCCACCACGAGGCCGGACCGGGCCAGAACGAGATCGACCTGCGCTACGCCGACGCCCTGACCACCGCGGACAACATCATGACGTTCCGCACCGTGGTCAAGGAGGTGGCGCTCGAGCAGGGCGTCTTCGCCAGCTTCATGCCCAAGCCGCTGGCCGACCAGCCCGGCTCCGGCATGCACACCCACCTCTCCCTGTTCCAGGGCGACCGCAACGCGTTCCACGAGGCCGGCGGCCACCTGGAGCTGTCCAAGACGGCGCGCTCGTTCATCGCGGGCCTGCTGCGGCACGCCGCGGAGATCACCGCGGTGACCAACCAGTTCGTGAACTCGTACAAGCGGCTGTGGGGCGGCGCCGAGGCGCCGAGCTACATCTGCTGGGGTCACAACAACCGGTCCGCGCTGGTGCGGGTGCCCATGTACAAGCCCGGCAAGGGCAACTCGAGCCGCATCGAGTACCGCGCGGTCGACTCCGCCACCAACCCGTACCTCGCGTACGCGCTGCTGCTGACGGCAGGCCTCAAGGGTGTCGAGGAGGGCTACGAGCTGCCCGAGGGTGCCGAGGACGACGTCTGGGAGCTCACCGACGCCGAGCGCCGTGCGCTGGGCATCGAGCCGCTGCCGACGTCGCTCGACGCGGCGATCTCGATCATGGAGAAGTCCGAGCTCGTCGCCGAGACGTTGGGCGAGCACGTCTTCGACTACTTCCTGCGCAACAAGCGCCAGGAGTGGGAGGAGTACCGCTCGCAGGTGACGCCGTACGAGCTGCGGCGGTTCCTGCCGGTCCTGTGAGCTCGCCCGACGGACGCGGGTCCACCCTCGCCGGCAGGCTGACGCGCGCGGGGGTGTCGGATGCCGCGCGCGCAGAGCGGCTCCTGGCGGACGCAGCTCTGCGACGCGTGCTCGACGCGCCCGCCGACGTGCTCATCGCGCCACTCGCGGACGTCGCGGACCCGGACCAGGCTCTGCTGACGGTAGCCAAGCTGGCCGGGGCGGTGGTCGGTCGCCCCGATCTGATCGGCGTCCTGCGCACCGTCCTCGAGGAGGACGGTCCGGCCCGCGCACGGCTGCTCGCGGTCGTCGGTGCGTCGGTCGCGCTCGGCGACTTCCTCGTGGCCCACCCGGAGAACCTGCGCGTCCTCGTCGACGAGTCGTCGGGGACGGGGGTGCCCGTCGACTCGGTCCGGGCCGAGCTCCTGGCGGCTGTGAGGGCCGATGCCGCCGCCGACGTTCCCGTGGCCGGGCTCGCCGGTGCGGCGGGCACCGACGCGATGCGGCTGGCCTACCGCACGCGGCTGCTGCGGATCGCGGCGACCGACCTCACCAGCCCGGACCCCCTGAGCCGGCTGCCGGGCGTGGCCGCCGCGCTGGCCGACCTGGCCGGTGCCGCCCTCGAGGCGGCGCTCGCGCTGGCGCGAGCGGATCTGGACGACCAGGGGCTCGGTGTCCGCCTCGCGGTCATCGGCATGGGCAAGGGCGGGGGCCGCGAGCTCAACTACGTGAGCGACGTCGACGTCATCTACGTCGCCGAGCCGGTGGACGGGGTCGACGAGGCCGAGGCGCTCGCGGCGGGCTCCCGGTTGGCCGCGGGGCTCGCGCGTGCGTGCTCGACGCCGTCGGCCGAGCCCGCGCTCTGGCCGGTCGACGCCGCGCTGCGCCCCGAGGGCAAGGACGGGCCGCTGGTCCGCACGATCGCCAGCCACAAGGCGTACTACGAGCGCTGGGCCAAGACGTGGGAGTTCCAGGCGCTGCTCAAGGCGCGGCCGCTGGCCGGCGACCAGGCGCTCGGGGACGAGTACGTCGAGATGACGCAGCCGTTCGTCTGGGGGGCGGTGACGCGCGAGCACTTCGTCGAGGACTCGCAGGCGATGCGGCGGCGGGTGGAGAGCCACGTGCCCGCCGCGGAGGCCGACCGCCAGCTCAAGCTCGGGGTCGGCGGCCTGCGCGACGTCGAGTTCACCGTGCAGCTCCTCCAGCTGGTGCACGGGCGCGCGGACGAGTCGATCCGCAGCCCCAGCACCCTGACCGCGCTCGCCGCACTCGCCGCGGGCGGGTACGTCGGCCGCTCGCACGCCGCGCAGCTGGCCGTCTGCTACCGCCTGCTCCGTGTCCTGGAGCACCGGATCCAGCTCTACCGGCTGCGCCGCACGCACCTCATGCCCACCTCGGAGCCGGACCTGCGGCGGCTGGCGCGTTCGGTGGGGATGCGCGCGGAGGGTGCCGCCGGGCTGACCGAGCGGTGGCGCTCGACGCGGCGCGAGGTCCGCGGGCTGCACGAGGAGCTCTTCTACCGACCGCTGCTGCCCGCGACCGCCCAGCTGTCCACCGCGGAGGCGAGCCTGGCGCCGGAGGCGGCCAAGGCACGGCTGGCCGCCATCGGCTACACCGACCCCGCCGGCGCCATGCGGCACATCGCCGCGCTCACCGAGGGCGTCTCCCGCCGCGCGTCGATCCAGCGGCAGCTGCTCCCCGTCATGCTCGGCTGGTTCGCGGACGGCGCGGACCCCGACGGCGGTCTGCTGGCGTTCCGGCGTCTGTCCGACGAGCTGGGCGCCACCCACTGGTACCTCAAGCTGCTCCGGGACTCGGGCACTGCTGCCCGCCGGCTCGCGACCGTGCTGTCCACGTCCCGCTACGTGGCCGACGCACTCACCAAGAGCCCCGAGTCGGTCACCTGGCTCGCCGACGACGCCGACCTGGTCCCGCGCACGTTCGCGCGGCTCACCGCCGAGGCCGACGCGATCCTCACGCGCTCCGACGAGGCGGTGTCCGCGGTGACGGCCCTGCGCGGGCTGCGCCGGCGCGAGCTGGCCCGCACCGCCGCCGCGGACGTGCTGGGCGTGGTGACCGGGCAGCGGGCGTCGCAGAGCCTCAGCGTCGCCGCCGACGTCGTGCTCGTGGGGGCCCTGCGGGTCGCCGAGACCGTGGTCCGCGCCGAGCGCGGCCTCGACGCGAGCCCGACCCGGCTGCTCGTGGTGGCCATGGGCCGGTGGGGCGGCGGGGAGATGGGCTACTCGTCGGACGCCGACGTGCTGTTCGTGCACGACCCTGCCGAAGGCGCCGATCCGGTCCAGGCGCAGGAGTTCGCGCTGCAGGTGGCCTCGAGGCTCCGCACCCTGCTGGGGGCGGTCGGGCCCGAGCCGACCCTCGAGGTCGACGCCGACCTGCGCCCGGAGGGCCGCAACGGCCCCCTGGTCCGGTCGTTCGACGCGTACGCGGAGTACTACGGCCGCTGGTCCGCCACCTGGGAGAGCCAGGCGCTGCTCCGTGCGCGCCCGGTCGCCGGCGATGCGGGCCTCGGGGAGCGTTTCGTGCGGCTGATCGACCCGATGCGCTACCCGGCCGGCGGCCTGGACCCCGCTGCCGAGCGAGAGGTCCGCCGCATCAAGGCACGCGTCGAGGCCGAGCGCCTCCCGCGCGGCGTGGAGCCGGCCCGGCACCTGAAGCTCGGGCGCGGCGGGATCTCGGACGTCGAGTGGACCGCGCAGCTGCTCCAGCTCCAGCACGCGCACGAGGTGCCGGCGCTGCGCACGACGGCCACGCTCGCGGCGCTCGAGGCCGCGTCCGCCGCGGGCCTGCTCGACGCCGAGGACGGGCGCGTGCTCGCCGAGGCGTGGCTCCTGGCCTCCCGGCTGCGGGACGCCAACGTGCTCTGGAACGGCCGGGGCGGAGCGCACGCGGACGTGCTGCCGCACGACAGGCAGGCGCTCGCGGGGCTGGCCCGGGTGGTCGGCTACCCGGCGGGTTCCGGCGGCGAGCTCGAGCAGGACTACCTGCGCACGGCCCGGCGGGCACGCGCGGTCGTGGAGCGCGTCTTCTACGGCTGATCGGCCGGTCCGTCCACCGGCTTCTCCCGCTCCGTGTCGGGCACGTCGACCCAGCCGCGCTCCCGGCGGACCGCCTGTTCGTCCTCCTTGAGGAGCTCGTCGTCCACCAGGTCGTGGCGCCGCAGGTAGGTGAACGAGACGGCCTGGATCGTCGCGACGACCGGGAGCGCCAGGAACGCCCCGATCGGCCCGAACACGGCGCCGAAGCCGATGACCCCGAGGAAGGACACGGCGGGGTTGATCTCGAGCGAGTGGGCCGAGACCTTGGGGGAGAAGAGCAGGTTCTCGACCTGCTGGTACCCGACGATGAACGCCAGCGTGAGCAGACCCTTGACGGGGTCGACGGCGAGCGCGACCGCGATCGGGAGCGCGCCACCGATGTAGGTGCCGATCGTGGGCACGAACTGCGAGACGATCCCGGTGAAGGCGGCGAGGGGTAGCGCGTACGGGATGTCGAGGATGCTCAGGAAGATGAAGGTGAACGCCGTCGAGAGCGCCGCGAGCACGATGCGCGAGTTGATGAAGTCGGCGACCTTCTCCTGCGAGACCTCCCAGATGCGCAGGATCTCGCGCTGCCTGGCGGGGGCCAGCAGCTGGCAGATCGCTGCGCGGAACCGCGGGCCCGCGCTGGCCATGTAGTAGACGACCAGGAGCACGGACGTGAACGTGAACAGTCCGCCGATGATGGAGGAGCCGATGCCGAGCAGCCCGGGTGCGAGCTCCTGCCAGTGGCTCCCGAGGTTGATGAGGAGCTCGTCCACCTCCGGGAGGTCGAAGCCGAACGACTGGTCGACCCAGATGGCCAGCCGGGCGTAGTACTCGGGCAGCGACTGGACGAGCTCGACGACCTGGGTGATGAACAGGCCGCCGAACAGGGCGATCACCACACCGGTCGCGACCAGTGCGCCGACCATGACCAAGCCGGTGGCGCGCGTCCGCCGGACGCCGTGCGCGACGAGCCAGCGGATCAGGGGTTCCATCGCGAGCGACAGGAACCACGAGATGACGACGATGAAGATGACGTTGCCGAGCAGGCCGAGCGCCCTCCAGGCGGCCACGCCGATGAACACCGCGACCGCGGTCATGACGAGTGCGCGGGGCAACCAGAGCGGCGGCTTGCGGGGATCCGAGGGGGCCAGGACCACGGGTCCGGCGGCGGGTCGGTTCGGCATCGAGGGTTCCCGGAGGGCAGGCGAGCGGGCTCGCAGGCGGCGTTGCTCTCGCGTCGCACCGTAGCGGTTCGGCGGCGTGGCACGGCGCTCCCGCGCCCGCGGCCCGTTTCCCGACGTCCGAGGCTCTCGCGCGCTGACCAGCGCACCTGCCATGCTCGACGGGTCGTCGCATGTCGGACATGTCGGGGAGGGCATCGTGGCCGAGGACAAGACGTCACGGCGGACGCCGCGAGCACGGAGCGCCGTCAAGCCACCGGCCGGACCACCCGCGCCCGATACACCCGACACGCCCGACACCGAGTCGCCGTACGTCACGCCGGCCGCGGAGACGCCCGACGCCGACACGACGCCGGTCGACACCGGCCCCGCCGACGCGGTGGTGGAGCCCGCCGGTTCACCTCAGGACACCCTCGAGATCCCGACCGCCATCGACGTCGTCGTACCGGCGTCGTCGCCCACGGAGGATCAGGCGGTCCTGCTCGCGCGGCTCCAGCTGCTGGAGACGGAGAACGCGCGTCTGCGTGCCCAGACGGGCGATGCGGCGGCCCCGCGCCCGCGCCGCAAGGTCGGTCGATCGACGGCCGCGGTGGTCCTCATCCTCGTGGGCGCGCTGCTGGCTCCGGTGGCGGTGGTGGGCAGCTGGGCGCGCGGCCTGATGGTGGACACCGATCGCTACGTCGACACCGTGGCTCCGATCGCGGAGGATCCGCTGGTCCAGTCGGCGGTGTCGAACCGGATCACGCTGGCGGTCGTGGAGGCGCTGAACGTCGAGCAGCTGACCACCCAGGCCACCGACGCGGTGGCAGGGCTGGACCTTCCGCCGCTGATCAGCCAGGCGGTCGGCTCGTTGCAGGCCCCGCTCCAGGACGCGATCACCGGGTTCATCGGCAAGAACGTCACCAAGATCGTCAGCTCCGACGCCTTCGAGAACACCTGGGAGCAGGCGAACCGTGTGGCGCACGAGCAGATCGTCGCCACCCTACGCGGGGACCCGGACGCGCTCGCACAGATCAGCGACAGCGGAGCCCTGACCCTGGACATCACGCCGATCATCGAGCAGGTCAAGACCTCGCTCGTGGAGGCCGGCTTCACGCTGGCGAGCCGGATCCCGACGATCACCGTGACGTTCCCGATCGCGTCGAGCGCGGACCTGGTCCGTCTCCAGAACGCGTACAGGCTGATCGACATCGTCGGCGGGATCCTGCCCTACCTCGCGCTCGGGCTGCTCGCGGCCGGGGTACTTGCGGCGCAGCACCGGTCCCGCGCGCTGGTCGTCGCGGGGCTCGCACTGGCGGGCTCGATGCTGCTGCTCGGGTTCGCCCTGCTGATCGGCAGATCGTTGTACGCGAACTCGTTGCCACCGACCGTGCAACGCGTCGACACAGCAGTCTCGATCTACGACCAGTTCGTCTCGCTGCTGCGCGTCGGGCTGCGCGTCGGCCTCGTGCTCGGGCTGCTGCTGGCGATCATCGCGTTCGTCGCCGGCGGGACCACGGCCGCGCGCCAGCTGCGCGCCTCCTCGTCCCAGGCCGCCGCCTGGCTGCGGGACGCGGGGGACCGCCGAGGCGTCAGCACCGGACCGGTCGGCGTGTGGCTCGATCAGCAGCGCACCCTCGTGCGCGTCGTGGTGATCGCGCTCGCCGCCCTCGCGCTCGTCCTGGCGGACCGGCTCACGCCCGCGTACGTGATCACCGTGTTCGTGGTCGCGCTCGTGGTGCTCGGCCTCGCGACCCTGGCTGCGCGGCCACGCCTCGAGGAGGCCGAGCCGGACGCGCTGCTGGTCTGAGGCTCAGCGGTTGCAGCTCTCGTCGGTGGGTGCGCCCGCGAGGACGGTCGTGGCGCGTTCGCGGCCGAGGTTCCAGTCCGCGAGGCCGACCGTCGGCGGCACGGCGGCCGAGGCGAGCAGGCACGCGCGCAGGTCCAGGTCGTCGACCTGTGCGTACGCCGGGACGGCGTCGGCGGAGAGCCCCGCGAGGTAGCCGACGTCGAGCGTGCCGGTGAGCTCCGCCGTCGTGTTGTGCCGGACGATCTGCGCGTCGGGGTTCACCAGGGCGAGCCCGAGCATCGCGACGGCGACCACCTGCAGGACGGCTCGGGGCAGCCACCGGCCGCGCCACCGGACCCCGGCGACCAGGACGAGCACGAAGACGGCGGCGAGGGCGATCTCGACCACGGTCACGAACACCCGCAGCCGCGTGAGCCCGAACGCCTCCACGTACAGGTCCATCCGGCGCAGCGCGGAGGCGACGACCCCCAGCGTGCCGAGGCACAGGACGCCGAGCGCGATCCGGGACAGCAACCGGTCGCGCGGAGTCTCGCGGGGTGCCCGGCGCGCGGCGACGGCGACGACGACGAGCGTCAGGGCGGTGACGACCACGAGCTGGGCGAACCCCTCTCGGGCGTACTGCGCGTAGGACAGGCCGGCGGTCTCCAGCACGTGCCGGTGCCCCCCGAGCAGCGCGCCGACCTGCACCATGACGAACAGCAGCACCATCGCGTCGAGCGCGAGCACCGGCACGAGCCACTCGCCGCGCTTCGCGGGCGCTCGGGGCGCGAGGCGCGCGTCGGACCAGCTCGGTGGTGCCAGGGCGAGGTGCGCCAGTGCGGCGGCGACGAGGGCCACGAGGATGCCGACGACCACCTGACCCGGCAGCAGGTCCGCCTCGATGCGGGGCATGAGGCTGGCGAAGACGCGGTCGGCGCTCGCGAACAGCAGACCGAACACGAGCAGCAGCCCGACGGTGATCGCCCCGCTGCGCAGCGCGACCGTCAGCTGACCCCGGCGGGCGCCCGCCAGGGTCTCGAAGCCCTTGGCCACCCACGGCAGCGCTCGGACGGAGCCCGCGGCCCAGGTCAGCGGGGCGAGGACCGCGGCCGGCGCTGAGCGGGCCGACGTGACCGCGACGACGCCCGCCCAGGCCGCGACCAGCCCGCAGAGCGCAACCACCCAGCCCGCGTCGCGCAGGGCCACGACCGCGACCAGCGCGACGGACAGCACCGCGGTGGCGACGTCGTTCACGCTGCGGCGCCGGACCAGGGCCGGCACGGCCGCGTCCCAGACGAGCAGACCCACCAGCGCGGCACCGAGGCCAGGCCGGTGGCCGACCAGCAGCACGGCGCCGGCGACGCCGACCACGCCGCACAGCACGAGCGTGCGCGTCTCGACCGGTCGTCGTCGCTCCGCCCAGAACGGCACCAGGACCTGCGCGACCCGACCGGGCACGCGCGGGACCGGAACAGCGCGGCCCGCCACCCAGGAGGGCGGCGGGCCGGGCAGTGCGGGCGGGGGCGTCGGCGCTCCGGTGTCGGTCATGAGCGCCACGCTAGACATCGGCGTCTGCGCACGTCACAGACTTGCGCGGGGGTCCCGTGCACGTTGTGTGCAGTGGACCGAGGTCCCTGCACAACTGGCGCACAGCTCGGACTCAGCGGCGCACGGTGACCACCCGTTCGCTCGTCGACGTGCTGCCGGCCGCATTGCTGAGCACGGCGACGAACGCGTACGAACCGGGGGACAGCCCCGTGACCGCGGTCCGGACCGTCTGCCGCTGCGGCGACGCGGCGGTGAGCTCCTGCTCGTCGACCAGGAGCCCGTCGCGGTAGAGCGCGTAGTGCGTCGCGTTGGTGCCCCACCACAGGGTGCTGGTGATGGTGAACGACCCGTCGCCGTCCCGGTTGTCGTCGGTCAGGACCGGGCGACCCGGAGCAGCGTCGGTGACGACGACCGTGCGCGGGCGCGACGTGCTCGTCCCGTAGGGGTTGAGCAGCTCGACGACGTAGGTGTAGCTCCCGTCCACCTTGCCGGTCACCGGGAAGGCGATCGTCTGCCGGTGCGGGGTGGTCCCGGTGAGCCACTGGGCGCCGGTGAGCACCCCGTTCTCGTACAGCCGGGCGACCGTGGCGTTCTGGCCCCACCACAGGGTGGCCGTCACGGTGTACGAGCCGTCGTGCAGGCCGGTGTCCCACCCGTTGTCGTCGGACAGCACGGCGACGCCGGGCTCGGCGGTGGCCACCGGGGTACCGGAGACGAGCACCCCGGCGCCGGCCCCGGCACGGACGATCGTGGGCACGTCCTGCACCGGGTCCAGCGTGTAGTCGTACACGTCGGCCGGGTTCCACCGCGCCGTGGGTGCCAGGGGCACGGGCGCCGTCGCGTTGAACGCCGCGACGAGGTCGGTGACCTGCCCGTTCACGGTGGAGCCGGTCTCGAGCAGCTGCGTGCCGCCCCACCGCGTGATGATCCGCGCGGGGTCCACACCCGGCGCCAGCTCGAACGCGTTGTTCTCCGCGACGATGCTCGACTCGATCCCCGCGCCCCAGTAGTACTGGAACAGTCCCTCGGTGGTCTGCGTGTAGAGGTTGTCGTAGAGGTGAACGTCGCCGAACCGCACGCGGGGCGCGCGCTGACCGATGTCGATCCAGTGGTTGTGGTGCAGCGTGACGCGGTGCTGGCCGCGGTCCTGGAGCCGGGAGTCCGACGAGCCGATGAGCTCGGTCTTGTCGTGCTCGTCCAGCTGGTTCCACGAGACGGTCACCAGGTCCGAGCCGTGCGTGATGTCGAGCAGCCCGTCGTGCACCTCGAACGGCCGGCCGAAGACGGTCGGGAGCGCACTGTGCGGGTGCTCGCCGTCGTCGAAGGTGTTGTGGTCGACCCAGACGCTCGTGGACGTCCACACCGACACGTTGTCGTATGCGGAGTTCCAGTTGCCCACCGCCGTGTCGGTCGGGTCCCAGACCGGGAAGCAGTCGTAGGCGTCGGAGACGGTGAGGTTCCGCAGGATGACGTTGTGGGCGTCGCGGATCCGCAGGCTCGCACCGACGATCGTCGCGTCGTCGCCGACACCGACCAGCGTCACGTTCGACCCGACGTGCTGGAGCGTCTGCGCGGCCTGGATCGCCGCCGCCGCGATGCGCGCGTCCTCGAGCGGCCCGCTCGGCTTCACGCGGCCCCACGGGCCGGTCGGGTCGAAGTGCGCGATGTAGTCGGCCATCCGGAACGGCTCTCCGGTGTCCGACACGGTGACCTGCGCGGCGAACGCGTCGCACGCGGCGGGGTCGGACGCGGTGATGGTCCCGGTCACGTAGACGATGCGGGGGACGACGTTGCGGCGGGCGTCGGTCTGGCTGCCGCCGGGCTTGCCGGCGAGGGCGTCGCGCAGCTCCTGCCAGGTGTCGACGACGTAGACCTCCGACGGGGAGGCGTCGGCCCCGCCCGTGGTGCCGGTGGCCACGGTCGGCTTGCCGTCGGGCACGGTCGGTCCCTCGTAGGACGCCCAGCCGTCGCCGGGCGCGAGCACCTCGCGGCCGAGGTCGACGGCGGGCGGCGGGGGAGAGGCGTGAGCGGTCGTCGGCGGCAGCAGGAGTGCTCCCGCGGCGAGGGTGACGACGAGGGTACGACGAGCTCGCATGAGACGTCCTTGTCTCCGACAGGTGGGTGAGAAACCGGTTTCCCCACGGTGTCACAGAATGCCCGGTAAGCGCAATCCCTCTGGGTCGTCTGTCAGGCTGCCGCCATGGACTCCTGGCACAGGCGCGGCTCGACCACTGTCTACGAGAACCCCTGGATCCGCGTCCGGGAGGACGCCGTGGACCGGCCGGACGGCACGCCCGGGATCTACGGGGTGGTCGAGGTGCGCCATCCCGCGGTGTTCGTCGTCCCCCTGACCGCCGACGACGAGGTGGTCCTCGTCGAGATGGAGCGCTACACCACCGGCCCCTCGCTGGAGATCCCCGCCGGCGGCTCCGACGGTGAGGACCTGGTGGCCGCCGCGCGCCGCGAGCTGCGCGAGGAGACCGGTCTGGAGGCGGACACCTGGGAGCGCATCGGCTCGATGTTCGCGCTCAACGGCATCAGCCACGCACCGGAGCACGTGTTCCTCGCCCGTGGCCTGCGTGAGGCGGACGAACCGGCCGAGCAAGCGGTCGAAGGTATCTCTGCCGTGCGCCGCGTCCCGTGGGCCGGGGTCCTCGAGCTGGTCGCCGACGGGACGATCACGGACGGCGAGACCGTCGCGGCGCTGATGTACGCCGCGATCGCCCTGGGCCGGGTGCGCTGAGCGGCGCGGTCAGCCCAGCAGGCCGAGCGCGCGACCGACGACCGCGGCGATCGCCAGACCCGCGAGGGTCCAACCGAGGATGCTGCCCGCGAGGTAGACCGCGTACCGCGCGTGCTCGCTCGTCGAGGTGCCCCACAGGGGTGCCGGTGCCCACCGGATGGTGCGGCCCAGCTGCCGGACGCGCTGGTCGATCGTGGCGGAGGGGTGGACGGCGGGGCGGATGGCGGCCATGGGGCGCTCCTTGTGGGTGCACGCGGACGAGGACCGGGGTGACCGGCACCTCCATCGTCCTCCGAGCGGCCGTTCACCGGAGGGGCCCTTGGTCCCCTGCGCACCCGGGGGGCGCCCGGCAGACCCGGACGCCCCCCGAGGCCGGCCTCAGTGGCAGTACAGCCGCTGGAGCGACTGACCCAGGTCGCCGTACCGGCGGGTGATCCAGCCCAGGTTCACCGAGTACGCGCAGGCCGGGTCCCCGGACACGTCGATCGGGATCCCGCCCGTGCTCGTGCTGTTGTGCGGCCCCGACGCGCCACCCCGGAACGTGTAGTTGCCGGTGGTGAACGCCCCCGACGGCGTCTGCGGCGGGAAGTGCACGCTTCCGCCGTTGTTGTTGATCGTGACGGAGAAGTTCAGCAGGTGCGGGTGGTCCACCGTGTACAGCAGGTGGATCGTGGTCGCGCCGGACAGCGGGTTGCAGCCGTTCAGACGGAGCTCCTCGAGGTCCAGCGTGGCGATGACCGCCGAGTTGTCGAAGATGATCGAGTCCAGCTGGTCGGTGTGGGTGACGGTGTCCGTGACGGCGTCGCGCACCTCGAAGCCCACCCGGTACCGGCGCACCGGCTCCTGCTCGTTCGGCGGCAGCGTCTCGCCCGCCTGGGCCTTCGGGAGCCCGCCGGGCTTCTTCGCCGGGTGCACCGCCGTGATCGCCACGGTGTTGAGCTCCAGCAGCTCGAACGTGCGCAGGAAGTTCGACCCGCTCACGTTCACCACTGCGGTCGACCCGAGCGGGTTGTACATCTGCACGGTCACCGGCAGCCCGTCGAGCGTGACGAAGCCGTCCGCGTCGAGGTCGGCTGCGGCGACGACGACGGCCGCGGACTGGGCGGCGCCGTTGCCGTCGGTGTAGAAGACATAGCCGACGTGCGTGCTCGTGGCCTGCGTCGTCACGGGGGTCAGGCTGCCGGGGGCGACGGTCGGCGGGTTCGCCGGGTCCTCCGTCCCGCCGGTCCAGGTGTACTCGCCGACCAGGAACCGGTACTTCAGCGCGTGGCCGGTGCCGAGGTCGGTGAGCGGGCAGTTGCCGCGCAGCGTGACCGTGCCGCCGAACACGTACGCACCGCCGGCCGGGTCCGCGTACCCGAGCGTGTCGAACGTCGAGCCGGGCTGGCCGTTGCCGGGGTGGATGTCGAACACCTCGACCTGCTGCCAGTGCGGCACCGTGTCGGGATCGCCGACGACCCTGTCGGTGCACAGGTCCAGGCAGAAGCAGTGCCCCACGTTCTGCCGTCCCGGCTTGCGGCCGTCGGACTGCGTCTCGGTGATGATCGGCTGCCCGCCCAGCTCCACCTTGACGTAGACGTCCGGTCCCTCCGTCAGCTCGACGTTGATGAACGGGGAGAACGGCGTGCGACGGAAGTCGGAGGCCAGGTACGTGAGGACGTAGTGGCCGGTGCCGTCGGTGGTCGCGGTGCCGAGCGGGTCGTCCTGCAACCAGTCGGCGTCGAACGCCGACACGACGGCGCCCGGGATCGGCAACTTGTTGTCGCACGTGGTGATCCGACCGCTGATGGTCCAGATGCCGAAGAGCGCGAGGATGTGGCACCAGAACCGGTTCGGGATCGCGTACTCCCAGACAGCAAGGAAGTCGTTCTCCGTCTGCCGCCAGCGCGGCTGGAGCGTCGTCACGGCGAACTGCCGCGGCTTCGCGGTGGGCTCGCGCTTGGGCCTCGGCGGCTTCTCGACGGACAGGTCCAGGTCCAGCGGCCCGCCGTCGTACTCCTTGTCGTCGATCGTCAGGACGTACCTGCCCGACTCCTCGACGACCGCTACCGCGACCGGCGCTCCCGGGCGCTCGCCCTCGGCCACCTCGTGGAAGGTCTCCTTGTCGGCTGCGACCGCCTGCTCCGTGGCCCTGTCACCCGTCGACCGGTACGCGCGCAGCTCGAGGCCGGCGAGCGGCTCCCGGACGTCGTGACACAGCGTCCCCCACAAGGACCCGCGAATCTCGTATGCCATCGTGCCCACCCCCTGCTCAGTGGCGGGCACGTCGATGTGTCCGCCTGCTGATCAGGAGCCGTCATCCGCGGGCGGAGATACGGGACGGCGACCCGCTCAGCGCACGCGCGCCCGACGGGCACCCGAGCGGCTGCCGACGGGAGTCGTCCGCCACACGAGCGGGCCGAGGGCCGCCACGGTGACGGCCGCGCCGACCAGGGCGATGTTGCCGTCGATCGTGGCGTCGCTGTGGAGAAGGTTCGTGGTCGCGTCGGCGCGTTCCATGACTCGGGCAGGATCGAGGGGGTCGTACAGGACGGTGATCTCGCCGTGGTACCGGCTGCCCACAGGTGGGGGCGACCAGGCGTCGTACTCCAGGCCGGCCGTCTCGGGGTCGCTGCCGCGCAGCAGGAGCTCGCGGGGGCCGTCGGGGAGCTCGACGATCGCGCGCACTGCCGGCTCGGGTGGGCAGTACCGCCCGCCGCACGGGTTGTGGATCCGGGCGTCGTGCGCCGTGGCGGCCACGCCGCTGGCCGCGAGCGTCACGGCAAGGCGGTGGTCCGCGGCGTCGGTGAACCACAGGATCGCGCCGGTGACCGCCGCGAGTCCGGCGAGCCCGGCGACGGCGAGCAGGGGAACGGTCGGGTCGAAGCCCCCGGGGCGGCATCGTGGACGGCGACGCCGCGTCCCCGACGAGAGCGCATACCGGCCGCCAGGACGCTCGAGGTCGTGGGTGGGCGTGCTGTCCATGCGGCGAAGGTACCGCCGCGCCGGCCCGACCTCGGCCCCGACGCGTTCTGCCGACGTGCCGGGGCCGACGCTGCGGGTCAGCGAGCGGTCTTGGCTGCGGCCTCCAGGATGAGGTCGGCGACGACACCCGGCTGCGAGACCGTGACGGCGTGCGACGCGTCGACCTCGACGAGGTGGGCGTCCGCCCGCTCCGACATGAACCGCACCAGCTCGGCGGGCACGGCCAGGTCCTGCGCCGCGAGCAGCACCCACGACTCGATCGTCTTCCACGCCGCGCGCGTGGCCGGCGCCACGAAGGCCGCGAGGGCGAGCGGCCGCTGGGTGACCGCCATCAGCTGCGCCACCGCCGGGTCCACGTCGCCGGCGAACAGCGCCGGGAACTGCGCCTGGTCGATGTAGAGCTCGGGGGCGGTCCCTCCGTCGGGGGTGGAGTAGGGAACCGGCTGCGCCGCTCCGCCCAGCTGGGCGCCCGGGAACTTCTCGACGAGGTCGACCAGGCTCTCGCCCGGCTCGGCGAGGAAGCTCGCAACGTAGACCAGCGCGGTGACGTTCGGGTTGCCGTCGGCCGCGTGGCTCATGACGGCCCCGCCGTACGAGTGGCCCGCGATGACGATCGGGCCGTCGATGCTGTCGAGGACGCTCCGGAGGTACTCGCCGTCGCTCTCGAGCCCGCGCAGCGGGTTCGCGGCCGCGATCACGCGGTGCCCGGCCGCTGTCAGGGCGGGGATCGAGCCGTTCCAGCTCGACGAGTCGGCGTAGGCGCCGTGGACCAGGACGATCGTCTGCTTCGCGGGGAGGGTGGTCATGGCGGTGTCCCTTTCATGCGGGTCGGGGTGGGCGGGTCGTTTGGTGCAACGGCCCTGGTATGCAATATATTGCTCGTTCGCGGAGCGTCAAGAGTTCCTCGGAAGGCACGGCACTGCTGGCCGCTTCGCTGGGGCGTTTCGGCCCGATCGCGCACAGACCGTGCCCGTCCGCCCCTTGAAGCCCCCACCCGGAGAGCAGAACCCTGACAGGGGCGGCGGAATTGAGGGCACGCCTGGGCGCGTCGTCCCCGCGGCCGCCGGTGGTGGGTCGTTGACCGGACGAGCGAGGTGGGCACGTGGACGTGCACGAGGTGAACGAGTGGATCCTGCGCTCGGTTCGGGATCTGCCGTCCGAGGCGCTGTTGTCGAAGGACTCGTCGGTCGACCTGGCGACCCTGATCGCTCAGGGCGCTGCCACGATGGTTCAGGAGGGCAGGACGGCGCCGGACGACCTTGCGCAGGCGGAACAGAACGCGGCGCTCCTGCTCGCGTCCATGAACGACGTGCGCATCGCGTCGGGCTACGAGTTCTTCAGCGAGACGACCGTGGCGGAAGCGCGCTCTCGGCTGTGTCCCGGGCTCTGGCCGTTCTGCTGAGAGGGCATCGACATGGAGTCCCGGATCGAGAAGGCGTTCGACTTCGCTCAGGAGGTCGCGAAGCAGCTCATTGCGCTCGCGACCGGAATCATCGCCCTCACCATCACCTTCCTCACCGACGTCGCTGAGGGGGGTGCGGGCGAGCTGACCGCACTGCGCGTGGCGTGGGTGCTCTTCCTCGTCTCTGTGGTGCTCGGGGCAGTCACCCTCATGGCGTTGAGCGGGAACCTCGAGAGGCCGCACGGGGGCGTTGCGACGCCCTCGATCTACAGCCGCAACATCACGCTGCCGGCCAGCCTGCAGGTCCTCACGTTCCTCGCCGCGCTCGTGTGCACGATCTGGTTCGGCTTCAGCGCGCTGACGTAGCGGCCCCGCGAACGGAGCTCGACGTGCGACACCCCCGCCGCCACGAGGGCGACGAGGGTGTCGTCACTGCAGGTCACCACCTCACGGGAGCAGCCGCGAGGTGGGACGATCACACGTCGTAGTACAGCTCGAACTCGTGCGGGTGCGGACGCAGGCGGATCGGGTCCACCTCGGCGTTGCGCTTGTAGTCGATCCACGTCGAGATCAGGTCGGGCGTGAAGACGTTGCCCGCCGTGAGGAAGTCGTGGTCGGCCTCGAGGCGGTCCAGGACCTCGCCGAGCGAGCCCGGGACCTGCTGGATCTGCGCGTGCTCCTCGGGGGGCAGCTCGTACAGGTCCTTGTCGATCGGGTCCGGCGGCTCGATCCGGTTCTGGATGCCGTCGATGCCGGCCATGAGCATGGCCGCGAACGCGAGGTACGGGTTGGACGACGGGTCCGGCACGCGGAACTCGATGCGCTTGGCCTTCGGGTTCGAACCGGTGACCGGGATGCGGATGCACGCGGAGCGGTTGCGAGCCGAGTAGACCAGGTTGACCGGGGCCTCGAAGCCGGGGACCAGGCGGTGGTAGGAGTTCACCGTCGGGTTGGTGAAGGCAAGCAGCGAGGGGGCGTGCTTGAGCAGGCCGCCGATGTACCAGCGCGCCATGTCGGACAGGCCGCCGTAGCCCTTCTCGTCGAAGAACAGCGGCTCGCCGTCCTTCCAGAGCGACTGGTGGACGTGCATGCCCGAGCCGTTGTCTCCGAAGAGCGGCTTCGGCATGAAGGTCGCCGTCTTGCCGTTCTCGTGCGCCACGTTCTTCACGACGTACTTGAAGAGCATGACCTTGTCGCCGGAGATGGCCAGCTTGTCGAACCGGTAGTTGATCTCCTGCTGGCCGGCGGTGCCGACCTCGTGGTGGGCGCGCTCGACACCGAGGCCGAGGGCGTCCAGCTGGAGGCTGATCTGGTCCCGGATGTCCGAGAAGCCGTCGACCGGCGGGACGGGGAAGTAGCCACCCTTGTAGGGGATCTTGTGGCCGAGGTTGCCCCCGGCCTCCTCGCGGCCGGTGTTCCACGCGGCCTCGAAGGAGTCGATCGAGTAGAACGACTCGTTCTGCTTCGTGTGGAAGCGGACGTCGTCGAAGATGTAGAACTCGGCCTCGGGGGCGAAGAACGCCGTGTCCGCGATGCCGGTCGACTTCAGGTACGCCTCGGCCTTCGCGGCGACCTGACGCGGGTCGCGGCTGTAGGGCTCGTCGGTGTACGGGTCCACGATGTGGAAGTTGATGTTCAGCGTCTTCTCGACCCGGAAGGGGTCGATGTACGCCGTGCTGATGTCCGGGATCAGCTTCATGTCCGACTCGTGGATCGCCTGGAAGCCGCGGATCGAGGACCCGTCGAACATCTGGCCGTCCGTGAAGAAGTCCAGCTCCAGGGAGTAGGCGGGGACGTTGAAGTGCTGCATCGTGCCGGGCAGGTCACAGAACCGGACGTCGACGAACTTCACGTCCTCGCTCTTGATGAACGCCAGGACTTCCTCTGGCTTGCTGAACATCCGCTGCTCCTCGGTCGGTGGTACCCGTGGGGTCGGGCAAGGTGAGGCTACGAGCGCGTGATTTCTCCGTCGTGTACCACGTGTTTCGACGGCGTTACGAGCCCGCCCCTCGTGTAACGAATGTTGACCCTAGTCCCCTGGGGGTGGGGGCGGGGCACGGTCTCACTCCATCTGGCGTCACGGTACGAGAGCGGCGTGCCGACGGTGTTTCCGCCGCGTTGCCGTCTCGCTCCGTCCGGTCGCCTACCCTGCTCGGGTGGCGAATCGTCGGGACATCAGCTCGTGGCTCGGTGGCGGGTTCGACGAGTCCGACCGGTCCGGCGCCGCAGAGACGACGGGCCGGGGTACCCGGCTCGGCCTGCCGGCGTCCGGCTCCGGCTCGCTCGCCCCGCTCGGGCGCCGGGTGGGCGCGCTGGCCATCGACTGGGTGGCGTGCCTGCTGATCTCCGGTGCGTTCTTCGCCAGCGATCCCGACGTGTTCCTGCTGAGCCGGGGCAACCCGATGGCGACCCTCGGGATCTTCGCGCTCGAGAACGTGCTGCTGGTCGGCTCGATCGGCCACACGCTCGGTCACCGGCTGGTGGGCCTGCGGGTGCGGCGGGTGTTCCCGGGGCAGACGCGGGACGAGGCGGCGTGGGCGACGATGGCGCCGGGCCTGCTCAGCGCCCTCGTGCGCACGGCGCTCCTGTGCCTGGTGGTCCCGGCCGTGGTGTGGGACGCCGACGGGCGCGGCCTGCACGACCGCGTGGCCGGCACCGCCATCGTCCGGCGCTGACCACCTGGAGGTGCCGTCAGCGGCCGCGCATGCCCTTGCGGTCGGGGCGCGCACGCATCGGGTCGACGCCCTTCGGCACCGGCAGACGGACGCCGCCGAGCGCGGTGAGGCGCTTGCTCACCTCGGCGACCTCCTGCTTGCTCAGCTTCGGGCGGAGTTTCTGCACGGCGCGCGGCAGCTTGCGCAGGGCCACCTGGCCCTCGCCGTCACCGACCTGGATGAGCGTGATCGGTGCACCGGAGATGACGCGCGCGGTGCGCTTGCGCTCCGCCTCGAGCAGCTTGGCGATCCGCGGGGCCGGACCCTCGCCGACGAGCACGACGCCCGGCCGGCCGACGCCGCGGAACACGAGGTCCTGCGTGCGCGGGTCGACCGCGACGGGCTCCTGCGTGAACGTCCACCCGCGGCGGATGGTCCCCAGGGCCGCGTAGGCGGCACCCGGCTGGCCCTCGATCTGCGTGTAGGCGGCCGTCTCCGCGCGGCGGGCGAGGATGAACATCGCGCCGAGCAGGGCGAACGGGATGCTCAGCAGCAGGACGTACAGCCACGCGTCGACCAGCAGGCCGATGACCAGCCCGAGCGCGATGATGCCGAAGAACACCGCCAGCAGGATCCAGGTGATCGCCGGGTCGTTCTTCCGGGTCATCTGGTACGCCTGCCACACCTGGTGGTACCAGCGGGTCTTCTTCACCTTGGGCGTCGGTGCAGCGTCGGGAGTGTTGTCGCGGGCCATGAAACCGGAGTCTACCGACGGATCGGCACCGCCCCGACGGGTGTCAGCGGGCCAGCAGGCTGGCCGCCTCCTGGCGGGACGTCGTCGGCTCGGACAGGTGCGCCAGAGCCTCCGGGATCGGGCGGCCGTAGCGGCGCATGGCCTGGCCCCACAGACGTCCGGCGCGGTACGACGAGCGCACCAGCGGGCCGGACATGACTCCGAGGAAGCCGAGACGCTCGGCCTCGGCCGACAGCTCGACGAACTCCTCGGGACGCACCCACCGCGACACGGGGTGGTGGCGCACCGACGGGCGCAGGTACTGCGTGATCGTGATGAGGTCGCAGCCGGCCTCGCGCAGCTCGGCCAGGGCCTCGACGACCTCCTCTGTGGTCTCGCCCATGCCGAGGATCAGGTTCGACTTGGTGACCAGGCCGGCGTCGCGTGCGCGGGTGATCACGGAGAGCGACCGGTCGTAGCGGAACCCGGGACGGATCGTCTTGAAGATGCGGGGGACCGTCTCCAGGTTGTGCGCCAGCACCTCGGGCCGCGACGAGAAGACCTCGTCCAGCAGCTCGGGCGTCGCGTTGAAGTCGGGGATCAGCAGCTCGACGCCGGTACCCGGGTTCACCGCGTGGATCTGGCGGACGGTCTCGGCGTAGAGCCACGCGCCGCCGTCCGGCAGGTCGTCGCGGGCCACGCCGGTCACGGTCGAGTACTTCAGGCCCATCGCCTGCACGGACGCAGCCACCCGGCGCGGCTCGTCGGCGTCGAACGCCGCGGGCTTGCCGGTGTCGATCTGGCAGAAGTCGCAGCGGCGGGTGCACTGGTCGCCGCCGATGAGGAACGTCGCCTCGCGGTCTTCCCAGCACTCGAAGATGTTGGGGCAGCCGGCCTCCTCGCACACCGTGTTCAGGCCCTCGCGCTTCACCAGGCCCTTGAGCTCGGTGTACTCGGGGCCCATCGTCGCGCGGGTGCGGATCCACTCCGGCTTGCGTTCGATGGGGGTCTCGGCGTTGCGCGCCTCGATGCGGAGCATGCGTCGGCCATCGGCTGCGATCGTCACGCCGGTCAGACTAACCCGCGGTGCGGACGTCGGCTGCGGGGGAGTCGCGCGTCACACCGTGGCGGTGGCCGGCCTCGCCTCGAGGATCGGCGTCAGCACGTCGACGAGGTGGGCGCGGACCAGGGGGAGGGCCTCGGCGATGGTCACCCGCCGACCGGTCTCGAGGGACAGGGAGGTGACGTCGGCGTCGTCGATCCCGCACGGCACGATGCGGTCGAAGGCGGTGAGGTCGGGCTCGCAGTTGAGTGCGAAGCCGTGCATCGTCACGCCGCGGGACACCCGCACGCCGATCGCCGCGACCTTGCGCTCCCGGCGGGTCCTTTTGGCGGCGAACCAGACTCCGCTGCGACCGTCGACCCGGATCGCGTCCAGGCTCAGGTCGGCGCACGTGCGGATGAGGACCTCCTCCAGCGCACGGACGTAGCGGACCACGTCGATGGGCGTCGCCAGCTTGACGATGGGGTAGCCGACCAGCTGTCCCGGGCCGTGCCACGTGATCCGTCCGCCGCGGTCCACGTCCACCACGGGCGTGCCGTCGACCGGACGGTCCCACGTCGCCGTGCGCCGGCCGGCCGTGTACACGTCCTCGTGCTCGCACAGGAGGACTGTGTCCTCGCGCGTCCCGTCCGCGACCGCCGCAAGCACCTCGCGCTGGAGCTGCCACGTCGGCTCGTAGGGGAGCAGGCGCGTGCCGAGATCGAGCTCGTCGAACCGCATGCCGACAGGCTAACCCGACGACTCGTCCGACCCCGGGCCGGCGACCACGGCGAGCAGGCGGCGCAGCTGTTCGGCCTGCTGCGCAGTGAGCCCGCGGGTGACCAGCGTCTCGGCGAGCGCCCGGTCCGACGCGACCCCGAACGTGGACCGGCCGGCATCCGTGATCGTGATGACGTGCCGGCGCCGGTCGTCGTCGTGCGGGCTGCGCGTGACGTAGCCGGTGCGTTCCATGCGGGCCAGGACACGACTCATCGTCTGCTCGGTGACCCCGCTGGCGGTGGCCAGCTCGCGCTGCGACATCGGCGACCGCAGCAGGTGGGCCAGCACCGCCAGGCTCGCGTGGTTGAGGTCCCACGTGGACAGGTGGGCGTTCCAGTCGCGCTCGACGCGCCGGGCGGCCGCCGACAGGAGGCGGCCGACGGGCCAGTGCGCGGGGTCGGGCGAGGCCGGGTCGATGACGTCCGCCGACCTGCTCTCCTGGTCCACCGTGCGGCCTCCGTTTGCTCATCCGGTCTACACCACCGATGATACTCAGCATGCTGAGTAATCGCCGGTCCACCCTCGTCCGCGCCGTTCTCGTCGGCGTCTCCCTCGTGGTCTGGCTCGGGATCGGGTCGGTCGGCGGGATGGCGCAGGGCAAGCTGTCGCAGGTCCAGACGAACGACGCCACCGCGTTCCTGCCGTCGTCGGCCGAGTCCACCAGGGCCGCCGAGGAGAGCAGGGGCTTCGTCGACACCGAGACACTACCTGCGCTGGTCGTGCTCCGACCGGAGGACGGGAGCGAGGTCACCCCCGACCAGCTCGCCGCCGTGCAGGAGTGGGCGCAGGGGATCCCCGACCTGCCGCTGCCCGAGGGGAACGACGGCACCTGGTCGCAGTACCTGGTGGGCGAACCGGTCGTCGTGCCGGCCGAGGACGGGGAGGCGCTGCTGGTCGCGATCTCGCTGGACGGCGCGAAGGCGGAGCAGCTGCTGGCCGACGAGGAGCGGGTGGCCGGATCGTTCGTCGTGGCGCTGCGCGAGTCGCTCGACGAGGAGCTCGCCGCGACCGCCACGACCGCGGGCGAGCCCGGTCTCCAGGCCTGGGTGACCGGTCCGGCCGGGTTCGTCGCCGACCTGGTCACCGCGTTCGGAGGCATCGACGGCGTCCTGCTGCTGGTCGCCCTGGGTGCGGTGCTGCTGATCCTCGCCGTCGTCTACCGCTCGCCGTTCCTCCCGTTCGTCGTGATCTTCACCGCCGTGTTCGCGCTCTGCCTCGCCGGGCTGGTGGTCTACACCCTTGCCAAGAACGGCACGCTGGTCCTCAACGGCCAGTCCCAGGGCATCCTGTCGATCCTCGTGGTCGGCGCCTCGGTCGACTACGCGCTGCTGCTGGTCGCGCGCTATCGAGAAGAGCTCCACCACGTCGAGCACCCGGCCGAGGCGATGCGTCGCGCTCTGCGGGCCTGCGTCGAGCCCATCGCGGCCAGTGCCGGCACGGTCATCGCCGGCGTGCTCTGCCTCCTGCTGTCGGACCTGGGCTCCAACCGGAGCCTCGGACCGGTCGCGGCGATCGGAATCGCGTCCGCGCTGCTCGGCGCCCTCACGCTCCTGCCGGCGCTGCTGCTCGTCTTCGGCAAGCGCTCCCGGGTCCTGTTCTGGCCGCGCGCCCCGCGTGCCGACGCGATCACCACGGACCCCGCCGCCGTCCAGGACCCCTCCGCCGGCCCCGGGGTCTGGGCACGGCTCGCGCGCTTCGTGGGTCGCAGGGCGCGCCCGGTCTGGATCCTGACGGCGCTCGCCCTGTGCGTCGGTGCCGCGTTCCTGCCCACCCTCAACGCGTCCGGGACCAGCCAGGTCGACATCTTCCTCACGGACGTCGACGCGGTCTCGGGCGAGGCCGTGCTGGCGGACCACTTCCCCGCCGGAGCGGTGCAGCCGGCTGTCGTGATCGTCGACGAGGCGGACGTGGACGCGGCCACCGCCGCGGCGGAGGGCGTCGACGGCGTCGAGGCGGTGGCGCCCTACACGGGTGCCCCGTCCGGCGCTCCGACGGAGGAGGCGCCGCTGGTCGTCGTCGACGGTCGGGTGCGCCTGGACGTCACCACGACCGCGTCGGCGGACACGCAGGCGGCGGTGGCGACGGTCGAGCAGGTGCGGACCGTCGTGCACGAGGTCAGCCCGAGCGCCCTGGTGGGTGGGGCCGCCGCCGAGACGCTCGACACGCAGCTGGCCAGCGAGCGGGACCTGCGCGTCATCGTGCCGGTCGTGCTGCTCGTGATCGGGGTCATCCTCATGTTCCTGCTGCGCTCCGTCGTCGCGGCGGCGCTGCTGCTCGTGGCGAACGTGCTGTCGTTCGCCGCGGCGCTCGGGGTCTCCGCGATCGTCTTCAACCACGTGTTCGGCTTCGCCGGTGCCGACCCCGTGGTCCCGCTGTTCGCGTTCGTGTTCCTCGTGGCGCTCGGCGTCGACTACTCGATCTTCCTCATGACCCGGGTGCGCGAGGAGTCGGTCAAGGTGGGCACCCGCGCCGGCGTGGTCCGCGGCCTCGCGGTGACCGGTGGCGTGATCACGTCCGCGGGCGTCGTGCTGGCCACCACGTTCGCGGCCCTGGGCGTGATCCCGCTGCTGTTCCTCGCGCAGATCGCGTTCATCGTCGCGTTCGGGGTGCTGCTCGACACGCTCGTCGTCCGCAGCCTGCTCGTCCCGGCGCTCGTGCACGATCTGGGGCGCGGGACGTGGTGGCCCAGTGCGCTGTCGCGGACGCCGGAGCGGGGCGGCACCGACCTAGAGTGAGCCGCATGGAGGCGCTGCGGGTCGGGCTGGTCGGGTACGGGGGAGCGGGCCGGGGGATCCACGCGCGGCTGCTGCGCGAGGCGGGGCAGCACGTGACCTGCGTGGTCACGCGCAGCCGGGCGGACCAGGTGGAGCACGACTGGCCGGGCGCGACCGTGGCGCCCGACGTCGAGGCGCTGCTCGCGCGGGCGGACGAGCTGGACCTCGTGGTGATCGCGAGCCCGACCGGCGAGCACGTGGCTCACGTGCGGGCCGCGCTCGACTCGGGGGTGCACGTGCTCGTCGACAAGCCGCTGGCGACGTCCGCCGCCGACGCCGAGCTTCTGGCCGGGCTCGCCGACGGACGCCTCACCGTGTTCCAGAACCGCCGCTGGGACAGCGAGCAGCTCACCCTGCTCGGTCTGCTCGAGCGCGGGGAGCTGGGGACCGTGCACCGCTTCGAGCGGCGCTGGGAGAGGTTCCGGCCGGTACCACAGGACCGCTGGAAGGAGAACGACCCCGAGTCCGGCGGGCTCCTGCTCGACCTCGGCGCGCACCTGGTCGACTCCGCGATCCAGCTGTTCGGGCCCGTGGCGCAGGTCTACGCCGAGCTGCACGCCCGCACGACGCCCGCGGTCGACGACGTGTTCCTCGCGCTCGTGCACGGCCGGGACGGCGTCGTCAGCCACCTCCAGGCCGGGGCGGTGGTCGGCGCGCCCGGGCCGCGCACGCGCGTGCTGGGCGACCTCGGCGCGTACCTGGTGACCAGCTTCGAGGGGGAGGCGACGCCGTTCGGCGCGCTCGACGACGCCTACGAGGAGACTCGCCGCCCCGGGGAGCCGGTGCACGAGGGCTGGTTGGTGCGCGGATCCGACCGACAGCCGGTCCCGCGCGCGACCGGTGGCCACGTCGACTTCTACCGCGCGGTCGTGCGGTGGGTGGCCGGCGGTGGCCCGACGCCCGTCGACCCCGCCGACGCGGCGCGCACGGCACGCGTGCTCGACGCGGCCCTGGTGTCCGCCACTGAGAACCGGGTGGTCCCGCTGGTCTGACGCCTGTGGATGACGGCCGACGCGCGGGCGCCGACCGGTCTTGGATGGCGCGCATGGACAGCGTGCTCGTGCCGAGCGATGTGGAGAGCGCCCTGGCGGTAGCCGGCTTCCGGGCGGTCGAGGTCATCGGGGCGGGATGGCTCGCCGCCGCGCTCGACGGCTCGGACCGGGGGCTGGAGCTCCACGTGGTCCCCGGGGTCGTCGACGACCGGACGGCGGAGCGCGCGGTGCGGCTGCGGGAGGTCCGGTACGAGCACCTCCCGCGGGTGCTGGAGGTGCTCGACCTGTCCCCGGGCCGCCTGGGGCTGGTGGTCGAGCACCTGCCCGGGCTCTCGCTGGCGCAGATCCGCGCCGCGCGTGCGCCGCTGACCGACGGCGAGGCCGCGACGATCACGATCCCGTTGGCGGGTGCGATCGAGGCCCTGCGCACCGCCGGTCTGGCGCACGGTTCGGTCAGCGAGTCGACGGTCGTCGTGCGGCCCGACGGGCGTCCGGTGCTCACCGACCTGCGGGGTGCCCTCGGCGGCGCCGACGACCCCGAGGCGGACCTGCGCCGGCTCGTCACCACCGTCCTGGCTCAGATGCCCGGGGCCGACGTGCACCTGGTCGCCGGTGTGGCGGGTGAGCTGACGCTCCGGGACGCGTTCACGGAGCTGCTGACCGTGCCGGGGCTCCGTGCGGACCAGGTGGTGGACGCGTGCTTCCGTGCCACGGAGCCGACGCCGGTCCGGCTGCCCGACGCCGGACAGCTCGCGTCGTCGGAGCTGTCGACCGGGGCGCGCGAGAGCGCCCCTGCCCGGCGGCAGGTCGTCAGCCGACGCGACGACCGGGCGCGACGCAGGCGGCAGGCCGTGCGGCTGGCGACGGCCGCCGTGGCCGCCGTGCTCGTCGTGGGCGGCGGTGTCGTCGGCTGGCGGGTGCTCGGATCCGATACCCCTCCGGCGACCGTTGCGTCCCACGAGACCGACGATCCGGTGGAGGCCGCCATCGAGCTCAGCCGGCTGCGCGTGGAGGTGCTCGGGGCGGGGGACCCGGCGGCGCTGGGTGCCGTCGAGGTGGTGGACGGTCCCGCGTACCGCGCCGACTCGCTGCTGCTGCCGGACCTCGACGGCGTACGGCTGGACGGGCTCACCGTGGACGTGCTGGACGCGCGGCTGGTCACCGACGAGGGCACCCTGGGGACGACGGACGTGGCCGTGACCTCCGCGACGTCCGCGTACGACCGGGTGCCGGCCGACGGCGGCGCCGCCACGCCGGTCGCCGCGTCGACGGCCCGGACCGTCGTCCTGGGGCTGCGGTGGACCCCGGACGGATGGCGCGTCTGGGACGTCCGGCAGCCGTGAGCGGTGTTCACTGGGACGACGACGAGGGGGTGTCCGCATGGAGGACGAGCAGACCACGGCGCAGGTGGTCCAGGACCCCGGGCCGTTCTTCCACGGGACGAAGGCGGACCTGGTGGTGGGGGACCTGCTCGAACCCGGCCGTGGCTCCAACTACGGCGCGCGGATCACGGCGAAGTTCGTCTACCTGACCGCCACGTTGGATGCGGCGACCTGGGGCGCGGAGCTGGCGGTGGGCCAGGGTCGAGGTCGGATCTACCAGGTCGAGCCCACCGGTGCCCTCGAGAACGACCCGAACCTGACGGACAAGCGGTTCCCGGGCAACCCGACGAGGTCGTACCGCACGCGCGAGCCGCTCCGGGTCGTCGGGGAGGTCGCGGACTGGGTGGGGCACCCGCCCGAGGTCCTCCAGGAGATGCGCGACCACGTCGCCAGGCTCGAGCAGCAAGGCATCGAGGCGATCAACGACTAGGTGCTCGCGGCGTCAGTCGCTCTGCGCGACCCATTCGGCGGCGGCCGTGAGGTCGGAGTGCGTCGGCTGGAAGCCGCTGGCGTCGAGCACGGCCGGGACCGCCCGGATGGACCCGAGCACCTCCGACGAGAAGTCGCCGAGCACCAGGCGCAGGGCGAACGCGGGCACCGGGATGATCGCCGGCCGATGCATCGCCGAGGCCAGCGCGGAGACGACCTCGGCGTTGCGCGCCGGCGCGGTGACCAGGTTGACCGGGCCGTGCACGGGCGCGGTCAGCAGGTGCTCGATGGCACGGACCTGGTCGAGCAGCGTGATCCAGGGCCAGAACTGCTTCCCGGAGCCGAGCCGCCCTCCGACCCCCGCCTTGATCAGCGGCAGCAGCGGTCCGAGGGCGCCGCCGCCCTGCCCGAGCACGATGCCGGTCCGCAGGTGCACCACCCGGACGCCGGCGTCCCGGGCCGGCGAGGTCGCAGCCTCCCACTGCCGCACCACGTTCGCGAAGAACGTGGTGCCGAGCGGCTCGTCCTCGTCGAGCAGGTCGTCGCCGCGCGAGCCGTAGGCGCCGATCCCCGAGGCCTGGAGCATGATCTGCGGGCCGGCGCCGTCGAGGCCGGCGAGCGTGCGGGCGAGCAGGCCCGTGGTGCGCAGCCGTGAGGACAGGACCGCCCGCTTGCGTGCGGTGGTCAGTGGCCACTTCCCCGGGTTGACCCCGGCCAGGTTGATGACCGCGTCGGCGTGCGCGAGCGCCGCCGGGTCGAGCCGGCCGGCGTCGGGGTCCCAGGCGATCTCCGACGGGCGGGCTGCCGTGCCACGCACGAGCGTGCGGACGGTGTGGCCGCTGCGGCTCAGGTGCGGGACGAGGGCGCTCCCGATGAAGCCGTGCGAGCCGGCGATGACGATCTGCATGGCGCTCACCCTAGGTGCGGGCGTCGCACCTGGCTCGGTGGGAGCGGACGCACGACGGCCCAGGACCCCTGAGGGTCCCGGGCCGTCGTAAGGGTGCTGCCGTCAGAGCCCGACCTCGGACTCGAACGCGCCCTCCTCGATGCGGGTCTTGACCGCGGCGAGGTAGCGGGACGCGTCGGCTCCGTCGACCAGGCGGTGGTCGTACGACAGCGACAGGTAGCACATCGACCGGATCGCGATGACCTCGGCGCCGTCCGCGTCGAGGATGACCACCGGCCGCTTGACGATCGCGCCGGTGCCCAGGATCGCGGACGTGCCGCCGGGGACGATCGGCGTGTCGATGATCGCGCCGCCCGAGCCCGTGTTCGTCACGGTGAACGTGGCGCCGCTGAGCTCGTCGGGCTTGACCTTGTTCTGCCGGGTGCGGCCCGCCAGGTCCACGATCTTGCGCGAGATCCCGGCGAGGTTGAGGTCGCCCGCGTCGCGGATCACCGGGACGAGGAGCCCCTTCTCGGTGTCGACGGCGATGCCGACGTTCTCCTGCGCGTGGTACGTGATCTGGTTGCCCTCGAGCACGCCGTTGATCTTCGGGAACGCCTTGAGACCCTCGATCGCGGCCAGGACGAAGAACGGCAGGAACGTGAGGTTGACGCCCTCGCGAGCCTTGAAGTCCTCCTTCGCCTTGGCGCGCAGCCGGGCGACCTTGGTCACGTCGACCTCGACGACCGTGGTGAGCTGCGCCTGCGAGTGCAGGGCGTCGACCATGCGCTCGGCGATGATCTGACGCAGCCGGCTGGCCTTCTCGGTGGTGCCCCGCAGCGGCGAGACGGCCGGGACCGACGCCGCTCGCGGAGCAGCTGGAGCCGGCGCCGCCGGGGCAGGCTGGGCCTTGGCGGCCTCGGCGGCGGCCTTCTCGGCCTCCGCCTTCTCCGCGGCGTCGAGGACGTCCTCCTTGCGGATGCGACCGCCGACGCCGGTGCCCACGAGCGACGCCACGTCCACGCCCTTGTCGGCCGCGAGCTTGCGGACGAGCGGGGTCAGGTAGGTGCCGGACACCGCCGGTGCCGCAGCGGGCGCCGCGGCCGGTGCCGGTGCCGGTGCCGGGGTTGCGGGCACGGGGGCGGGGGTGGGCGTCGCCGGGACCGGGGCGGGGGCCGCCGCGGGTGCGGACTCCTGCTCGGCGGCCGGCTCTGGAGCGGACTGCGGCTCCGGGTCCTTCTCCGGCTCGGGTGCCTTCTCCTGCTCAGGGGCCGTCTCCGCCGGAGCCGCGGCGGGGGCAGCGCCCGAACCGATGACGGCCAGCACGGCCCCGACCTCGACGGTCTCGTCCTCCTGCACGAGGATCTGCTGGAGCGTGCCGGCGAACGGCGACGGGATCTCGGTGTCGACCTTGTCGGTGGAGATCTCGAGCAGCGGCTCGTCGACCGCGACCTCGTCGCCGACGGCCTTCAGCCAGCGGGTCACGGTGCCCTCGGTGACGGACTCACCGAGCGCGGGGAGCGTGACGTTCTCGCTGGCGCCGCCACCCTCGGGGGCGGCTGACGGCGCGGGTGCCGGCTCCTCGTGCTCCTCGGCCGGCTGCTGCTCGGGGGCGACCTCGGCGGCGGGCTCCTCGGCAGGAGCCTGCTCCTCGGCGGGAGCCTGCTCCTCGGCGGGCTCCTGCGCGGCCGGCTGCTCGGCGGGCGCGGCGTCCTGCGTGGACGCACCCTCGCCGGAGCCGATGACGGCCAGCGTGGCGCCGACCTCGACGGTCTCGTCCTCCTGGACCAGGATCTGCTCGAGCACGCCGGCGAACGGCGAGGGGATCTCGGTGTCGACCTTGTCGGTCGAGATCTCGAGCAGCGGCTCGTCGATCTCCACCGTGTCGCCCACGTTCTTCAGCCAGCGGGTGACGGTCCCCTCGGTGACGGACTCACCGAGGGCGGGCAGCTGCACGTTGTCGGACATGACCGCTCGTGTCTCCTTCGAATCGTGTGGTCAGTTGTGGGCGTGCAACGGCTTGCCGGCGAGCGCGAGGTGCGCCTCGCCGAGGGCCTCGTTCTGGGTGGGGTGGGCGTGCACGAGGGCGGCGACGTCCTCGGGGTAGGCCTCCCAGTTGACGATGAGCTGTCCTTCGCCGATGAGCTCGCCGACGCGCGCACCGATCATGTGCACGCCGATGACCGGGCCGTCCTTCTGGCGGACGAGCTTGACGAAGCCCTGCGTGCCCAGGATCTGGCTCTTTCCGTTGCCGCCCAGGTTGTACTCGAGCGTCTCGACGGCGTCCGCCCCGTGCACCTCCTTGGCGCGCGCCTCCGTGAGGCCCACCGAGGCGACCTCGGGGTCGGAGTACGTCACGCGCGGGATGCCCGACTCGACGATGGCCGCGGGCTTGAGCCCGGCGATCTCCTCGGCGACGAAGATGCCCTGCGCGAAGCCGCGGTGCGCGAGCTGGAGGCCGGGGACGATGTCGCCGACGGCGTAGATGTTGCCGACACCCGTGTGCAGGCGCTCGTCGGTGATGACGAACCCGCGGTCGAGGGTGATGCCCTGCTCCTCGTAGCCCACGCCCGAGGTGCGGGGACCGCGGCCGACGGCGACCAGCAGGAGGTCGGCGTCGAACGTCTTGCCGTCCTCGAGCGAGACGTGCACGCCGTTGTCGTCCTGCGTCACGCCGGCGAACCGGACGCCGAGGTTGAAGTTGATGCCGCGCTTGCGGAACTGGCGCTCGAACGCCTTGGACAGCGCCTCGTCCTCGTTGGCGACGAGGTGGGGGAGCGCCTCGATGATCGTGACGTCCGCGCCGAACGACTTCCAGACGCTCGCGAACTCCGAGCCGATGACGCCGCCGCCCAGGACGATGACCGACTTGGGCACCCAGTCGAGCTGGAGCGCCTGGTCGGAGGTGATGACCCGCCCGCCGATCTCCAGCCCGGGCAGCGACCGCGCGTACGAGCCGGTGCCGAGCACGATGTACTCGCCGGTGACGCGCTCGCCGTTGACCTCGACGGTGTCCTTGGCGACGAGCTTGCCGTAGCCCTCGAAGACGGTGATCTTGCGGGACTTGATCAGCCCCTGGAGCCCCTTGTACAGCCGGCCCACCACGGTGGCCTTGTACTCGTTGACGCCGTTCATGTCGACGTGGTCCAGGGTGGTGTGCACCCCGAACTGCGCGCCGTGCCTGGCGCCGTCAGCGAGCTCGGCGGCGTGCAGCAGCGCCTTGGTCGGGATGCATCCGTTGTGCAGGCAGGTGCCGCCGACCTTGTCGGCCTCGATGAGGGCGACGGTCTTGCCCAGCTGTGCGGCGCGCAGCGCGGCTGCATAGCCGCCACTGCCTCCGCCCAGGACGACGATGTCGAAAGCGGTGCCGTTCGTGTCGGCCACGTGCAGACTCCTCATACGCAGACTTGGTGGTCTCGAGCTTGCCGACCATCCTGTCATCCCCGCAGGCAGGGAACGACCTGGACGGCGCGCGCGACCATGTGACACTGAGAACAGTCGTCCCATGTCTGATGTTCCGTCCGGCGCGAACACCCGCGGATCGACAGGCTCGCAGGTTACCCTCGTGCGCCATGGGCCTGTTCTCGCGCCGCAAGCCGGCCGCCACCGATGCGCCGACCGATCGTGACGCGCGCGCGGCCACCCTGGCTCACCTCCAGGACTTCGTGACCACCCGGGTGGGCGTCGAGGCCTACGTGGAGCCGCAGACCAACAGCACGCCGACGACGATGATGCTCGTGGCCACCGATGGCGAGTGGACGCGGCGCCGCGTGCCGGACCCGAAGACGGCGTGGCAGCTGGCGCACGACCTGGGCATCCCGGTCTACGACGTGCAGCGCACCGGCTACCCCCAGCGGGTCCGGGACTGGAACTCGCGGCAGCGGCTCGCGCACAAGCGCAAGCACGCCTAGACCGCCGGGGCGCGACCCTCCAGCAGAGCCAGCAGCGTGCGGACGCCGACGCCGGTGCCGCCGACGGGCGTGTACCCGTGCGCCGACCGCTCGTTGTACGCCGGCCCCGCGATGTCGAGGTGCGCCCAGGGGGTCGTCCCGACGAACTCCTGGAGGAAGATCCCGGCGGTGAGCATCCCGCCGAACCGGTCGCTGACGTTCGCGATGTCGGCCACCTTCGACTTCAGGCCCGCGCGCAGGTCGGCGGGCAGCGGCATCGGCCAGAACTGCTCCCCGCTGGCCCCGGCGGCGTCGACGACCTCGCCGCGGACGTCGTCGGTGCCCATCACGGCGGACACGCGGTGGCCGAGCGCGACCAGCTGGGCGCCGGTCAGGGTGGCGATGTCGATGACGACGTCGGGCTTCTCCTCGACAGCCGCGACGAGCCCGTCGGCCATCACGAGGCGTCCCTCCGCGTCGGTGTTGAGCACCTCGACGGTCTTGCCGCCGCGGATGGTCAGCACGTCGGACGGGCGCTGGGCGGTGCCGGACGGCATGTTCTCGGCCAGGCAGAGCCAGCCGGTGACCGCGACGGGCAGCTCCAGGCGTGCGGCGGCGATGACGGTGTGCAGCACCGCGGCGGCGCCGGCCATGTCGGACTTCATCGCCTCCATGCCGGCGGCGGGCTTGATCGAGATGCCGCCGGAGTCGAACGTGATGCCCTTGCCGACGAGTGCGACCTTCACCTTCGGGCGCGACGGCGAGTAGGCGATCTTGACCAGGCGGGGGCCGCGCACCGAACCCTGGCCGACGCCGATCAGGCCGCCGTAGCCGCCCGCGGCGAGCGCCTTGTCGTCGAGCACCGTGATCTTGAGGCCCTTGGCGCCCGAGTCCTTGGCCGCGGCCTTGGCGGCCTCCGCGAACGCGGCCGGGTAGAGGTCGTTCGGCGCGGCGTTGACCAGGTCGCGGGTGCCGTGGACGGCGGCCGCGATCACCTCGGCGCGCGCGACTGCGGCGAGGGCGGCGCGGTCCCGGGGGTGCGCGGTGACGATCTGGATCGCGGCCACGGGGGCCAGCTTCGCGGTCTGCGAGGCGCGGTACCGGGTGTAGGAGTACGCACCCAGCAGGGCACCCTCCGCGACCGCGGCCACGTCGTCGGTCGGGAACGCGAGCGCCACGCTGCCCGTGCCGGCGAGCTCGCGCGTCGCCGCACCGGCCGCCCGGCGCAGCGCCTCCGGCGTCAGCGTGTCGGCCGGGCCGACCCCGGTGAGGACCACGACCGTGGCGGCCAGGCCGGTGCCGGGCAGCCGTCGGACCTCGTCGGCCGCACCGGTGATGCCGAGCGCGGCGGCGTCGGCCAGCTGGGCGCGCAGCTCCTTGGGGAGGTGGTCGGCGCCGAGGACGACAGGTGCGCCGTCCTGCTGGGCGACTGCGACGACCAGGGCGTCGACGGCGAGGCGGGCAGGGTCCTGGGAGGTCAGGGAGACGGTCACCGCTCGATGATAGAGGCGGTGCACGGCTCCCTCGTGCGTCGCCGGTACGGTGGGGCACCGTGATCGTCCCCCTCGCGCTCCTCGTCGTCGCCCTGTGCCTGGCGCTCGGCGGATGGGCCCTCTGGTTCGTCGTCCGGGACCGCGCGGTGGTCCTGCGCCAGCTGTGGGGCGGCGCCGTCATCGAGGGCGTGCTGCTGATCCAGGCCGTCGTCGTGGGCGTCCTCGCCGCCACCGGGTCACCCGACGTGGACGGGGTGCTCCTGTGGGGCTACGTCCTCACGCAGCTGCTCGTCCTGCCGATCGCTGCCGCCTGGGCGTTCGCCGAGCGCACGCGGTGGAGCTCGGTCGTCCTTCTCGTCGCGGCGCTGACCGTGGCCTTCCTCGAGTACCGACTGCTCCAGATCTGGGGGACCGTGTGACCGACCCGACGGAACGCTCGCGACGGACGGGGAGCGGCCCCGGCCGGCTGCTCGTGGCGGTGTACGGGATCCTCGCGCTCGCCGCGACGGCCCGCGGCGTCTACCAGGTGGCCACCAAGCTCGAGGAGGCGCCGGTCGCGTACCTGCTCTCGCTCGGCGCGGGGCTCGTGTACGTCGTCGCGACGATCGCGCTGGCCACCGACCGGCGGACGCTCGCCTGGTGGGCGGTCTCCATCGAGATGGTCGGCGTCCTGACGGTCGGCGTGCTCTCGCTGGTCGACGTCGGCGACTTCCCCGACGAGACGGTCTGGTCGGGGTTCGGTCAGGGCTACGGCTACGTGCCGCTGCTGCTGCCGTTCCTCGGCCTGCTCTGGCTGTGGCGCACCGGGCGGGCCGCCGAGGTGCCGGCGCGTCCGACGACCTAGGGTGAGAAACGTGTACCGCCTGCTGTTCGACCTCGTCTTCCGTCGCATGGACCCCGAGCGCGCCCACGAGGTCGCGTTCCGGCTGATCCGTGGGGTGGCGCAGGTCCCGCTGCTGCGTGACGCCGTGCGTCGTGCGTTCCGGGCCTCCGACCGCGGGGTCGTGGACGTGTGGGGGCGCCGGTTCCCGTCGAGGTTCGGGCTGGCCGCCGGCTTCGACAAGAACGCGGTCGGCGTCGCGGGTCTGACGATGCTCGGCTTCGGGTTCGTCGAGGTGGGCACCGTCACGGCGGAGGCGCAGCCCGGCAACGAGCCGCCGCGGCTCTGGCGCGTGCTGGACCAGCGGGCGCTGCGCAACCGGATGGGCTTCAACAACGAAGGGTCCGCCGCCGTGGCCGCCCGGCTCCGGCGCCTGAGGGCCACCCCCGCGGGCCGACGGCTGGTGGTCGGGGTGAACATCGGCAAGACCAAGACGACCCCGGCCGAGCACGCGTTCGCGGACTACGCGACCAGCGCGGGCCGGCTCGCCCCGTACGCCGACTACCTGGTGGTCAACGTCTCCTCGCCCAACACCCCGGGACTGCGCGACCTCCAGTCGGTGGAGGCGCTGCGCCCGATCCTGGAGGCCACCCGCGTGGCGGCCGACGAGGCGACGGCCACGAGCGGGCTCGCCCCCGTGCCGCTGCTGGTGAAGATCGCGCCGGACCTGTCCGACGACGACGTCGACGCCGTGGCCGAGCTCGCCGCCGAGCTGGGGCTGGACGGCATCGTCGCCGTGAACACGACCATCGGTCACGATCTCGGGCCCGGTGGCCTGTCCGGTCCGCCGGTGCTCGCCCGCGGGCTCGACGTGGTGGCGCGGTTGCGCAGCCGCCTCGGCCCCGACGCGGTGATCATCGGGGTCGGGGGCATCACGACGCCTGCCGACGCCCGCGAGTACCTGGCGGTCGGCGCCACCCTCGTGCAGGGCTACACGGGACTCATCTACGAGGGACCCGCGTACGCCTCGAGGATCGCCCGAGCGCTCGCGGCGGACGGGGCGCTCCGCGCTCCTGCTCGTCGGACGGCGGTCGCCTGATGGTCACCCGACCGCAGTGGGAGTGGCGGTACGACGGCGCCGACGGCTCCGTGCTCGACCGGCCCGTGAGCCCGGTGTTCACCACGCAGTACGACGCCGAGCAGTGGCTCGGCGAGCACTGGCGGACGCTCGCGGCCCAGGGCGTGCAGGCGGTGCACCTGCTGCACGAGGGTGCCCAGGCGACCCCGACCCTCACGCTCCCGCTGATCTGACCGACCTCAGACCATCGCGTGGACCCGAGCCGGTCCCGCGACCGGCTCGGTGACGCCCAGCCCGGCCCAGGCGTCGGCCAGCCCGGCCACCGCGCGGCGCAGCTCGTCGGCCGACGCGCTGAACGGCAGGCGCAGGTTCCGCTCGAAGCTGCCGTCCACCCCGAACGCCGTCCCGGGAACCACGCGCACGCCGTGCCGGGTGGAGATCGCGGCGAGCGCGCTCGACACGGGTGCGCCGAGGTCGGCCCAGAGCGACAGCCCGCCGGCGGGCACCTCGAACCGCCACGAGGGCAGCTGATCCAGGAGCAGGCCCACGAGCAGGTCGCGTCGGTCCCGCAGGGCCAGTCGCCGGCTCGCCAGCAGGGCCTCGGAGTGCGCGAGGAGCTCGGCGACGACCAGCTGCTCGAGCACGGGGGTGCCGATGTCGACGTGCGCCCGCGAGGAGGCGAGGCGCGCGACCAGGTCGGGGTGCGCGCGCACCCAGCCGACGCGGAGGCCGCCCCAGAAGCTCTTCGACGCGGAGCCGATCGAGACGACGTACGCGGCGGCCGTCCCGTCGCCCGCGAACGAGCCCGGCGCCGGGCCGTCCATCGTCAGGTCGGCCAGCACCTCGTCGCCGATCACCGCGGTGCGGTACCGGCGGGCCAGGGCGCGCACGCGGGCGCGGTCCTCGTCGCTCAGGCTCGTCCCCGTGGGGTTGCGGTGAGCGGGGATCAGGTAGACGAGCCGCGGGGCCGACTGCCGCAGGGTCGACTCGAGCAGGTCGAGGTCGAGGCCGGTCTCGCCGGACGGCACCGGCACCGGCCGGGCGCCCGCGGACCGCACGACGTCGATCGCGTGGGGGTAGGTGGGGTGCTCGACGACCACCCGGTCTCCCGGGCCCGCGTGCGCGTTGACCAGCAGGTGGATGGCCTGCTGGGCGCCGGTGGTCACCAGCAGCTGGTCCGGGGTCGTCGGGGTGCCGCGCTGCGTGTACCAGTGGGCGATCGCCTCGCGCAGGACGAGCAGCCCCTGGGGGGAGTAGCCGGTGCCGGCCAGGTGGCGGGGGAGCGCGTCGAGTGCGGCGAGGTACGCGCCGTGCAGCGACGACGGAGCCGAGGGCGCGGCCATGGCCAGGTCGACGATGCCGGGCTCGTCCCGCACGGACTCCGCCATGGACACCCGCGCGCCCGGGCCGGACGGCAACGTGGTGACGGTGCCCGAGCCGCGGCGGCTGACCAGGTAACCCTCGTCGCGGAGCAGCCCGTAGGTGGCCGTGGTCGTCGTGCGCGAGACGCCCGTGGCGTCGGCGAGCTCGCGCTCGCTGGGCAGCCGCGTGCTCAGTGGCACGGTGCCGGACAGGATCGCGGCCCGCACGGCGTCCGCCAGGGCCAGGTACGCCGGGCCGGGCCTCTGCCACGCGCCCAGCAGTGCACCGAGGCGGTGGCCACTGATCCGGCGGTCGGCAGGGAGTTCGGAGATCGTCACGAGGCCACTATGGCAGAAGTGGCTATGGAAAGAATAGCCAGTAGTCATCCAGAATTCTCGACCATGAGCATGTGGATACCCGTACTGATAGTCGTCGCGGGCCTGGTCGTCGCACTCGTCCAGGTCGTCCGACAGGACGGCCTGGGGCACCGGCCCCCGCCCGCGTCGCACAGTGGCTGGTTCGACCAGTCCGAGCAGCGCCCGTGAGCGCCCCCGCCGAGCGCACGTATGCTCGCGCGGTGCCGGCCCGGATCGCTCCCGACGCGCGTCCCGTCCGTCGTGGCGCGCAGCTGCTGGTCGGGCTCGTCCTGTACGCCGCCTCGATCGCGATGCTCGTCGACGCCGGCCTGGGCAGCATGCCGTGGGACGTCCTGACGCAGGGGATCGTCCGCCACACCGACCTGTCGTTCGGCACGGTCACGCTGCTGGTCGGTCTGGTCGTCCTGGCGTGCTGGATCCCGCTGCGCCAGCGCCCGGGGATCGGCACGGTGGCGAACGTCGTCGTGATCAGCGTGCTCGTGGACCCGTTCCTCGCCCTGCTCGGTGGCCTGCCCGACGCGCTGGGCGTCCGCATCGCCCTGGCGGCCGCCGGCATCGTCCTCAACGGGCTGGCGACCGGGCTGTACGTCGGCGCCCGCCTCGGTCCCGGCCCCCGCGACGGGCTCATGACGGGGCTCGTGCGCAGGACCGGGCGGTCCGTGCGGCTGGTCCGGACGAGCATCGAGGTCGCCGTCGTGGCCGTGGGCTGGCTGCTGGGCGGGACCGTCGGGTTCGCGACGCTGGCCTACGCGCTCGCGATCGGCCCGCTGGTGCACGTGTTCCTGGCACGGCTCACGGTGGCCGAGGTCCGGGCCGAGGAGCCCGTCGCGGTGTGAGCCGGAGCCGGCCCCGGACGGACTGCGGGGCCGGCTCGTCGCTCAGCGTGCGGGCGGTGCGTTCTTCGCCGTCTCGGCCGGGTCGGAGACCACCGAGTCGCCGAGCGCCGCGTCGATCCGTGCCAGCAGCTCGGCCGGGATGGTCACGCCGGACGCCTTGACGTTCTCGGTCACCTGCTCCGGCCGCGACGCCCCGATGATCGCCGCGGCGACGTTGCGGTTCTGGAGCACCCACGCGATGGCCAGCTGGGCCAGCGACAGGCCGAGCTCGTCCGCGACGGGCGTGAGGTCCTGCACCCGTCGCAGCACGTCCGGCCGCTCCAGGAAGCGCCCGATCATCCGGGCACCACCCTTCTCGTCGGTGGCGCGCGACCCCGCCGGCGGCGCCTCGCCCGGCTTGTACTTGCCGGTGAGCACCCCCTGGGCGACGGGCGACCAGACGATCTGGGAGAGCCCGAGCTCCTCCGACGTCGGGACGACCTCGCCCTCGATGACCCGCCACAGCGCCGAGTACTGCGGCTGGTTGGAGATGAGCTGGACGCCGAGCTCCTGCGCGAGCGCGTGCCCGGCGCGGATCTGCGGTGCGGTCCACTCGGAGACGCCGATGTAGAGCGCCTTGCCGGCGCGCACGACGTCGGCGAACGCCTGCATCGTCTCCTCGAGCGGCGTCGACTCGTCGTACCGGTGCGCCTGGTACAGGTCCACGTAGTCGGTCTGGAGGCGCTCCAGAGAGCCGTCGATCGACTCGAGGATGTGCTTGCGCGACAGCCCGCTGTCGTTCGCGCCGCCGGGACCGGTGGGCCAGTACACCTTGGTGAAGATCTCGAGCGACTGACGCCGCTCGCCCTTCAGTGCCTCGCCCAGGACGGTCTCGGCCTTGGTGTTGGCGTAGACGTCAGCGGTGTCGAAGCTGGTGATGCCCGCGTCGAGCGCGGCGCGCACGCAGGCCTTCGCGGTGTCGTTCTCCACCTGCGAGCCGTGCGTGAGCCAGTTGCCGTAGGTGATCTCGGTGATCTTCAGGCCGGAACGGCCCAGGTAGCGGTAGGAAACCATGCCCGCCACCCTACGGCGGGGTCAGGCGGGTCGCTGCCCGTGCTTGACCTGCGGCTTCGGCATGCGCGACGGGCGGATCTGGAACGCACGCAGGACGCCGTACATGGCGGCACCGCGGGGGATCTGCTCGATCCCGAACTTGGCGACGAGCCGCTTCTTCACGCTGCGCCACATGAGCCAGCCGTCGATCGCGGCGGCGATGATGTAGATGTACAGCGCCAGGATGGCGAAGACCGCGAACTCGGTCTTGGCCAGCGCGAACTGGATGACCAGGAACACCGCCGCCACCGGCAGGAAGAACTCGCCGAGGTTCCAGCGGGCGTCGACGGCGTCGCGGATGTAGCGGCGCACCGGACCGCGGTCCTTCAGGGGCATGTTGCGCTCGTCACCGGTCTGCATCGCCCGGTACTCGATGTCGCGCTGCGCCCTGGCCTGCTCGCGGCTGGCCTTCTTGGTGGTCGGAGCCACCAGCGGGCGCTTGTTCGCCGCCTCGGAGACCTTGCGCTTCGGCGTCGGACGGCCCTTGCCCGCGTCCGAGGGCGGGGTGCTCTCCGTCAGGGCGGGAGTCACGGGCTGGGGGTCGTTGCTGCGTCCGAACACCCCGCCAGGGTAGTCGAGTAGCGTGCCTGTCCGTGACCGACGCTGCCCCCCTCTCGACCATCCTCCCCGGCGACCGCACGGACGCCCTGCGCTCCCGGACCGCCGCCGCCTTCGGTGCGCTGCGCGCCGATCTCGAGGCGCTCGTCCGGATCCCGAGCGTGTCGAACGCCGAGTTCGACCAGTCGCACGTGGCCGCCAGCGCCGACGCCGTCGTGGCGCTGCTGCGGGGCGCGGGCATCGACGACGTCCAGGTGCTCACCGTGCCGGGAGGCGCGCCCGCTGTCGTCGGCCGCCGACCTGCCCCCGCGGGTGCGCCGACCGTCCTGCTCTACGCGCACCACGACGTCCAGCCGCCCGGCGACGACGCCGACTGGGACAGCCCGCCCTTCGAGCCCACCGAGCGCGGCGGCCGCCTCTTCGGCCGGGGCGCTGCGGACGACAAGGCGGGCATCATCGCGCACGTCGGCGCGCTCCGCGTGCTCGGTGACGAGCTGGGCGTGGGCGTCACGGTCTTCATCGAGGGCGAGGAGGAGATCGGCTCGCCGACGTTCACCCGCTTCCTGCACACCCACCGCGACCTGCTCGAGGCGGACGTCATCGTCGTCGCCGACTCGACCAACTGGGCAGTCGGGGTGCCCGGCCTGACCACGTCGCTGCGCGGCCTGGTGGACTGCGTCGTCGAGGTGGCCGTGCTCGAGCACGCCATCCACTCCGGGATGTTCGGCGGCCCGGTCCTCGACGCACCGACGCTGCTCGCCCGGCTGATCACGACGCTGCACGACGACCACGGCAACGTCGCGGTCGAGGGGCTCGTGCATGCGCCGGACCCGTCGGTGGACTACGACGAGGCGACGTTCCGGGCCGACACGAGCGTGCTGGACGGGGTGCGGCTGGCCGGCACGGGACCGATCACCGCCCGGCTGTGGACCCGCCCGGCGATCGGCGTCATCGGCTTCGACGCCCCCCGCGTGGCCAGCGCCTCGAACACGATCACGCCGCGGGCGTCGGCCAAGCTCTCGGTCCGCATCGCGCCGGGACAGGACCCCGCGGAGGCAATGGCTTCGCTGCGTGCCCACCTGGAGGGTCACGCCCCGTTCGGCGCACGGGTGACGGTGACGGACGGGGAGAAGGGCAAGCCGTTCCAGGCGCCGGCCGACTCCACCGCGATGCGTGCCGCGCGCTGGGCGTTCGCGCAGTCGTGGGGGACCGAGCCGGTGGACATCGGCGTCGGCGGGTCCATCCCGTTCATCGCGGACCTGCTGGAGGTCTACCCCGACGCGGCGATCCTGGTCACGGGCGTCGAGGACCCCGACTCCCGCGCGCACGGCGCCAACGAGTCGGTGCACCTGGGGGAGCTGGAGAGGGTCGTGCTGGCCGAGGCGCTGCTGCTGGAGCGGCTCGCCGCCGGCTGAGCGTCAGGCGGACTCGCGATGGGCCACGCCGACGGCCTCGGCCCACGCCTGCACCTCGGCGGGCAGCTCGGGCGACGGTCCGTCGTGAGTGCCCAGCAGGTCGATGACCTCCGGGGCCGGCACGCGGGCTCCGTCCCGGGCGAGGAACCGTCCGGCGATCACGCCGCGCGCCACGTGCTCGCCCCGTCGGGTGAACGTCTGCTCGAGGTAGGCGCAGCGGGGGTCCCAGCCGAGCAGCCGGGTGCTGATCTCGAAGCGCTGGCCCAGCGTGAGGGAGCGGCGGTAGGAGATGGTCGACGACGCGACGACGGGGTACCAGCCGCGGTCGTTCAGCAGCGGGAACGCGCCGAGGTCCGCGAGGAAGTTGCTCCGCGCGACGTCCATCATCTGGAGGTAGACCCCGTTGTTGACGTGCCTGTAGAAGTCGAGATCGCCCACGCGCACCCGCAACCTCGTCACCGACGGGTCGAACAGCCCCTGTCCCGGGACGGCGCGACGGGGACGGGTCGTGGCCAGGGCGAGCTGGATCATCCGGGTCATCCGCCGGATGTTACCCGCGGGTAGGTTGCACCGGAACGGGCAGGAAGTGCTCGACGACCGGGAACGGGTCGTAGAAGCCGTGCAGGAGCTCCCGCCAGCGCGCGTACTGCGGCGACCCGCGGAAGCCCGTCTCGTGCGCCTCGACGGAGTCCCAGCCGATGAGCAGCAGGTACGTCCCTGGTCGCTCGACGCTGCGAGAGACGTGGATGCCCCGCAAGCCCGGGATGCCCGCCACGAGCGGGACCGCCTCGGCCATCGCGCGCTCGAACGACCCCTCGTGGCCCGCGCGGACGGGCAGGAGCGCGTGCTCGAGCACCGGGGCGCCGAGCGGTGCGGTCATACGGGCGGCTCGGGGTCGTACTGGATCTCCCGACGCACCGCGCGAGCGGCGTCGACCGACTCCAGCCGGGCGACGAGGTGCAGCGCCATGTCGATCCCCGCGGACACGCCTGCCGAGGTGACCACGTCACCGTCGTCGACGAACCGGGCCTCGGTGTCCAGCAGCACGCTGGGGTCGATCACGGCGAGCTCGTCGAACGCGCTCCAGTGGGTGGTCGCCGGGCGGCCGGAGAGCAGGCCCGCGGCCGCGTACACGAGTGCGCCGGTGCAGACGCTGGTCATGAGGGCGGTGCTGGAGCGCATGCCCCGCACCCACTCCAGGTGGGCGGAGTCACGCAGCAACGGTCGCGTGCCCGAGCCGCCGGGGTAGACCAGGACGTGCAGGTCTCCGAGGTCTGCCAGGCCGACGTCAGGCACGAGCCGCAGACCCTTGGCGCAGCGGATCCCGTTGCCGTCGAGCGAGAAGGTCACGACCTCCGGTCGCAGCTCCGACGTGTTCGCCCAGGCGGTGAGCACCTCGTACGGGCCGACGACGTCCAGCTCCTCGGCGTCGTCGAAGACGAAGATGCCCACCCGCAGGTGGTGTCCCGTCGGCATGCTCAGTAGCCCGGCAGCGCGAGCATCTGGTCGAGGGCGACGCGTGCCCAGTGGGCGTCGTCGGCGTCCACGACGATGCGGTTCACGGTGCGACCGGCCACGAGCGACTCCATCGCCCACACCAGGTGCGGCAGGTCGATCCGGTTCATGGTCGAGCAGAAGCACACCGTGGAGTCGAGGTAGTGGATGTTCTTGTCCGGGTGGGCGGCCGCGAGGCGACGCACCAGGTTCAGCTCGGTGCCGACCGCCCAGGAGCTGCCCGGCGCGGCGGCGTCGAGCGCCTTGACGATGTACTCGGTCGAGCCGACCAGGTCCGCCGCGAGGACGACCTCGTGCTGGCACTCCGGGTGCACGATCACCGTGACGTCAGGCACCGCCGCCCGCATGTCCGTGACGTTCCGGACCGAGAACCGGCCGTGCACCGAGCAGTGGCCGCGCCACAGGATCATCCGCGCGTCGCGCAGCTGCTGCGTCGTCAGGCCGCCACCCGGCTTGCGGGGGTCGAACACGACGCAGTCGTCGAGCGAGAGCCCCAGCTGCTGGACCGCGGTGTTGCGGCCCAGGTGCTGGTCGGGCATGAACAGCACCTTGCCGTTGCCGGCCACGCCGCCGACCTTGTCGAACGCCCACCGCAGCGCGACGTGCGCGTTCGACGACGTGCAGATGGTCCCGCCGTGGCGGCCGGTGAACGCCTTGATCGACGCCGCGGAGTTCATGTACGTCACCGGCACGGTCGACTCGGCGACGCCGGCGTCGACGAGCACGTCCCACGCGTCCTCGACCTGGTCGATGGCCGCCATGTCCGCCATGGAGCAGCCCGCCGCGAGGTCCGGGAGGATCACCTGCTGCTGGTCGGACGTGAGGATGTCGGCGGACTCGGCCATGAAGTGCACGCCGCAGAAGATGATGAACTCGGCCTCGGGCCGCGCGGCCGCCTCGCGGGCGAGCTTGAACGAGTCGCCCGTGACGTCGGCGAACTCGATGACCTCGTCGCGCTGGTAGTGGTGGCCGAGGACGAAGGCGCGGCTGCCGAGCGCGGCACGGGCCGCGCGGGCGCGTTCGACGAGGTCGGGGTCGCTCGGCGCGGGCAGGCCGCCGACGCACTCGACGCCACGCTCGGAGTCGAGATCGACGCCGCGGCCCAGCAGCAGGAGGGCCGACGGAGCCGGCTCGGAGAAGGTGCTCACGCTCACGCCGCGATCTTCCCACACGGGTCCCGTGCATTCGCGCTCGGGCCGCCGTGCCACGATGCACGGCGTGCGCGTCCTCATCGCCCCCGACAGCTTCGGCTCGAGCCTCACGGCCGACGAGGTCGCCCGTGCCATCGCCGGGGCCTGGCGATCCACGGCGCCGCAGGACGAGGTCACCGAGTGCCCGCTGTCGGACGGCGGCCCGGGATTCGTCGCGGTCCTGCACGCCGCTCTGGGCGGCGAGCTCGTCGCGGCGACCGTGACGTCACCTGTCGGTGTGCCGGTTCCGGCGGTGATCCTGCGCGTGGGGACGACGGCGTACGTCGAGTCGGCACAGGCGATCGGTCTGCCGCTGGTGCCCGCCGAGCTCCGCGACCCGACGCGCACGTCGAGCCGCGGCGCCGGGGAGCTGGTCGCCGCCGCGCTGGACACGGGTGCTCGCAGGGTCGTCGTCGGACTCGGCGGCTCCGCGACGAACGACGGGGGAGCGGGCGCCCTCGTCGGGCTCGCCCGCGGGCTCGGCCTCGACGGCCCCGGCGAGCTGCTCGCCGCCGGTGGCGGGTCGCTCGGGTCGGTGACGGCGGACGACCTGCGCGGGCTGCGCGACCTGCGCGACCGGCTGCGGGACGTCGAGCTGGTGGTCGCGACGGACGTGGACGTCCCGCTGCTCGGCCTGCACGGAGCGAGCGCCGGCTTCGCCCCGCAGAAGGGGGCGACGCCGGACCAGGCCCAGGAGCTGGAGCGCGCGCTCGGTCACTTCGCGCACGTCGCGACGGCGGCCCTGGGGGACGCGGTCCGTCCGGACCTGCTCGCCGGCGCGCGCGCCACGTCGCCCACCTCGCGCCTGACCGCGGCGCCGGGCGCAGGAGCGGCCGGCGGGCTCGGGTTCGGGCTGACGCTGGTCGGCGCGCGGCTGGTGCCCGGGTCGGTCTTCGTCGCCGATGCCGTGGGCCTGGACGCGCTCATCGCCGACCACGACGTCGTCGTCACCGGTGAGGGCCGCTTCGACTGGCAGTCGCTGCACGGGAAGGTCGTGTCCGAGGTGGCGTCGCGCGCGCTGCCCCACGCCGTCCCGACCGTCGTCGTCGCCGGGGAGGTGCTGGTGGGCCGCCGCGAGCTGTCCGCCGCGGGGATCACCGCTGCTTACGCGGTGAGTGAGACCCCCGACCAGGTCGCCGCTGCACTGGCCGCGCCCGCCGAGACCCTCGCGGCCCGTGCCGCGCGCGTGGCGAGAACCTGGTCACGTTGAGCGGGATGTCGTCCTCGGGGTCGTACCCTGGACGGGAACAACCTCGGGGCCGGCTCTGTTGCCAGAGGTTGACGCAACAGAAGTGCTGTCCAGCGAGCACCCAGGAGAGACCATGAGCGAGACCACCGCGACCGAGACCGCGACCGAGACGCACGGCGTCCTCCTCACCGACTTCGCCGCCTCGAAGGTCCGCAGCCTCCTCGAGCAGGAAGGCCGCGACGACCTCCGTCTCCGTGTCGCCGTCCAGCCCGGTGGCTGCTCCGGCCTGATCTACCAGCTGTACTTCGACGAGCGCGTCCTCGACGGCGACGTCGTCAAGGACTACGACGGTGTCGAGGTCGTCGTCGACCGGATGAGCGTCCCGTACCTCGAGGGAGCGACGATCGACTTCGCCGACTCGATCGAGAAGCAGGGCTTCACCATCGACAACCCGAACGCCGGCAGCGCCTGCGCGTGCGGCGGCTCGTTCAGCTGATCTGAGCAACGACGAAGGCCCGGTACCCGAGAGGGCACCGGGCCTTCGTCATGCGTGCGTCCGGACGGTGAGCGCGTGCACACCGTCCTGCTCGGTCGCGCCCACCATCTCGTGCCCGCGCATCCGCGCCCACGCGGGGACGTCGTGCACCGCGGCGGGGTCGGTGGCGAGCACGGTCAGCTCGGTGCCCGGCGGCGCGTCGGCGGCCGCGCGGGCCAGCCGGATCACGGGCGCCGGGCAGCGCAGCCCGCGGGCGTCCACGGTGGTCACAGGCCGCCGACCCCCCACGCCTCCCGGACTCCGGCGACGATCCCCGGCAGCTGCGCGAGGAACCGCTCGACGTCCTGCTCCTGGGTGCCACGGGGGAGGGCCAGCCGGACGTTGCCGTGCGTCAGGGCGCCCATGGCGGCCAGCACGTGGCTGGGCTCGAGCGCGCTCGACGTGCATGCGGACCCCGACCCCACCGCGAACCCGCGGGCGTCGAGCGCAGCCAGCAGCGCCTCGCCCTCGACGTACAGGCACGAGAACGTCACCACGTGGGGGAGGCGGTCCAGCGGGTGCCCGACCACCTCGACGTCGGGGACGGTGACCGTCACGCGCGAGCGGACGAGGTCCACGAGCCGGCGTCGTGCCGCGTCGTCGGCCGACCGCGTCGAGCCGGCCGCCTGGAGCGCAACGGCGGCGGCCAGGGCGGCGGGGACGCTGACGCCGCCGGGGAACCAGCGGTCCTCGTCCTCGGGCCAGTCGGGCGAGCGCCGCACGCCGGAGCGGGTCACCAGCACGCCCAGCCCTCCCGGGCCGCCCCAGTCGCCCGCGTCGGCGGCCAGCAGGTCCCAGGAGCCGCCGACCTCGACGTGGCCCAGGCTGGCGCCGGCGTCCACGAGGAGCGGGACTCCCGCGGCGCGGGCGGCGAGGTGCACGTCGTCGACCGGCTGGAGCGTGCCGACCTCTCCGTTGGCGTGCTGGAGCGCGGCCAGCGCGACGCCTGGACGGCCGACCGCGTCGCCGTACTCCTGCGGGTCCACCCTGCCGTCCCGGTCCACGCCGACGGTCACGCGGTCGCCGGCGAAGTCCGCCGCGTTCAGCACCGCCGCACGCTCGACCGCACCGACCACCACCTGCGTCCCGGTGCGCCGCCGGCCGCGGACCACGGCACGCACCGCCGCGTGCAGTGCCGCGGTGTGCGACGGAGCGAGGTCGACCTCCTCGGTCCTGGCGCCGACCGAGGCCGCGATCGCCTCGCGCGCGCCGTCCAGCAGCATGCGTGCGCGGCGACCCTCGGCGTGCAGCCGTCGAGGATCCGCCCAGCCCTGGTCGAGGGCCTCCAGGAACGCGGTGCGGGCCTGCGGCAGCAGCGGTGCGCGGCCGCCGGCGTCGAGGACGACCCGGTGGGCAGTGGCGTGCGTCACAGGACCGGGTCCCGCGGACGCCTCGGGCTCGGTGTCGGGCTGGCTGCTCACCCGGGCACCGTAACCCCGCAGAGCCGTCATCAGGCGCGGGACGACGGGCATGCGGGTCGCGGCCGGCCGTCGGGATCTGCGAAGGCTGTGCGGTGTGATGGTGCTGACACCGTGTCGTCAACGGGTGTCGTCAGCACGAAAGGAACTGGTCGGCGCGCTAGGCTGCACGGGTCGAGGACGAAGGTCCCGGGTGGCGCCCTCCAGCAGTGCACGGGGGTGTCGACGGGACGCGAGTGAGAGGTCCCCCGTTGCACCCGGACACCCCCCGTCGCACGCGGCGACCAGCCCTGTTGCTGGCCGGCCTGCTTGGCGTCGCCGCCGTCGTCCTCAGCGGATGTTCCGCCGAGGTGCAGCGCGGCTGGCTGCCCGGCAGCTCGGACGCCGAGATCACCGACCAGACAGGTCGCATCGCCAACCTGTGGGTCGGGTCGTGGATCGCCGCCCTGATCGTCGGCGTCATCACCTGGGGCCTGATCCTCTGGTGCGTCGCGGTCTACCGGAAGCGCAAGGGCGACGACACGCTCCCCGTGCAGCTGCGGTACCACGTGCCGCTCGAGGTCATGTACGTGATCCTGCCGATCATCATGGTCGGGGTGCTCTTCTACTACACCAACCGTGACACCACCGCGATCGTCGACACCTCCGCCGAGGCGGACGTGCATGTCCAGGTCATCGGCAAGCAGTGGAGCTGGGACTTCAACTACCTCGACGACGACGCCTACGACACCGGCCAGCACGCGCAGGACGTCGGCTCCGCCGGCACGGGCGTGCTCCGGGACCAGGTCACCCTGTACCTGCCCGTCGACGAGACCGTCGAGTTCACGCTCGACTCGCGCGACGTCATCCACTCGTTCTGGGTCCCCGCGTTCCTGTTCAAGATGGACATGATCCCGGGCAAGACGAACTCGTTCCAGGTCACCCCCACGGAAGAGGGCACCTACCTGGGCAAGTGCGCCGAGCTCTGCGGCGAGTACCACTCGTCGATGCTGTTCAACGTGAAGGTCGTGACGCGCGAGGAGTACGACGCGCACATCGAGGAGCTCAAGGCCAAGGGTCAGGAAGGCTCGCTCGGGCTCGAGTACAGCCGCCAGCAGGACCTGGACAGCGCTCCGAAGGAAGGCGAGAACTGATGGCCGCCGTCGCGGAGCACATCCCCGGTCTGGCGCCCTCGCGTCAGACTCTCGGGCGCACGGTGATCAAGTGGGTCACCTCGACCGACCACAAGACCATCGGGTACCTGTACCTGATCACGTCGTTCATCTGGTTCGGCATCGGCGGCATCCTGGCGCTGCTCATCCGCGCCGAGCTGTTCGCGCCGGGCATGGACATCTTCCAGTCGCGCGAGCAGTACAACCAGGCGTTCACCATGCACGGCACGATCATGCTGCTGCTGTTCGCGACGCCGTTGTTCGCGGGCTTCGCCAACGTGATCATGCCGCTCCAGATCGGTGCGCCGGACGTCGCGTTCCCGCGGCTGAACATGCTCGCGTACTGGATGTTCTTCTTCGGCGGCACGATCGCCGGCGCCGGCTTCTTCACGCCGCAGGGGGCAGCCTCGTTCGGGTGGTTCGCGTACGCGCCGCTGTCGAACACCGTGTACTCACCGGGACTGGGCGGTGACCTCTGGGTCTTCGGCCTCGCGCTCGCCGGCTTCGGCACCATCCTCGGTGCCGTCAACTTCATCACCACGATCGTGACCATGCGCGCGCCCGGCATGACCATGTTCCGGATGCCGATCTTCACCTGGAACACGCTGGTGACGTCGCTCCTGGTGCTCATGGCGTTCCCGCCGCTGGCCGCGGCGCTCTTCGCCCTCGGTGCCGACCGCCGCCTCGGCGCGCAGGTGTTCAACCCGGAGAACGGGGGAGCCATCCTGTGGCAGCACCTGTTCTGGTTCTTCGGGCACCCTGAGGTCTACATCATCGCGCTGCCGTTCTTCGGCATCGTCACCGAGATCCTGCCGGTGTTCAGCCGCAAGCCGATCTTCGGCTACAAGGGCCTCGTGTACGCGACGATCGCGATCGCCGCCCTGTCCGTGACCGTGTGGGCCCACCACATGTACGTCACCGGCTCGGTGCTCCTGCCGTTCTTCGCCTTCATGACCATGCTCATCGCGGTGCCGACCGGTGTGAAGTTCTTCAACTGGATCGGCACGATGTGGCGCGGCAAGCTCACGTTCGAGACGCCGATGCTCTGGACCATCGGCTTCCTCGTCACGTTCCTCTTCGGCGGCCTGACGGGCATCATCCTGTCCAGCCCGGCGCTCGACTTCTCCCTGTCGGACTCCTACTTCGTCGTCGCGCACTTCCACTACGTGGTGTTCGGCACGGTGGTGTTCGCCATGTTCGCGGGCTTCTACTTCTGGTGGCCCAAGATGACCGGGCGGATGCTCGGCGAGACGCTGGGCAAGGTCCACTTCTGGATGCTGTTCGTCGGCTTCCACACCACCTTCCTCATCCAGCACTGGCTGGGCGTCAAGGGCATGCCGCGTCGGTACGCGGACTACTCGCCCGACGACGGCTTCACGTGGATGAACCAGCTGTCGACGATCGGCGCCGTCATCCTGGCCGCCTCGACGCTGCCGTTCCTGTGGAACGTGTACACCACGTGGCGCAACGCTCCGCTGGTCACGGTCGACGACCCGTGGGGCTATGGCGCCTCGCTCGAGTGGGCCACCAGCTGCCCGCCGCCGCGGCACAACTTCACGTCGCTCCCGCGCATCCGCTCCGAGCGCCCCGCGTTCGACCTGCACCACCCCGAGGTCGCGGCCATGGACCACGTCGAGCCGAACCCGGGCCCGCTGGACTGGGAGGCGGACCGGCGCGGCGAGAGCGAGGTCGCCACCGACCGCGTGGTGAACGACAAGGGTGAGCAGGAGCAGTCGACCGCGACCATCGTCGACGACAGGCCGCGCCCCGACGAGGAGGGAACCCGATGAAGTTCGAGACCAAGCTCTTCCTCTACGGAGTCCTGTTCTTCGTCCCCGTCGGCCTGATCTACGCCGCCTGGAGCAAGGGCGAGCCGGTCGGCACCGTGGGCATCCCGCTGGTCGGCGGTCTGGTCGGCATGATCGGCGCATACTTCGCGCTGCTGTCCCGCCGGATCGACGACCGGCCCGAGGACGACCCGCTGGGTGAGATCGAGCAGGGCGCCGGCGACCAGGGCGTGTTCAGCCCGTGGAGCTGGTGGCCGCTCGTGCTCGGCGTCTCGGCGGCGATCACGTTCGCCGGTCTGGCCGTGGGCTGGTGGCTCTCGTACATCGGCATCGCGCTCGGGGTCATCGGCCTCGTCGGCTGGGTGTTCGAGTTCTCCCGCGGGCAGCACGCCCACTGAGCCGCACTTCGTGAAAGGCCCTCACTTTGGTGGGGGCCTTTCGCGCGTCCGCTGCGCTAGCGTCGGCGGGTATGAGGCATTCGGGGGCGTGTGCGGGTCTGTCTGTGGTTCTCCTGGCTCTTCTGACCGGATGCGCGAGCAGCGCCGGCTCCGGGAGCGAGCTGTCCTCCGAGGACGTCACGGGGGAGTGGGTCGCGGCCGGCTCGAAGCCCCGCGTCTACCTCGAGCTCGCCGACGACGGCGCTCTCAGCGGGAGCGACGGCTGCAACCAGCTCACGGGCTCGTGGGAGATCGACGGGTCCGAGGTCGACTTCGGCGAGCTGGGGTCGACGATGATGGCCTGCGAGGACGTCGACACCTGGCTCTCCGGCGCCGGGTCGGCAACGGTCGCCGGTGACGAGCTCACGGTCCTGGACGCCGACGGCACGGAGATCGGGACGCTGGAGAGGTCCACGTGATCGGATCTCGTACGCGCGCGCTGCGTGCGCTCGTGCCGGTGATGCTCCTGGGTGCCGCGCTGACGGGATGCACGGACGCCTCGGGTGCGGACGCCTCTGTCGAGGATCTCGGCGGGCTGTGGGGCACGCAGGACACCGAGGGGATCGCCTCACTGGACCTCGCGGCGGACGGTACGGCGACCGGGACCGACGGGTGCAACCGGACGACCGGGACGTGGGAGCAGAACGGGACCCAGGTCGCGTTCGGCGAGTGGGCGACCACGCGCATGGCGTGCCCGAGCGTCGACACCTGGCTGTCCCTGGCGGCGAAGGCCACGCTCGAGGGGGAGAACCTCGTCTTCGTCGACGAGAACGGCATCGAGATCGGGACGCTCCAGCCGAACTCCTGAGCGCGGCTGAGGGCCACCTCCGCGGACGGAGGCGGCCCCCAGCCGATGCTGCAGGACGTCAGACGGCGACGATGAGCCCCGCGGTCTGGGTGCGTGCGCGGTCGAAGCGAGCGGCCGCGTCAGCCCAGTTCACGATGTTCCACCACGCCTTGACGTAGTCCGCCTTGACGTTCACGTAGTCGAGGTAGAACGCGTGCTCCCACATGTCGAGGACGACGACGGGGACCAGGCCGAGGGCGATGTTGCTCTGCTGGTCGTACAGCTGCACGATCACGAGCTTCTGGCCGATCGAGTCCCACGCGAGGATCGACCAGCCGGACCCCTGGATGCCGAGGGCGTTGGCGGCGAAGTGCTTCTGGAACGCCTCGAACGAGCCGAAGAACTCGTCGACCGCGGCGCCCAGCTCCCCGGTGGGCTTGTCGCCGCCGTCGGGGGAGAGGTTCTGCCAGAACACGGAGTGGTTGACGTGACCGCCGAGGTTGAACGCCAGGTTCTTCTCGTGCAGGTTCACGGCGGCGAAGTCGTCGGCCGCACGAGCGGCGGCGAGCTTCTCGAGCGCGGTGTTGGCGCCGGTCACGTACGCGGCGTGGTGCTTGTCATGGTGCAGCTCCATGATCCGGCCCGAGATGTGCGGCTCGAGGGCCGCGTAGTCGTAGGGCAGATCCGGAAGCGAGTAGTCAGCCATGCGTGAGTACACCTCTCCTGCGTCGGTCTGGGACCGCGTGGCGCGGTCCGCTCTGTACAGAGGAACGGGCGACCCGCCGTGACGGCGGGTCGCCCGACTCCACGGTCAACTCTTGCCCAGGATCAGCGATTCCGCCCGTCGGGCGTCGTCTCATCCTGCGGATCCACCAGGTGCTGCCCGCCACCGACCGCGCCGGTCAGAGCTGCCGGGGCGTGCTCGTCGGTCGCGCCCACGGCGTCGTGCTCGCCGTGCGAGTGCGAGGCTGCCAGCTCCGCGGGCGTGACGGGCTCGATCCGGTCCTCGTAGAACGTCTGCGAGAGGCGCTGCCGCATTCGGTCGAGCGCGTAGCCCTTGCGCCGCACGCCACGGGAGTCCTCCGCCGGTTCGATCTCCAGCGGGCGGATGGCGTCGTGCTGCACGCGCAACCAGCGCTCGTGGGCGTCCAGCGGCTTGTGCACCTCGATGTACTCACCGTTGGCGAACCGCACGATCCGGCCGGTCTCGTGCCCGTGCAGGACCAGCTCGCGGTCCCTGCGCTGGAGACCGAGGCAGATGCGCTTGGTCACCCAGAACGCGAACCACGGACCGACGAAGATCAGCACGCGGAACACCCACGTGATGTCGTTGATCGACAGGCGGAAGTGCGTCGCGATCAGGTCGTTGGACCCGGCCAGGACGAGGATGAAGAACGCGGTCAGCAGCGAGACACCGAAGGCCGTACGGAACGGGCGGTTGCGCGGGCGGTCGAGCACGTGGTGCTCACGCTTGTCGCCGGTCGCGAACGCCTCGATGAACGGGTACGCGGCCAGCAGCGTGAACAGGATGCCCGGCACCACCATCGCGGGGATGAGCACGTTGAGCGACACCGTGAAGCCGAGGACCACGAACTCCGTGAACCCGGGCATCAGGCGCAGCGATCCCTCGAGGAACAGCATGTACCAGTCGGGCTGGGCTCCTGCGGACACCGGTGAGGGGTCGTAGGGCCCGTAGTTCCAGACCGGGTTGATCGACATCGTCGCCGCCATGAGCGCGATGACACCGAACACGGTGAAGAAGTAGCCGCCGGCCTTCGCCACGTAGATGGGGAAGAGCGGGTAGCCGACGACGTTCTTGTCCGTCCGGCCGGACCCGGGGTACTGCGTGTGCTTGTGCAGCACGACGAAGAACAGGTGCAGGCCGATGAGCGCCAGGATGATCCCGGGCACCAGGAGGATGTGCACCGTGAACAGGCGCGGGATGAGCGCCTGGCCCGGGAACTCGCCGCCGAACAGGAAGTACGACGTGTAGCTGCCGATGATCGGGATGGACCGCACGACGCCGTCGGTGATGCGCAGGCCGTTGCCGGAGAGCACGTCGTCGGGGAGCGAGTAGCCGGAGAAGCCGGCGGCCAGACCGAGGATGAGCAGCAGGAAGCCGACCACCCAGTTGACCTCGCGCGGCTTGCGGAATGCGCCGGTGAAGAACACACGCATCATGTGCGTCACGATCGCGGCCATGAAGATCAGGGCTGCCCAGTGGTGGATCTGCCGCATCAGCAGGCCACCGCGCACCTCGAACGAGAGCCGCAGCGTCGAGGCGAACGCCTCGGACATCTGGACGCCCTGCATGGCCTCCCACGGCCCGTCGTAGTGGACCTCGTTCATGCTCGGCACGAAGAAGAGCGTGAGGAAGACGCCGGAGATCAGGATCGTGATGAAGCTGAAAAGGGCGATCTCACCGAGCAGGAACGACCAGTGGTCGGGGAAGATCTTGCGCGCGAACGTCTTGACGAAGGTCCCGATGCCGGTGCGCTGGTCCAGATAGTCCGCTGTACCCGCGGCGAGCTTCTCGACGGGGGTGGGGGTCGCTGTCGTCGTCACTTCAGACGCTCCCAGTAGCTCGGGCCGACGGGCTCGTTGAAGTCGCTCTGCGCGATCAGGTAGCCCTCGTCGTCGATGGTGATCGGCAGCTGCGGCAGGGGCCGCTTCGCCGGTCCGAACACGACCCGCGCGCCGTTGGCCACGTCGAACGTCGACTGGTGGCACGGGCACAGGAGGTGGTGGGTCTGCTGCTCGTACAGCGCGACCGGACAACCCACGTGGGTGCAGATCTTGGAGTAGGCGACGATCCCGTCGTAGGACCATCCCTTGCGGTCCTCGGCCTCGTTGAGGTCGGCCGGGTCGAGCCGGACCAGCAGGACGACGGCCTTGGCCTTCTCGTCCAGCGGGTGCTCCGCCTCCTCGAGGCCCTCGGGGATGACGTGGAACACCGAGCCGATGGTCACGTCGGCGGCCTTGATGGGCCGGCCCGACGGGTCCGTCGCGAGCTTGGTGCCCTTCTTCCAGAGCGTGTGGCGGAACTTGGAGACGTTCCAGTCGCCGCCGACGTTGCCGACGATCGGCACGACGATCGCCAGCGGGAAGAGCGCGAGCGCGGAGATCATGGCGCCCTGGAGCACGCCGCGCCGGCCGATTGCCGAGTCCGCGGCGCCGTCCTTGAGGGCGGCGACCGCTCCGGCGCGGTTGTCGTCGGAGCTGCGCTGGACGTGCCGCTCCTCGGACTTCTCGTGGTCGTTCATCAGCGCCTTGGCCCAGTGGACGGCGGCGAAACCGATGCCCAGCAGGGAGAGCGCGAGGCCGAGCCCCAGCGCGAGGTTCGAGCGCAGCATCGACTCCGGCGAGTCGCCCGGGGGCAGCGCGAAGTAGGCGACCAGGAAGCCGAGCGTGGCGAGCACGGAGATGGCGAAGAGGACGACGACCTGCCGCTCGGCCTTCTTGTTCGCCTTGGGGTCGTTGTCGCCCAGACGGTCGTGGTGCTCCGGGTGGCCCGGGTCCGCGAACTTGTCAGGCAGCGCGCCCGGCGCCTGCGTGACGATCTCGTTGCCGGCCTCGTGGCCCGTGTCGTGGTTGGTCACGAGGACTTCGCTCCGATCCAGACTGCTGCGCCGATGAGCAGACCCATGCCGACGACCCAGGCCCACAGGCCCTCGCTCACCGGACCGAGGGCGCCGAGGTCCAGCCCGCCGGGCGAGGTGCCGCCCTGCTGGTCGATGAACGCGATGATGTCGCGCTTCTCCTCGGGCGTGATGTTCGCGTCGTTGAACACGGGCATCGACTGCGGGCCGGTCAGCATGGCCTCGTACAGGTGGGTGGGCGTGGTCGCCCAGAGGTTGGGAGCGAACTTGCCCTGCGAGAGGGCGCCGCCCGCGCCGACCGCGTTGTGGCACATCGCGCAGTTGGTGCGGAAGATGAGCATGCCGTTGGCCACGTTGCCGAGGGCCGGGTCCACCTGCTCCGCCGTGGGGATCGCGGGACCGGCGCCGAGCGACGCGACGAACGCGGCGAGCTGGTTGATCTGGTCCTGGTCGAACTGCACGGGCTTGACCTGGGCCTGGGGGCCGTTCATCTGCATGGGCATGCGACCCGTGCCCACTTGGAAGTCGACGGCCGCCGCGCCCACACCGATGAGGGACGGGCCGCTCGCCGTGCCGGACGCGGAAGGTCCGTGGCAGGTGGCGCAGTTGGCCTGGAACAGCTTCTCGCCGGTCGCGATGTCGTTGGTGCTCGCCTTCACGGGCACCGCGTCGGCCGACGTCGGTGCCAGCACCGCGTACAGGCCACCGGTGAGCAGCAGCGCCAGCAGGAGCAGCACGATCGGCGCACGCCGATCCTGCCTGCGGGCTGCGAGTGCCTTCACGGATCGATCCTCGTCTCGCACGTGGGGATGGGGGTCTGGGACAGGCGGGTTGTGGCCCGGCGGCCCGCTACTTCAGGAGGTAGATCACCGCGAAGAGCGCGATCCACACGACGTCGACGAAGTGCCAGTAGTACGACGTCACGATCGCGGACGTGGCCTCGTGGTGGCCGAACCGCTTGGCGCTGAACGAGCGGCCGAGCAGGAACAGGAAGGCGAGCAGGCCGCCGACGACGTGCAGACCGTGGAAGCCGGTCGTCAGGTAGAAGACCGAGCCGTAGGGGCTCGACGCGATGGTCAGGCCCTCGTGCACGAGCTCGGCGTACTCGAAGATCTGGCCGCCGATGAAGAAGGCACCCATGAGGTACGTCAGGGACATCCACTCGTTCATGCCCCAGCGGTTCACCTGGAGCAGGGAGCCGGTGCGGACGGGCTGGAACCGCTCGGCGGCCCACACACCCATCTGGCACGTGACCGACGACAGGACCAGCACCGTGGTGTTGATCGCGGCGAAGGTGATGTTGAGCTTCGGGGTGTTCTCCGCCCAGGCCTCCGGCGCTGCGCCACGCAGCGTGAAGTACATGGCGAAGAGGCCGGCGAAGAACATGAGCTCGCTGGCCAGCCAGACGATCGTCCCTACCGACACGGGGTTCGGTCGGTTGACGCTCACGTGGGGGCTGGTGCGCGGGGCAGCCGTTGCGGTCGACACGATCGTCATTATGGCTGATGACGCCCCCGCATGGGACGTTAGGCCCTCAGCGTGGCCACAGGTAAATGTCACACCGTCAGGATCCGAGCCGTCCCGCCCGAGCCCGCGGCCGGAGATCACCCCGATCTGGCGCGGGTCGGCGGGCACGGACGAGCGTCTGCACGCGTCGCGGCGTGCGGCGCGTCGCGGCCCCCGTGCTATGCGCCGGGGAAGCCGTGGCGGGCCCGCCCACCGAGTCGCGACCACCCGTGCCAGAATTCCCGTCGGACGCACGTCGACGACGAGTGAGGGACTTCCATGAGCACGGCGCACCCCGACAACGCAGCCGGCACCCCCGGACCGCGGATCCTGCTGTACAGCGACGACGTCGACGCCCGCGCGCAGGTGCGGCTCGCGGTCGGCCGTCGGCTCCGGCGCGGCGCGCCCGACATCGAGTGGGTCGAGGTGGCCACCGCCGCCGCCGTCATCGCGCAGACGGAGTCGGGCGGGCTGGACCTGCTGATCCTGGACGGTGAGGCGGACAAGGTGGGCGGCCTCGGGCTCGCGCGCCAGCTCAAGGACGAGATCTTCCGGTGCCCGCCGACGCTCGTGCTCACCGGGCGCCCGCAGGACGCCTGGCTCGCGTCCTGGTCGAACGCGGACGCCGTCGTCAGCCGGCCGCTGGACCCGGTCGAGCTGCACGGTGCGGTCGCGGCGATCGTCGAGGCGCAGGCCGTCACCCGATGACGCAAGCGTCAGCCGGTCCGGCAGGGCCCACGTGGCCCGACCTGTTCGCGACGCTCACCGCCCGGCGGGACCTCACGATCGCGCAGACGTCGTGGGCGATGTCCGAGATCATGAGCGGCGCGGCCTCGACGCCCAAGGTGGCCGCGTTCCTCATCGGCCTGAAGACGAAGGGCGAGTCGGTCGACGAGCTCATGGGTCTCGCCGACACGATGCTCGCCCACGCGATCCGGATCGAGGTCCCCGGGCGCACGCTCGACATCGTCGGAACGGGCGGTGACCGCTCGCACACCGTGAACATCTCGACCATGTCCGCGCTCGTCATCGCGGGCGCGGGGATCACCGTGGTCAAGCACGGCAACCGGGCCGCGTCGTCGTCGTCCGGGTCCGCCGACGTGCTCGAGGAGCTGGGCATCCGCCTCGACCACCCGCCGGCGCGCGTCGCGGAGCTCGCCTCCGAGGTCGGGATCACCTTCTGCTTCGCCCAGGTGTTCCACCCCTCCTTCCGCCACACCGCGGCCGCGCGCACCGAGCTCGGCGTCGGCACGGCGTTCAACTTCCTCGGTCCGCTCACCAACCCGGCCCAGCCGGGCTCCGCGGCGATCGGCGTCGCGGACTCGCGGATGGCGCCTCTCATGGCGGGGGTCCTCGCCCAGCGCGGGGCCAGCGCCGTGGTGTTCCGGGGCGAAGACGGCCTCGACGAGATCGCCCCGACCGGTCCCACGCGACTGTGGGAGGTGCGCGACGGGGAGGTTTCCGAGTCCGTCATCGACTGGGAGGCCGACCTCGGCGTGCCGCGCATCGCGCTCGACTCGCTGCGCGGGGCGAAGGCCGACTACAACGCCGACGTCGCGCGGCGGCTGCTCGGCGGGGAGGGTGGCGCGGTGCGCGAGACCGTCGTGCTGAACGTGGCCGCAGCGCTCGTGGCCGACGGCACGCTGCCCGGGACCGCGGACGGGACGCTCGTGGAGCGCCTGGTTGCGGGGAGCGTGCACGCGCGGGAGTCGCTCGACAGCGGGGCTGCGGCGGACGTGCTGGCGCGCTGGCGCGCGGCGAGCGCGCGCTGAGCGGGGCTCCTCAGCCTGCGCTGCGCTCCAGGTCAGTCCTCGAGCCCGAGGGCGAAGGCTTGTTCCAGGTCGTGCTGGCTGTACGTGCGGAAGGCGATGTACGTCTGGGTGCGGATGACGCCCTCGATCTTGCTCACCTTGTCCGCGATGACGTCGGCGAGGTCGTCGTGCTCACGGACCCGCACCATGGCGATGAGGTCGACCTCTCCGGTCACGGAGTAGACCTCACTGACGCCGGGCAGGTCGGCGATCGCGGCGGCGACCTCCGGGATCCGCGCGGCGTCCGAGTCGATGAGCACGATGGCGGTCAGCATGCTCGCCATCATGCCGTGCGAGGCGGGCGGATGCTGAACGGGATGACCCGGGCGTCGTCGAGCTCCAGGGTCACGGGGCGCGCCTCCGCGACGTCTAGCTCGCGTTCCGTGCCCGGTCGCGACAGCTGCACCACCGGTGCACCGTCGTCCGGGGCGAGGCGGGGCCTGACCAGCGCCGCGACGGCGGTCGCCGGGTCGCCCAGCCCCTCGGCCGACCGCACCGGGCACGCCCACGGAACGTCGACCGCGACGAGGCGAACCCCGGGCTTGCCCAGCCACGCGAGGATCAGGTCGGTCTCCTCCGGGTGCGCCGCGGTGGACGGGGCGACACCCGGCTCGACCTGCTCGCCCGTGGACTGGAGGGTGGCGATCGCCGGCCGTGGATCGGTGCGCCGGTCGACCCGCGCGGTCCCGGCGAGGCGCCCGAAGCGGACGAGGACCAGCTCCCACCCGCCGTCGTCGGAGCGCCGCGCGGCGACGAGCTCCGCGCACGTGGCCAGCGGCGCGAACCGCTGCGCCCGCGACGCCCCCCGCAGGAAGCCACCGAGCCGGTCCCGCACGGTGGCCGCCTCCTCGAACCGTTCCTGGGCGACCAGCCACGCGATCCGGTCGGCGTGCGCCTCGACCACCGGTGCGGCGTCCGCGACCATCGCGTGCCGGACGCGGTCGACGACCTCCGCGTAGCCTTCGGGGCCCTGGTGACCGGTGCAGGGAGCACCGCACTTGCCCATCTCGGCCAGCACGCACGCCGACGAGCCCGCCGGGGCCACCAGGGGGAGCTTGCGGGTGCACTGCCGGATCGGGAACGTCTCGTGCAGGGCCTCGACGGCCAGCTGGGCCGTGGAGGCCGAGGAGAACGGTCCGATGTACGTCGCGCCGTCGCCGTCCTTGACCTCGCGGACCACGGACAGCCGCGGGTACGGCTCGGACGTCAGCCGGACCCAGGGCATGCGCTCGGGGAACCGGGACCGCCGGTTGTACCGGGGGGAGTGGGCGGCGATGAGTCGAAGCTCGCGGACGCGGGCCTCCAGCGGCGTCGCGCACGGGATCGGGTCGACGCGCTGGGCGACGCGGACCATCTCGATCATCCGGCCGCGCTTCTCCGCCGAGGTGAAGTAGGACCGGACGCGCTGACGCAGCGAGGTCGTGGACGTGCCGACGTAGAGGACCTCGTCGCCCGGGCCGCGGAACAGGTACACCCCCGGGCCGTCGGGCAGACCGTCCGCGAGGGTGCGCTTGCGGCGCACGTCCTCCGGCACCGGGTCCGTGGCGGTGGCGAGGTCCTCGAGGTGCGTGATGCCCAGGGGCGCCAGGCGGGAGAGCAGCGCGTGCAGCACGTCCACCGTGGCGCGGGCGTCGGAGAGCGCGCGGTGGTTGGGCGTGACGGTCGCGTGGAACAGGTTGGCGAGGGTGGACAGCTTGTGGTTGGGGGCCTCGTCGCGGGTGACGACACGGCGTGCGAGCCGGACGGTGTCCACCACCTTGTTGCCCGGCCAGGCATGACCGGTGCGTGCGGCGGCCGCCTTCAGGAAGCCGACGTCGAACGGTGCGTTGTGCGCCACGAGCACGGAACCGCGGGAGAACTCGAGGAAGCTGGGCAGCACCTCCTCGATGGGCGGCGCCCCGATGAGCATCGTCGTGGTGATGCCGGTGAGCACCTGGATGAAGGCCGGCACCGGACCGCCCGGGTCCACGAGCGTCTGGAACTCGCCCAGCACCTCGCCGCCACGCACCTTGACCGCGCCGATCTCGGTGATGGCGCAGTCCGCGGGGGTGCCGCCCGTGGTCTCCAGGTCCACGACGACGAACGTGACGTCCGAAAGCGGGGTGCCCAGGTCGTCGAGGCTCAGCTGCACCGGGCGCCCGGCCGGGTCCGGGGTGGCGTCCGCCCAGACGGGGCGCAGGCGGCGGACGGAGGACATGGCTCGGACGGTACCCATGGCCACCGACACCCATGGCCACCGACACGGCCTGGCTCCAGCGCCGGTGCGTCGCGACCGGGCCGCACGTCTCCCCACCGGCGCGGCGGGTCGATAGTTTCGGCGGATGGAGCTCGAGCTGCGCCACCTCCGGCTGATCGTCACCGTCGCGGAACACGGATCGGTGACTCGTGCGGCCGCGTCCCTCGGGCTCACCCAGCCCGCGCTGACGGCGCAGCTCAACCGGATCGACCGCACGTTGGGGGCCGCGGTGTTCACGCGCGACCAGCGTGGCGCGCGACCGACGGCGCTGGGCGAGCTCGTCCTGGGGCGCGCGAAGGTGCTGCTCCCGGCCATGTCCGCGCTGGTCGACGACGCGCACCGGATGGTCGCCGGCAGGGACCTGCGCGCGCGCTCGGTGCGTGTCGGCACGGCCGCCACGGCGCTCGGTGGCCTCTTCGTCAACCGCCTGGTGTCCGGCCTGCACGCCGAGGTCACGAGCGTCACCATGCCGGACGTCGACGCCGTGTCGGCGCAGCTGGGGGCGCAGACCCTCGACGTCGCGCTGGTCGGCATGTGCGGGAACGCGTCGCCGCCGACGGCCGGGGGCGTCCGGTGGTGGAGGGTGAGCACCGACCCCGTCTTCGTGCTCGTCCCGGACGACCATCCGCTGGCCACCCGGGCGGTGGTCACGCTCACCGATCTCGCGGACGTCGACTGGCTGGGGGTGTCCGGCGCCGGGTGCTTCCAGCGGTGCTTCGTCACCGCGTGCGCCCGCGCAGGGTTCACGCCAGGCAAGGTGAGCGAGGCCGACCGGGCCGCGTGCGTCGACCTGGTCCGCGCCGGGCACGGCGTCGCCCTGGTACAGCCGACGTTCCCCGACACGCCCGGCGTCAGCGTGGTGCCGCTCGCGGGGGTACCCCTGCAGTGGGCGCACCACGTGGGCTGGCACGAGGAGTCGGCGCCCCTGCCGGTGGATGGGATCGTCGACGCCGCTCAGCGCGCCCACGCCGAGGCCGTGAGCCGCAGCAGCCCCCGTTTCCTCGACTGGTTGGCCGCCGGGAGGGCATAACCGCGGTGCTATGCCCACCGAGTGATCTGTTCTTCGACAGCGGTCACGCCTAGTGTGACTGTCGGCCTACCGGCTGATGTGACGACGGAGGGACGACAGACATGACGCGATACACGTGGAGGGCGGCGGTGACGGCGTGTGCGGCCGGCGCGCTCCTCGCCGGACCGCTGGCGGTCGGATCGACTGCCGCACCATCCGACCCCGGATCCACGAGCCCCCAGGAGCTCGGCATCCAGCAGAAGGTCGACCCCGCGATCCAGAAGGCGCTCGAGCGCGACCTCGGGCTCAGCCCGTCCGCCGCGGCGAAGCGGCTCACGTTCCAGGCGGACGCCGCCGGCAAGCAGCGCACCCTGAAGGCGCGCCTGGGCGCCACGTTCGCGGGCGCCTGGATCGATCCCACCAAGAACGTGCTGTACGTCGGCGTCGCGGACGGCGCGGCCGCCTCGACCGTGCAGGCCGCCGGCGCGCAGGCCGTGGTCGTGAACCACACGCTCGCCGACCTGGAGAAGTGGCAGGCCTCGCTCGACGCGACCACCGCCGAGGCGCCCGCGGCCGTGCCCAGCTGGTACGTCGACGTGACGACCAACTCGGTCGTCGTCTCCGTGCGGGACGGTGCGGAGACGGCGGCGCGCCAGCTCGTCGAACGGGCCGGGGTGCCGGCGGACTCGGTGACCTTCCAGCCGACCACCGAGGCCCCCCAGACCTTCATCGACATCGTCGGCGGCAACGCCTACACGATCGGCGGGACCAGCCGTTGCTCGGTCGGGTTCTCGGTGACCGGCGGGTTCGTGTCCGCCGGCCACTGCGGCACCACCGGGGCGACGACCGCCACCCCGACGGGGACGTTCCGCGGCTCGAGCTTTCCGGGCAACGACTACTCGTGGGTCGGCGCCGCCGCCGGCAACACCTCGATCGGCGCGGTCAACCAGTACAACGGCACCCGCGTCTCCGTGGCGGGGTCCACCGACGCGGCGGTCGGCGCCTCCGTCTGCCGGTCGGGGTCGACCACCGGCTGGCACTGCGGGACGATCCAGTCCCGCGGCGCCAGCGTGACCTACGCGCAGGGCACGGTCAGCGGGCTGATCCGCACCAACGTGTGCGCCGAGCCGGGTGACTCCGGCGGTTCGCTCATCGCCGGCAACCAGGCGCAGGGCGTGACGTCCGGCGGGTCCGGGAACTGCACCTCGGGCGGCACCACGTACTTCCAGCCGGTGAACGAGATCCTGTCGGCCTACGGCCTCACCCTGACCACCGGCGGTGGGGGCACCACCCCGCCCCCGACGACGTCGTGCTCGGGCTACGCGGCCAGCTACCAGGGCACCCTCACGTCCGGCTCGGCCGTGGCCCAGCCGGCGGGCGGCTCGGTGAGCATCACGAACAGCGGGACGTTCCGGCTCTGCCTGGCCGGTCCGACCGGCGCCGACTTCGATCTGTACCTCCAGAAGCGGAGCGGGACCGTCTGGTCGACGGTCGCGCGGGGGACGACGTCGTCGCCCAACGAGGCGTTCACCTACTCCGGCACGGCAGGTACGTACCGGTACGTCGTCGACGCGTACTCGGGCTCCGGCGCGTACGTCCTGGGGGTCACGACTCCCTGACGTCGCTCGGCGGGCCCGGCTCGGCGGTCACCCTCGCGGTGGGTGCCGGGCCGGGTCCCGCCGTCGCCGGCCCGCGGCACCTAAGGTGTTGGTCATGAGCGGCGAGGACGGGACCGGCGACGACGCCACGGCTGTGCCGCCGGCGCTGCGCACCGCCCTGGTGCAGGTGGCCGCGGACGCCCTGGGCGCCACGGAACCCGTAGAGGTGCCGCCGTCGCTGCGGGCGGTGCACCGCTTCGCCCCGCGCCGGCGCGCGACCGCTGGCGCCGGACCGCTCTGGAACGCGCTCCAGGACGACGCGTTCCGGGCGCGGGTGGCGCGGGTGTGGACGCAGGCGAACCCCGAGCTGGCCGCCGGCCTGGCACCCGACTCCGAGGAACCCGCCCCGCCGTCGCTTCAGGCCGCGACCGGCGCCTGGCTGCTCGGGGCCCCATGGCGTGACCTGCTCCCGGCCGAGGAGCCTGCGGTCGCCACCGTGAGCGCGGAGGCGCAGGCCCGGCTGTCGCGCGCGCAGGCGGAGGCGGACCGGCTCCGGGCCGACGCCGCGGCGGCGCGGGACGAGGCGCGCGCCGCCGAGGAGCAGCTCGGCGGGCTCCAGCGCGAGCTGCGCCGGCTGCGGTCCGACGCGGACCGCGCGCGCAGCGAGGGACGCCGGGCGGCAGAGGAGGCACGCGCCGCGCTCGACACCGCCGAGCTCGCCCAGGCGCGTGCGGCCGACGACCTCCGGCAGGCGTCCGAGGAGCGGCGGTCGGCGCAGGCGGAGCGCACCGCGGCACGGGCGGAGCTGCGGGCGGCCCGCAAGCTCGCCGACGTCCGGGTGCGGCTGCTGCTCGACACGATCGTCGACGCCGCCAGCGGGCTGCGTTCCGAGCTCGCGCTGCCACCGGTGGCGGAGCTGCCCGCCGACCTGGTCAGCCCGCCGACGGAGCGCACCGCGGCGCGGCCGGGCTCGCGCGGACGCTCGGCGCAGGACCCGGCACTGCTGGACGAGCTGCTGCGCCAGCCGTGGGCGCACCTGATGGTCGACGGCTACAACGTCTCGAAGTCCGGGTTCGGGGAGCTCTCGCTGGCCGAGCAGAGACGCCGGCTGGTCGACGGGCTCGCCCAGGTCGCTGCGCGGACCGGCGCCGAGGTGACCTGCTGCTTCGACGGGCAGGAGGGTCAGCAGCACCCGCCCGGCGGGTACGCACGGGGCGTCCGGGTCCTGTTCGCCGTCGGGGAGATCGCAGACGACCTCATCAGGAGGCTGGTGCACGCCGAGCCGCCCGGACGCGTGCTCGTGGTGGTGACCAGCGACCAGGAGGTGGTGCGCGACGTCGAGGCCGCGGGCGCGTGGGTGGTGCCGTCCAGCACGCTGGTCGCGCGTCTCCAGCGCCTCTGACGGTCGTTGTCGGTGGTCGTGGCTAGCGTCCGCGACATGATCATCGACTGCGACACCTGCACCGAGCGCGGGGCCGCGTGCGCGGACTGCGTCGTGACCTTCCTGACCATCCCGGTGCGCCGGCCGACGCCCGAGGCGGTCCCCGCGATGCATCTCATGCATGCGGAGCACGCCGAGCTCGCCGAGCATGCCGCAGGGGCGGTCGAGCTCGACGCCGCGGAGCAGCACGCCATCGGCGTGCTCGCGGCGTCGGGTCTCGTCCCGCCCCTGCGCCTGGTGCGTGCGGTGTGAGCGGTCAGTCCCGCGCCGGGCCCTCGTAGAGCTTGTCGATCTCGCCGGCGTAGTCCTTGAGCACCTCGTTGCGGCGGATGCTCAGCTTGGGCGTCAGGTAGCCGTTGGCGATGGTGAGGTCCGACTCGAGGATCCGGTACTTGCGCACCGACTCCGCCCGGGACACCGCCTTGTTCGCCTTCTCGACCGCCTTGTCCAGCGACGCCAGGACGTCCGCGTCCTTGGCGGCCTCCGCCAGGGTCATCGCCGGCTTGCCGTGCGCGGACAGCCAGCCGGGGACGCCCTCGGGGTCGAGCGTGATGAGCGCGCCGATGAACGGGCGCTGGTCACCGACCACGACCACCTGGCTGATGAGCGGGTGCGCGCGGATGCGGTCCTCGAGCACCGCGGGGGCCACGTTCTTGCCACCGGCCGTGACGATGATCTCCTTCTTGCGACCGGTGATCCGCAGGTAGCCCTCGTCGTCGAGGGAGCCGAGGTCACCGGTGCGGAACCAGCCGTCATGCATGGCCTCCGCGGTCGCGGCCTCGTTGTTGTGGTAGCCCCGGAACACCTGCACGCCCTGGAGCTCGACCTCGCCGTCCGCGGCGATGCGGACGCCGCTGCCCGGCAGGGGCAGACCGACGGTGCCGATCTTGGTGCCCCGGCCCGGCCGGTTCACCGTGGCGGGGGCGGTGGTCTCGGTCAGCCCGTAGCCCTCCAGGACGTTGAGGCCGAGACCACGGTAGAAGTGGCCGAGCCGCTCACCGAGCGGGGCGCCGCCGGAGACCGCCCACCGCGCCTGACCGCCCAGCGCGTTGCGCAGGCGGTGCAGCACCAGCACGTCCGCCACCTTGTGCTGGAGGCGCAGCCACAGGCTCGGGCCGCGGGCGTTGTCGAGCGCGCGCGAGTAGACGATCGAGGTCTTCGCGGCCCGCTGGAAGATGGAGCCCTTGCCCGACGCCGCGGCCTTCTGCTCGGCCGAGTTGTAGACCTTCTCGAACACGCGGGGGACCGCGAGGATGAACGTGGGTCGGAACGAGCCCAGGTCGTCGATCAGGGTCGCCGTGCTCGGGCTGTGACCCAGGACGGCACCGGCGGGGATGCAGAGCACCTCGATGAACCGCGCGAAGACGTGCGCGAGCGGCATGAACAGCAGGGTGCGGGCGCCGGGCTCGCTGAACACCTCGTTGATGTCCTCGACCGCGTTCACGGTGAGCAGGTAGAAGTTGCCGTGCGTGAGCTCGACGCCCTTGGGCCGGCCCGTCGTGCCCGACGTGTAGATGATGGTGGCGGTGTCGTCGAGGACCGCCAGGCCGCGGCGACGCGTGATCTCCTCGTCGGGCGTGCTGGCACCGCCGGTGACGATCGTGTCGATCGCGCCGTCGTCGAGGATCAGGACCTCGCGCAGGGTCGGCGCGTCGGCGCGCACCTCGTCCACGACCGCGGCGTGGGCGGCGGTCTCCACGACGAGCAGCGAGACGTCGGCGTCGGTGAGGATCCACAGGACCTGCTCGGCCGACGACGTCTCGTACAGGGGGACCGGCACGGCGCCCGCAGCCCAGACTGCCCAGTCGATCAGCGACCACTCGTACCGCGTCCGCGACATGATCCCGACGCGGTCGCCGGGCTGCACACCACGTGCGACGAGGCCCTTGGCCACGGCGACGATCTCCGCGTCGAACTCCCGCGAGGTCAGGGGGATCCAGGGCCCGCCCTCCTGCGCCTTGTGCTCGACGAGGACACTGTCGGGCGTGCTCCCGACCCGGTCGGCGAGCAGGTCGTTGAGGTTCTTCGAGGGATCGACCTCGACGCGCAACGGGATGTGGAACTCGTCCATGCTGGCTCCAGTGACAGGGGGGCGAAGTGTGGGCCCGAGGATACGGGACTTCGGTCGCCCTTGGGGCAGCAGCCGAATGGGTACGCTCTGCGGCGGGCCTGGTCGCGGGGTCGCCCGGGTACGTGGGCCGGGGGCCGCGCAGGCGGATAGCGTGGAAGCCCGCACCGGACGGTAGCGAGCACGGTACGAGCGCGTAGGAGCGAACACGAACATGCACGCCATCGGTGTCGACATCGGCGGGACGAAGATCGCGGCGGGAGTCGTCGACGAGGACGGCACGATCCTCGCGCAGACGCGGCGTGAGACGTCGCCCGACGACGTCGCGGGTATCGACAAGGCGATCGCCGAGGTCTATCTCGAGCTGAGCGGCTCCTACGAGGTCAGTGCCATGGGAGTCGCGGCCGCCGGGTTCGTCTCGGCCGACCGGTCCTCCGTCCTGTTCGCCCCGAACATCGCGTGGCGCGACTACCCGCTGCGCCAGAGGGTCCAGGCGATCCTCCAGAACGACGACGTGCTGGTCGTCGTCGAGAACGACGCCAACGCCGCCGGCTGGGCGGAGTTCCGGTTCGGCGCCGCCCGCGACGTGGACGACATGCTCATGCTCACCGTCGGCACCGGTCTCGGGGGCGCCATCGTCTCCAACGGCAAGCTCGTGCGCGGGGCGTGGGGGGTCGCGGCCGAGATCGGGCACATGCGCGTGGTGCCCGGCGGCCACTACTGCGGGTGCGGCCACGAAGGCTGCTGGGAGCAGTACGCCTCGGGCAGCGCCCTGGTGCGCGACGCGCAGGCGACCGTGATCATCCAGCCCGAGCGCGCGACCCGGCTGCTCGAGCTCGCGGGCGGCGACGTCGAGAAGCTCAACGGTCCGCAGGTCACGCAGGCCGCGCAGGAGGGTGACCCCCTGGCGATCGAGCTGCTCGCGGAGCTGGGCCGCTGGCTGGGCGAGGGTGCCGCGTCCGCGACGGCGCTGCTCGACCCCGCGCTGATCGTCGTCGGGGGAGGCGTGGCGGACGCGGGAGACCTGCTGCTCGCGCCGGCCCGCAACGGGTTCGCCGAGCAGCTGTCCGGACGCGGTCACCGTCCCGAGGCGAAGATCGTCGTGGCGTCGATGGGCAACGACGCGGGGATGGTCGGCGCGGCCGACCTCGCGCGCCGCTGACGACGGGTGCGCGCCGGTCAGACCACCGCGCCCGTGTCGTCGTCGCTGGGGTCACGGCGGTGCGGCATCCGCCACAGGAGCACCGCGACCCCGATGACGAACACGGCGGCCGCGGCCTGGACGAGCGCGGGCGGTGCGTCGCGCCAGGCCACGAGGACCACGAGCAGGAAGATCGGCACGCCGGCGGCGGCGAACCAGGCCATGGTCAGCAGCGGGTCGCCGCCGAGGATCGGGCCGGGGTCGGGCGGCACGAAGTGCTCGTCGGCGTCGACGACACCCTCGGCGTCGTCGATCTGCGAGGTGCCGTCCCAGTCGCGGCCGCTCAGCTCCGGGTTGCGCGTCGGCTCCTGGGCAGGACGCACGACGCGTCGGTCGGCCACCCACGGAGCCACGGGGAACGCGAGACCCGGGCTCGGCTCGGTGGTCGTCGGGCTCGGCGGCCCGGCGGGCGTCGCGGGGGGATCCTGGTCGTCCTCGTCCCCCTCGAGCTCATCGAGCTCACCGAGGTCGGCCACGATGGCCGCCCACACCTCGTCGTCCGTCGGTGCCGGCGGTGCGGCATGATCGGGCGGGCCTGGAGGCAGACCGGCGGCCGGCGGTTCGTCGGCGCCCGTCGGCTGGACCCCCTCGTCGGGGTCGTCGGGGCGAGGTGCCATAGGAGCACTCTAGAGTCGGACCGGGTAGTCGGGGTGGCAGGTGCTCGGCCCCGGCTTCCGCAGGGAGTCGTCGGGGGGCGAGCGCAGGGCTCGGGTGGGCGGACAGTCCGTGGGTCGGGTCGAGAGGTGAACCGTTGTTCTACTGGTTGATGAAGCGGGTCTTCGTCGGACCGCTGCTGCACCTGGTCTACCGGCCGTGGGTGCGCGGCGCCGAGAACGTGCCGACGGAGGGCGCCGCGATCCTCGCGAGCAACCACCTCGCCGTGATCGACTCCTTCTTCCTGCCGCTCGTCCTGGACCGCGAGATCGTGTTCATCGGCAAGCAGGAGTACTTCACCGGCTCCGGCATCAAGGGACGGCTCACGGCGGGCTTCATGCGCGGCGTCGGCACCATCCCCGTGGACCGCGGCGGCGGCAAGGCCAGTGAGGCCGCCCTGCGCACCGGGCTGCGACGGCTGTCGGACGGCGACCTGTTCGGGATCTACCCCGAGGGCACCCGCAGCCCGGACGGCCGGCTGTACCGCGGCAAGACCGGCATCGCGCGTCTCGCGCTGGAGTCCGGCGCGCCCGTGATCCCGGTCGCGATGGTGGGCACGGACGAGGCGCAGCCGCCCGGACGGCGGATCCCGAAGGTCATGCGCATCGGCACGGTCATCGGCGAGCCCCTCGACTTCAGCCGCTACCGGGGCATGGAGAACGACCGGTTCATCCTGCGCTCGGTCACCGACGAGATCATGTACGCGATCATGAGCCTGTCCGGGCAGGAGTACGTCGACGTGTATGCGGCGACCCAGAAGGCCCGCATCGCGACCGGTCACCCGGCCGTGGCAGGCGACGCGGCCGACCACCTGCCCGCCGCGCCGGGTGGGCGTCCCGTCCCGGACGTCCAGGTACCGGTACCGCCGCAGGAGGAGTCCGGGACGTCAGTAGGATGACGCGGTCGGCCCGGGTGCCGGCATCGTGGCGCGCCGCCTCGTCGCGGGCGCCGAAGGTTGTCTACGAGAGGTGTGTCTCATGTCGGTTCGTCGCGTCGCCCTCCTGACCGCAGGTGGCTTCGCCCCGTGCCTGTCGTCCGCCGTCGGCGGGCTCATCGAGCGGTACACGGAGATCGCTCCCGACATCGAGATCATCGCGTACCAGCACGGCTACTACGGTCTGCTGCGCGGCGACAAGATCGTCGTCGACGAGGAGACCCGCGCCAAGGCCGGCATCCTGCACAGGTTCGGCGGCTCGCCCATCGGCAACTCCCGCGTCAAGCTCACCAACGCGAAGGACTGCGTCAAGCGCGGCCTCGTGCAGGAGGGCCAGGACCCGCTGAAGGTGGCCGCCGAGCAGCTCAAGTCCGACGGCGTGGACGTGCTGCACACCATCGGTGGCGACGACACGAACACGACGGCAGCCGACCTCGCCGCCTACCTGCACGAGAACGGCTACGACCTGACGGTCGTCGGCCTGCCCAAGACGATCGACAACGACGTGGTGCCCATCAAGCAGTCGCTGGGCGCGTGGACCGCCGCCGAGGAGGCCGCCGGGTTCGCTGCGAACATCATCGGCGAGCACCGCTCCGGCCCCCGCATGCTCATCGTGCACGAGGTCATGGGACGGCACTGCGGGTGGCTCACCGCCGCCGCGGCCGCCGAGTACCGCAAGTGGCTGGACACGCAGGAGTGGGTCCCGGGCATCGGCCTGACGCGCGAGCGCTGGGACATCCACGCCGTCTTCGTTCCCGAGCTGGCGCTCGACATCGACGCCGAGGCCGCGCGCCTCAAGGCGATCATGGACGAGCAGGGGAACGTCAACATCTTCCTGTCCGAGGGCGCCGGCATGCACGAGATCGTCGAGCAGCTCGAGGCCGCCGGCACGCCCGTGGAGCGCGACCCGTTCGGTCACGTCAAGCTGGACACCGTGAACCCGGGGCAGTGGTTCGCCAAGCAGTTCGGCGAGAAGCTGGGTGCCGAGAAGACGATGGTGCAGAAGTCCGGGTACTACTCGCGCGCCGCCGCGGCGAACGCCGAGGACCTGCGCCTCATCAAGTCCATGACCGACCTGGCCGTCGAGTCCGCGCTGCGCGGCGAGTCCGGCGTCATCGGTCACGACGAGGAGCAGGGCGACGTGCTGCGCGCCATCGAGTTCCCGCGCATCGCGGGCGGCAAGGCGTTCGACGTGTCGCAGCCGTGGTTCGTCGAGCTGCTGGAGGACATCGGACAGTCCTCCGTCCCGGCGAGCCACTCATGAGCGTCGAGCCGGACCCGCAGGTGGTCGCGGGGCTCGACGCCTGGCGGTCGATGGGGGCGCTCCAGCAGCCGCAGTGGCCGGATGCCACCGCGCTGGACGCCGTCACGTCGAGGCTGTCGACCCTGCCGCCGCTCGTGTTCGCGGGCGAGGCCGACCACCTGCGTGCGCAGCTGGCCGCCGCCGGCCGCGGCGAGGCGTTCCTGCTCCAGGGCGGCGACTGCGCGGAGACGTTCAGCACGGCGACGGCGGACAACATCCGCAACAAGATCAAGACGATCCTCCAGATGGCGGTCGTGCTGACCTACGGCGCGAGCCTGCCCGTCATCAAGATGGGCCGGATGGCCGGGCAGTACGCCAAGCCCCGCAGCTCTGACTCCGAGACGCGGGACGGCGTCACCCTGCCGGCGTTCCGCGGGGACATCATCAACGACTACGAGTTCACGCTCGAGGCCCGCACGCCGGACCCGCAGAGGCTGCTCGAGGCGTACCACACGTCCGCCTCGACGCTGAACCTGATCCGGGCGTTCACCACCGGTGGCTTCGCGTCCCTGCTGCGCGTGCACGAGTGGAACCGCGGCTTCATGGCCAACCCGTCGTACTCGCGCTACGAGGAGATCGCGGCGGAGATCGACCGGGCCATCCGGTTCATGGCGGCGTGCGGCGCCGACTTCGACGCCCTGCGGTCCGTCGACTTCTTCTCCAGCCACGAGGGCCTGCTGCTCGACTACGAGCGCCCGCTGACCCGCATCGACTCACGGACCGGGCTCCCGTACGACTGCTCGGCGCACTTCGTGTGGATCGGTGAGCGGACCCGCCAGCTGGGCGGCGCGCACGTGGACTACTTCTCCCGCGTGCAGAACCCGCTGGGCATCAAGCTGGGTCCGACGACCACGGGCGACGACGCGCTGGCACTCATCGACAAGCTGAACCCGCAGGGCGAGGCCGGCCGCATCACGTTCATCACGCGGATGGGGGCCGGCAAGGTCCGCGACCTCCTGCCCGCGCTCGTCGAGAAGGTGGCCGCGGACGGTCGTCCCGTGACGTGGGTGTGCGACCCGATGCACGGCAACGGGATCACCTCGGCCTCCGGCTACAAGACGCGCCGGTTCTCCGACGTGATGGACGAGGTGGCCGGCTTCTTCGAGGTGCACCGCGCACTCGGCACCGTGCCCGGGGGCCTGCACATCGAGCTCACCGGTGACGACGTCACCGAGGTGCTGGGCGGGTCCGAGGAGATCGACGACGAGGGACTGGCGCGGCGGTACGAGACGCTCGTGGACCCGCGCCTGAACCACCAGCAGTCGCTGGAGATGGCGTTCCAGGTCGTGGAGCTGCTCCGCGCGTCCTGAGCTCTGGAGGACGCGACCCGGCCCCGCCTCGCGCGGCGCCGGGTCGCGTCGTCTCAGACGACGGTGAGGACGATCTCCGTGCCGACCTTCACGGGCTGACCCGCGGGTGCGCTCTGGTCGCGGACGGTCCCGAAGAACCCACCGAGCACGTTCTCGCGCTTCACGGTGAGGCCGAGCTTCTCGAGCTGGGCCTTAGCGGCGTCGAATTGCTTGCTGACGACGTTGGGCATCTCGACGTTCTCGGGGCCCTTGGAGACGTTGACCGCGATGGTGTCGCCCCGGTGGCCCTCGGCGCTGGCTGCGGGGGACTGGTCGATGATCAGCCCGGCCGCCACGGTGTCGCTGAACACCTCGGTCGGGGCCAGCTTGAGGTTGTCCGTCTGGAGCTCGGCCGTCGCGTCGGCGACGCTCATGCCGACGACCGACGTGATCGTGACCGGTGCCGGACCGTTGGAGAGCGTGAGCGTCACCGTCGTGCCGCGGATCGTCTGCGCGTCTGGCGCTGCGGGTGTGCCGTCGGGGAGGGTGGCGCTGATGACGAAGCCGAGGCCCGCCGTGTCGCTGAACTGCGGCTCGGCATAGGCGACCCCGAGGTCCGCGGCCGCCAGCGCGGCCTCGGCCTTCGCCTGCTCCTCGCCGACGACACCCCCGGGCACCAGCACGTAGTCGGGGCCCTTGGAGACGGTGAACGCGACGGTGCCGTCCTTGCGGATGCGGTCGCCCTGGCCCGGATCGGTCCGGAAGACCGTGTCGACGGGCGCCTCGGCGTCGAAGGCGGACGTCGGGTCGGCGCCGAGGCCGGCTCGCGCCAGGATCGCGGTCGCCTCCTCGGCGTCCTGCCCGATGATCGTCGGGACGGTCGTGTACGCGCCCGGTCCCTGCTGGAGGTACCACCAGGTCCCGCCGCCGACCAGTGCGGCGAGGACGCTGAGCACGATGAGCCAGCGGACGCGATGACGCTTCCGGGTCGGCTCCGGCGGGCGGCCGGTGAGCAGCTCCGCGGCCACGCCGAGCCCGATGGGCAGCGCGACGGTCGTCCCGCGCGCGTCGTGCGTCTCGATCAGCGTCGTCTCGTCCGGGTCGGAGCTCGACGACTCGTCGAGGTCCAGCGCGTCGTCAGAGTCGTCAGCGTCATGCCGGTCGGTCTCCGCGTCCAGGTCGGTCTCCGCCGGGTCTGTCGCCGCGGGGAGCACGATCGACGGGCTGACGTCCGCGTGCCGGGCCAGCGTCTCGTCGTCCAGGGCGGCGCGCGTCCGGCGCAGGAGCGTGAGGGCGGCCGCGGCGTCGACCGGGCGGTCGTCGGGGTCGCGCGAGGCGAGCGCGCGGACGGCGTCGTCGATCTCGATGGGCAGCCAGTCGGCCAGCTCCGACGGCGCGGGGACGTCGTTGTTGACGTGCTGGAACGCCACCTGGATGGGCGTCTCGCCGGTGAAGGGCTGCCGGCCGGTCAGCATCTCGAAGAGGAGGATGCCGATGGCGTAGACGTCGGTGCGCGCGTCGCTGAGCCCGCGAGTGACCAGCTCCGGGGCGAGGTAGGCCACGGTGCCGAGCACGGTCCCCGTGGTGGTCGAGGTGACCTCCGTGACCGCACGCGCCAGCCCGAAGTCCGCGAGCTTCACGCGTCCGTCGGAGGCGAGCAGCACGTTCTCGGGCTTGATGTCGCGGTGCACCAGGCCGACGCGGTGCGCGGCGGCCAGCGCGTCGAGGACGCTCTCGCCGATCCGGAGCGCGTCGGCCACGGTCAGGGCACCGCGCTCGCCGATGTGCCGACGCAGGTTGCAGCCGTCGATGTACTCCATGGTCAGGTAGCTGATCTCGCCGTCGACGCCCTGGTCGTACACCCCGACCAGGCCGGGGTGCGTGAGCCGGGCAGCGGTGCGGGCCTCGCGCCGGAAACGGGCGACGAAGTCCGACCCGGACGTGCCCTCCGCCAGGTGCGCGTGCATGACCTTCAGCGCGACGTCGCGGTCCAGCCGCCGGTCGACCGCCAGGTAGACGGTCGCCATGCCCCCGCGGGCGATGCGGGACACGACCTCGTACCGGCTGTCGACCAGACGGCCGACGAACGGGTCGGTGATAGTGGCTCCCACGGCAGGGAGTCTACGGTCGGGAGCCCCGGGAGTGCGGCAGGCGCGACCTCAGCGGAAGCGCGTCATGTGCGTCTGGACGTTGGCGACGTAGCGCCGCGTGTCCGCGAACATCCCGTTCTTCTTCACCGACGCGGCGCCCTGGTAGTAGCCGGCGATCGCGGTCGGCACGTCGGGGGCGTTGCTGACGAGCGCGCGCAGGATGGCGACGCCCGCGGTGACGTTGTCGTCGGGGTTCACCAGGTTGAGCTGGCGACCGACGAGGTCCGACGCCCACTGTCCCGACGTCGGGATCACCTGCATCGCCCCGATGGCGTTGGCGGGGGAGACCACGCCGTGGTTGAAGCCGGACTCCTGGAACGCGATCGCCTGGGCGAGCGCCGGGTCGACGCCCATCGCACGGGCGGTCGCGGCGATCTTGGCCTGCATGTCCGCCTTCGAGGGCGTCCCCGTGCTGCGCAGCGTGGCGAGGTTCGCGTTCGCAGCTGCCACGACGGAGTCGGAGTACGTGCGGCCGGCAAACGTGTTGCCCACCGCCGCGGCGGCCGGGGCGGCAGCCGGCACCGGGACGGTGAGCGTCTGCCCGATGCGGATCAGCGCCCGGGCGTCCAGCCCGTTGGCCGCGATCACCGCGGCGACCGTGGCACCGTGCTTGGCGGCGATGGCGGTGACCGTCTCGCCGGACCGCACGGTGTGGGAGACGGAGCCGGTGGCCTGCGCGACGGCGGCCGGGGCCGGTGCGGCGGCGGCTGCTGCTGCGGTGGAGCCCGGGACCGTCAGCGTCTGGCCGACCCGGATGAAGGCGCGCGCGTCGAGACCGTTGGCGGAGACGATCGCCTGCACGGAGGTCCCCAGCTTCGCGGCGATGTGGCTGACCGTGTCCCCCGAGGCGACCGTGTAGCTCCCGGACGCCGGCGCCGGCGCCGGCGCCGGAGCAGGGGCAGCGGGCGCGGCGGCGGGCGCCGACCCGGACGGGATGGACAGCACCTGCCCGATGCGGATGCGCGAGGCGTCGGCCAGGGAGTTGGCCCGCGCGATGGCGGCCACGGTGGTGCCGGTGCGCGTCGCGATGTGGCTGACCGTGTCGCCCTGACGGACCGTGTAGGCGTCGTCGGCATGGGCTGCACCGCCGGTCGCGGTCACGCCGACGACGGCCAGCGCGAGGGTCGCGCCGGTTCCGGTGGCGACTCGGCGGGCGGTGGCGTGCTGCGACATGGGACCTACCTCATGGTGCGTAAGTAAACGGATGGTGCCTGTGTGACTGGAGTGACAGAATGCGAACGTATCCGAATACGGCACGCGGGGAAAGCGCACGGGTGAATTGCGCAGGTGTAATTCGTGGATGCGTACTCTTGTCGGGTGAACGATTCTCCAGAGACCCTCGACCGGCTGGTCGACGAGTGGCTCACCGTCCCTGACATCGCCGACCGGCTCGGCCTCGACGCCTCCAAGGTGCGCCGGATCGTGCAGGAGCGCCGGATCATCGGTGTCCGCCGTGGCGACCCCCGGATCTTCTACGTCCCGGGCGCCTTCCTCGTGCCGGGACACCTGGCCAACCCGGCGCAGCCGACGAACCGCGACCCGGACCTGCCGTGGGCGGTGCTCGCCTCGTTGCAGGGCACGCTGACCGTGCTCTCCGACGCCGGGTTCACCGACGAGGCCGCCATCGAGTGGCTCTTCACGCCCGACGAGTCCCTGCCGGGGACCCCCATCGACGCGCTGCGCGCCGGCCGCAAGACCGAGATCCGTCGACGGGCCGCCGCGGAGCTCTGACGGGGTCAGGCGTGGCGGTCGACGGCCGCGTGCGCCAGACCGATGAGCTGAGCACGCGCCGGATCGGCCCACGGGCGCGCGTCCATCAGCGAGAACGCGCGGTCCGCGAGGTCCTCGATGAGCGCCTCGACGTCGTCGGGGGCTCCGGTGGCCCGGATGGCGTCGGCGAGAACCGTCACGTCGGCCTCGCTCAGCGAGCGGTCGCCGAGGCGGTCGCGCAGCAGCCGCACCGTGGCGTCGTCGGAGGCAGCCCGGGCGCGGGCGACCGCTCGGGCCGTCAGGACTGTCCGCTTGCCCTCGCGCAGGTCGTCGCCCGCAGGCTTGCCCGTGGTCTGCGGGTCGCCGAACACGCCGAGCAGGTCGTCGCGCAGCTGGAACGCCTCCCCGAGCGGCAGGCCCAGGGCGCGGCAGGCGTCCAGCTCGTCCTCGCCGGCGTCGGCCAGCGCAGCGCCCAGGACGATCGGGTGCTCGACGCTGTAGCGGGCCGCCTTGGCGCGGATGACCTCGCGGGCCCGCACCTCGTCACCGGCGGGGTCGTCGCCCCAGGGGAGCGCCTGCGCCAGCACGTCGAGGTACTGGCCCACCGTCACCTCGGTGCGCATCAGGTCGAAGACGGCCCGGGAACGCTCGGCGCGGCGGCGCGGCTGCTGCCCGAGCGCGCCGGCGAACTCCTGCTCGCTCGCGATGAGCGTGAGGTCGCCCAGCAGGATCGCGGCCGACATCCCGAACCGCTCGGCGTCGCCGGTCAGGCCGTGCCGGGCGTGCAGCTGGGCGAACGCCCGGTGCGCCGCAGGGAACCCGCGGCGGGTGTCCGAGTCGTCCATCACGTCATCGTGGAAGAGCGCGGCCGCCTGGAACAGCTCGAGCGCGGCACCCACCCGGAGCACGGCCTCGGCCTCCGGCGTGCCGGGCACCCCGCCGTGCGCACGCCAGGACCAGTAGCAGAACGCGGCCCGCAGGCGCTTGCCGCCGGTCAGGATCTGCGCCACCGCGTCGGCCAGCACGTCGGCGTCGTCGCTCGCGGCCGACAGGACCGTGCGCAGCTGGGCGACGTGGCTGGTCAGCACGGCGTCGATACGCGGTCTGACGTCCTCGACGTCGACGAGGGACGGTGTCGCTGTGCTCACGCGGGGCAGCCTACGGCGCGGTCGCGCGGACCCGCCCGCCGAGCGTGAGCGTGCGCTCGTCGTCCCGGTCGAGGATGCCGACGACCAGCAGCTCGGAGCCGTCGCCGCGGGTGAACGTCGACTGGGCCGCCAGCCCGGGCTCGGGCGCGGGCGGCGTCGACTCCGCGAAGCCCGCCGCGACCAGGGGAGCGCGGATGGCCTCGAGCAGCCCGGCCGCGTCCTGGTCCGTGCGCAGGTTGAGGCTCACCTGGGTCAGGTCGGTGCCCTCGACCGGCTCGGCGGAGGACAGCAGCACCTCGGCGCCCGCGGGCACGGGCACGAGCGCCGCAGGGAAGCCGTCGACGACCTCGCCCACCGCCGAGCTCGCGCCGGTGGTGGCGTCCGGCAGGAGCGACTCCGTCGGCGCCGGTGCGGCCGTCAGCGACGCCACCGCGGTGCCGGTGGGCGAGATCTGCCCGGGGCTGCTGGTCGAGCACGCCGCGACCGAGCAGCCGACGAGAAGCGCGACGACGGCGGCGGCAGCGCGCGGCCGGGCGCGGGTCAGGGGGACGGGTCGGGGCATCGCGACAGGGTAGCCGCCAGGCGGGGCGCGGTTGAGTCGGCATGGGGGACGGGCATGGCTGCCGTCGAGCCGCCCACAACCCGGTGATCGAGCACGTCCCGCACAGATCCGCCGGGGTCCGGTCTGCTCGACCCCGGATTCCGATGTGCTGCCGCCATGCAGACCACCACGCTCCGGGTGAGCGAACCCCGGGAGATCCTCGCTCTCGTCCCGCACCGGCTCGGCTTCCGGCCCGCGGACAGCGCCGTCGCCGTGAGCCTGCGCCCGCCCCGCGGCGCGGTCGGCCTCGTCGTCCGGGTGGACCTTCCCCACCTCGCCGACGAGGCGGCGGGGCCGATGCTCGCCCGCACCCTCGTCGCCCACCTGGGTCGGGACGGGGCCCGGCGGGCCATCCTCGTGCTGTACACGGATCGCGACCCCCGCGGGTCGGACGGTTCGGCGCAGATCGCGGCGCGGCACTTCCAGGACGCCGCGGTGGCGTCCTTGGCGGACGTCCTGGTCTGGGTGGTCACGCCGAGCGGCTACCTCGCCCTCGACTGCGTGGAGGACTGCTGCCCGCCCGGTGGTCGGCCGCTGCGCGACCTGGACTCCACCCAGGTGGGTGCCACGCTGGTGCTGGCCGGGTCCGCGGTCGCGGACTCTCGCGACGACATCGCCCGGATCCGGCCGCAGCACGGCGAGGTCCGACGATCCGTGGCCCGCGTGCGACGTCGCTGGGAGCGCCGCTGGGAGGACGCCCTCGTCGCGGGCGCCGACGCGGTCTCCCGGTGGCGGGAGGAGTCGCTGGCGGCGTGGCGCAGCGCGGTCGCGCTCGTGGAGACCGAGGGGCCCGGCACCGGGGGAGCGCCCTGGGGTCGGGTCGAGGCCGGGCTGGCCGACCGGCGGGTGCGCGACGGCGTGCTGGTCACGTTGGTGCCCGGCACCGCGGACCTGGCCGAGCGGTGCGTGCGCGGTGCGGAGTCGACGCCGGAGGTGGACGCAGCGCTCGGCGTGGCGATGGCCATGATCATCGACCCCGTCCGGGGGGTCGTGCCCCCGGCTCGGGCGACGGCGGTGCACGAGGCCGTGCTGGAGGCGGTGGTCTCCCGCGGCAGGACCGGCGCGCAGGCACCCGCGTTGACGCTCCTGGCCCTGCTCGCGTGGTGGCGTGGGGACGGCGCCCGTGCACGGGTGCTGCTTGACGGGGCGCTCGACGCGGAGCCGGGGTACCGGCTGGCGGAGCTCCTCGACGACGCGCTGAGCGCGGCCGTGCCGCCCGGGTGGGTGCGGCACGCCGACTGACCTGCGGCGAGATGCGAGCGGTGCGCTCGTCGCGACCCCTTCGCTCCGGTAGCGTCACGCACACGGCGGTGTTGCCGCGGGACGAGGGGAGGACCGATGGGCATCGTGGTCGGCTATCTGGCCACTCCGGAAGGTCGGGCGGCCCTCGGGGCGGCGATCGAGGAAGCGCGGCAGCGTGACACACGCGTCGTGGTCGTCGTGAGCGCACGCCCGGACGAGCCGGAGGAGCAGCGCGCCGCTGTCGAGGCGGAGCTGGAGAGGGTGCGGGCCGAGCTCGCCGCCGCGGACGTCGACCACGAGGTGCGGCTGCTCACGGGCGGCGACGTCGCGGACGACCTCATCGCGACGGCGGAGGAGGTGGGCGCCCATCTGGTGGTCCTGGGGCTGCGCCGGCGCAGCCCGGTGGGCAAGCTGATCCTCGGTGCCAACGCGCAGCGCGTGCTGTTCGACGCGCCGTGCCCCGTGCTCACCGTCAAGCCCGGACCCGGCTGACGCCGGCGCGTGCGTCTCACGCAGCGGGACCCCTCATCGGGTCCGTCCCCGCGGGAATCTCTGGCGCCTGCCGTTCGTTGACACCGAGAACCCCATGACCGCCGTCCTCGACGGCCGTGTCGTCGTGCCCGTGATAGCGCCGACCGGCCCGTGAGGTCGGTACAATATCTATCTACCTCCCGGCCCCGTTCCGGGTGTCGCGCTGCCGAAAGGTCGTTCGTGTCGTCCCAGACCCCGCATCCCGCTCTTCCGCGTGAGTTCGAGCACCCCGCCCTCCAGGACCTCGTCCTGCGTGGGCGCACCCACGGCACCGTGGGCGCCGAGGAGCTGCGCACCGCGTGCGAGCAGGCGGACGTCCAGGACGCCAAGCGTCTGCGCGCCGTCGTCCGTGGACTGTCCACCGCCGGCATCGGCGTGCGTGAGCCGGCGGCTCCCGCCCGTGCTGTCGCCGCTACCAGCGCCAAGGCTCGCCCGTCCACGAAGGCCGTGGTGCCGCCCGAGGAGGGCGCCGCCGCACCCGCCAAGACCACGCGCGCCAAGACCACGGCGACCGCCAAGGCCACCGCCGCCAAGCCTACCGCCGCCAAGGCAGCGGCCGCGAAGAAGGCGGCGGCCGAGCCGGCCGACGCCGACGCCGAGGTCGAGGTCGTCGACGGCGAGGAGCCGGACATCGCGGCGATCGAGGAGGTCGTCGTCGACGTCGTCGAGGTGGTCGAGGTCGTGGAGGACACCACCGACTCCGACGACGACGACGAGGACGGCGAGAAGAAGCCGGCCGCCAAGGAGGAGGAGAGCGAGGACAGCGGCTTCGTCTACTCCGACGCGGACGACGACGACGCCCCCGCCCAGCAGGTCGTCACGGCCGGCGCCACGGCGGACCCGGTCAAGGACTACCTCAAGCAGATCGGCAAGGTCGCCCTGCTGAACGCCGAGCAGGAGGTCGACCTCGCCAAGCGCATCGAGGCCGGACTGTTCGCCGAGGAGCGCCTCAACGCCGGCATCACGATGGAAGCCAAGATCAAGCGCGAGCTCGAGTGGATCGCGAACGACGGTCGTCGGGCCAAGAACCACCTGCTCGAGGCCAACCTCCGTCTGGTCGTCTCCCTGGCCAAGCGCTACACCGGCCGCGGCATGCTGTTCCTGGACCTGATCCAGGAGGGCAACCTCGGTCTGATCCGCGCGGTCGAGAAGTTCGACTACACCAAGGGCTACAAGTTCTCGACCTACGCGACGTGGTGGATCCGTCAGGCCATCACCCGCGCCATGGCCGACCAGGCCCGCACCATCCGCATCCCGGTGCACATGGTCGAGGTCATCAACAAGCTGGCCCGCGTCCAGCGGCAGATGCTCCAGGACCTGGGCCGCGAGCCCACGCCCGAGGAGCTCGCCAAGGAGCTCGACATGACCCCCGAGAAGGTGGTCGAGGTCCAGAAGTACGGCCGCGAGCCCATCTCGCTGCACACGCCGCTCGGCGAGGACGGGGACAGCGAGTTCGGCGACCTCATCGAGGACTCCGAGGCCGTCGTCCCCGCGGACGCCGTCAGCTTCACGCTCCTCCAGGAGCAGCTGCACCAGGTGCTCGACACGCTCTCCGAGCGCGAGGCAGGCGTGGTGTCGATGCGGTTCGGCCTGACCGACGGCCAGCCGAAGACGCTCGACGAGATCGGCAAGGTCTACGGCGTGACGCGCGAGCGGATCCGGCAGATCGAGTCGAAGACCATGTCGAAGCTGCGGCACCCGTCGCGCTCGCAGGTGCTGCGCGACTACCTGGACTGACCGTTCCCGATCAGAACCCCGTCCCACCTCGGTGTGGGGCGGGGTTCTGTCGTTCCGACAGTCTTGACTAACGGTTAGTGATCGCTGACCATTAGAGGGTTCAGTCGGATCAGCCGGAGGTGGATCATGGGCAGTCCCGTCATGTGGTTCGAGATCAACAGCACCGACCCCGCGCGCTCCCGCGAGTTCTACACGCGGCTCTTCGACTGGTCGTCGGACGCGCCGCCCGAGCTCGGCGGGTACACGCTGATCGACACGGGTGCACCGGCCGAGACGGTCGGCGGGGGGATCGGCGCCGCCGACCCCGACGGGCTGCCGCCGGGGATCCTGATGTACGTGCGCGTCGACGACCTCGGCGCGACGCTCGCGAGGGCGACGGAGCTCGGTGGTTCCGTGCTGGCCCCGCCGACCAAGCTCCCGGCGGACAACGGCAGCGTCGCGGTGCTGGCCGACCCGGAGGGGCACGCGGTAGGACTGTGGGCGTGAGCCAGACGGACACCGTGCTGCGGGCCCTGGCCGAGCCGCGCCGCCGGGAGATCCTCACGCTCCTGGCCCACGACGAGGTCCCCGTCGGGCGGTTGGCTGAGGAGTTCGACGTGACACGCAGCGCCGTCAGCCAGCACCTGCGGGTGCTCGAGGACGCCGGCCTGGTGACCCGCCGGACCCAGGGGACGCGCAACTACTACCGGTCGCGTCCGGAGGGGCTCGCCGGGCTGCGCGCCTACCTCGACGAGACCTGGGCGGCGTCGCTCGACACGGCGCGTCGCCTGGTCGAGATCGAGGTCGGCGTGCTCGACGCGGACGGCAGCGAGAGGGACGACCGTGCCACCGCGTGAGGTCGTGACGCTGAACGCGCCCCCGGTCCACCAGGCGACCACGGTCCGGGCGGACGTCGGCCGGACGTTCGACGTCTTCGTGCGCGAGATCGGCGTCTGGTGGCCCGTCGAACCGTTCTCCTCCGGCGGCGACCGGGTGCGGGACGTCACGATGGAGCGCCGGCTCGGAGGGAACGTCGTCGAGACCTGGGACGACGGCACCACGCACGTGTGGGGTGAGCTGGTCGCGTGGGACCCGCCGCACGGGTTCACCATGTCGTGGCTGCTCACGCCCGAGCCGACCGAGGTCGAGCTGAGCTTCCGGCCGCTCGGAGCGGCGCTCACCCGCGTCTCCGTCGAGCACCGGGGCTGGGAGCGGATGACCGAGGAGCAGCTGGGCGGCGCCTGCGCGCTGCCGGAGGGCTACCGCGGCGGCTCGTACGTGCGTGGCTGGGGGATGATCCTGGCCCGGTTGGTCGCCCACGCCGAGGGCGGTGCGTGATGACGCAGGTGCGCTACGTCGTGACCTACGAGTCGGGGCCGGACGTGCTGGAGCTCGCACCGGTGCACATGGCCGCGCACGTCGCGCACTACGAGGACTTCGCGGCGCGCGGCCTGCTGGTGGCGATCGGCACGTTCGAGCAGCCCGAGGTGAACGGGTCGATGTGCCTGCTGACCACCCGCGAGGCCGCGGAGGAGTTCGCCGCGGGCGACCCCTTCGTCGTGCACGGCCTCGTGAGGTCCTACCGCGTGCTCGCGTGGACGGACGTGCTGGCCTGACCTCAGCGCGTGATGTACCAGAGGATCAGGTCGTGGGCGCTCTGCGCCTTCTCCGCGCCGCGGAAGTCGGCCTCGTGGATGGCGCCGCTGCCGACGTCGATGGCGATGCTGCTGCTCGAGGCGAACTTGCCGACCAGGGACGTGTTGCTCACCACCGAGACCGAGCGGACGTGCCGGTAGGGGATCGACGTGACCGCGATGCGCTTGCCGACGAAGCTCTTGTCCTGGAGCACCACGCGCAGGGTGGTCAGGCCGACGAAGCCGGTGCCGGTGCCGATGCAGTCGTACACGGCCAGCACCTCCTCGCCCTCCAGCAGGCCACGGCTCACGAGCTCGAGCTGCTCGGACTTGTCGAAGACGGGATCGCTCACGTCGCACCTCCTTGTAGGGGACCGGCGGGTGTCGGTGCCCGATGACCGGAGCCTAGGCGTAGACGACGAGGCCCGGACCAGAAGGTCCGGGCCTCGCGCGGTCGTCGTGGTGGTGCCGGGACGTCAGGTCGCGGCGCCGGCTCCTGCTCCGTGCTCGGCGAGCAGTCGGTCGGTCTCGTCCTGCACGTGGGTGGCCAGCTCGGCGAACTTCGGTGCGTGCTCGCGCGCGTGGTGCGCACAGAAGAGGAGCTCTCCCACGGGAAGAACAACTCGGACATAGGCCTGTGCGCCGCAGCGGTCGCAGCGGTCGGCCGCGGTCAGTGGATGCGTCATGGTCCCGGTCACGAGTCCATAGAACCACCCCGGTCGCCGATCCCACGCACCAGGAGCGGGTGGTTCGCTCACCGCGTAGTGGACTGTAACCAGCCCGCAACACAGCAGTGTCCGGCGGCATGGTGCCGCGGTCCTGTCCGGCCCGGCGACTACCATCGGCCCGTGACGACGACCTCCCCGCAGTCCGGCTACACCGCCCGGCACCTGTCCGTGCTGGAGGGCCTGGAGGCGGTCCGCAAGCGCCCGGGCATGTACATCGGCACCACCGACAGCCGCGGTCTCATGCACTGCCTGTGGGAGATCATCGACAACTCGGTGGACGAGGCCCTGGGCGGGTACGGCGACCGGATCGAGATCGTGCTGCACGCGGACTCCTCGGTCGAGGTGCGCGACAACGGGCGCGGTGTCCCGGTGGACATCGAGCCGAAGACCGGGCTGACCGGCGTCGAGGTCGTGTTCACCAAGCTGCACGCGGGCGGCAAGTTCGGCGGCGGCTCCTACGGCGCGTCCGGTGGCCTGCACGGCGTCGGCGCCTCGGTGGTCAACGCCCTGTCGGCGCGCCTGGACGTCGAGGTCGACCGGGGCGGTCGCACCCACCGCATGACGTTCCACCGCGGCGAGCCGGGCACGTTCGACGACCGCGGCGGCATCGGACCGGACAACCCGTTCGAGCCGTTCGTCTCGGGCTCGGAGCTGGCGGTCGGCGGCAAGGTGGCGCGGGGACGCACCGGCACGCGCGTCCGGTACTGGGCGGACCCGCAGATCTTCCCCAAGACGGCCGTGTTCGCGTACGACGAGCTGGTCACCCGCGCGCGGCAGACGAGCTTCCTGGTCCCCGGTCTCACGCTGACCGTGCGCGACGAGCGCGGCATCCCCGGCACGCCCGGCGCCGACGGGCCGCACGAGGAGACGTTCCTGCACAGCGGCGGCGTCGTGGACTTCGTGGACCACCTGGCGCCGGACACCGCGGTGACGGACACCTGGCACCTCACGGGATCGGCGGCGTTCGTCGAGACGGTGCCCGTGCTGGACGACCGGGGCCACATGACCGCGCAGGAGGTCTCGCGCACCTGCGACGTGGACATCGCGCTGCGGTGGGGCACCGGGTACGAGACCGAGGTGCGCAGCTTCGTCAACATCATCTCGACGCCCAAGGGTGGCACCCACCTGGCCGGCTTCGAGGCCGGGCTGCTGCGCACCATGCGCAAGGCGGTCGACGCCAACGCACGGCGCCTGAAGATCTCGGCGCGGGACACCTCGGAGCGGATCGAGAAGGAGGACGTGCTCGCGGGCATGACCGCCGTGGTCACCGTCCGGCTGGCCGAGCCGCAGTTCGAGGGGCAGACCAAGGAGGTGCTGGGCACCGGGCCGGTCCGCGCGATCGTCGCCAAGGTCCTCGACACCGAGCTGGGGGCGATCTTCACGTCGCCCAAGCGCGACCACAAGGCGCACTCGTCGCTGCTGCTGGACAAGGTGGTCGGTGAGATGCGCGCACGGCTGTCCGCGCGCAAGCAGAAGGAGATCTCGCGGCGCAAGAACGCCCTGGAGACGTCCTCGCTGCCCGCCAAGCTGGCCGACTGCCGCAGCGACGACGTCGAGCGCAGCGAGCTGTTCATCGTCGAGGGGGACAGCGCGCTCGGCACCGCCAAGCTGGCGCGCAGCTCCGACTTCCAGGCGCTGCTGCCCATCCGCGGCAAGATCCTCAACGTCCAGAAGGCCTCCATCACGGACATGCTGAAGAACGCGGAGTGCGCCGCGATCATCCAGGTGGTCGGTGCCGGGTCGGGCCGCTCGTTCGACCTGGAGGCGGCGCGCTACGGGAAGATCGTGCTGATGACCGACGCCGACGTCGACGGTGCGCACATCCGGACGCTGCTGCTCACGCTGCTGTTCCGGTATATGCGGCCGCTGGTGGAGGCAGGTCGCGTGTACGCCGCCGTGCCGCCGCTGCACCGCATCGAGGTCATCGGCGGCGGCGGGCGCAAGAACGAGTACGTGTACACGTACTCGGAGGCCGAGCTGGCGGCGACGCTGAAGAAGCTCGACCGGGCCGGCAAGCGCTACAAGGACGACATCCAGCGCTACAAGGGCCTCGGGGAGATGGACGCGGACCAGCTGGCGGAGACCACCATGGACCCCCGCCACCGCACGCTGCGCCGCGTGACCGTCGAGGGGGCGCAGCGGGCCGAGGAGGTCTTCGAGCTGCTCATGGGCTCCGACGTCGCCCCGCGCAAGGACTTCATCGTGGCCGGCGGGGACGGTCTGGACCGCAGCCGCATCGACGCCTGACGGGCATTTCGGTTGCCGTGACGGCGCCGGGCCGGGGATCGTGGTGGTCGTGACCACCGACCTCGCGCCCATCGCCGAGCGCGCCGCCGCTCCCGCCGACGTCCCGCTGCCCTCCGGCACGCACGGCCTCACGTGGCGACCGCTCACGCGCGACGACGTGCCCGCTCTCACGCGGCTGCTCAACGCAGTCGAGGAGGCCGACTCCGCTCCGTTCCGCACCTCGGCGGAGGAGGTCGACGACGAGTTCGAGGGCGACTGGAAGGACCACGCGCGCGACACGCTCGCGGGCGTCGACGCCGACGGGGTGATCCGCGCCTACGCGCGCGTCAACCAGCCACCCGGCGACGCTCGTGTGGTCCGTGCCTTCCTCGACGGCGCCGTGGACCCGCAGTGGCGCGGGCGGGGGATCGGTCGACAGGTGCTGGCGTGGGAGACGGCTCGCGGGCGGCAGCTGCTGGCGGCCTCGGGCAAGGAGCTGCCCGGTCGCCTCGCTGTGTTCACCCAGGACGAGGCCGAGGCCACCGTCCGCCTGCTGCACGCGAGCGACTTCACCCCGGTGCGGTTCTACGCGGAGATGCGTCGCCCGCTGGACATCGAGCTCCCGCCCGTCGTCGTTCCCGAGGGGCTGAGGATTGTGCCGTGGACCCCGGAGCTGGACGACCAGGTGCGGCTCGCGCACAACGACGCGTTCGCCGACCACTGGGGCAGCGAGCCCCGCACCCCCGGCGAGTGGGCTCAGGGCCGGAGCATGTTCGCCCCGATGTGGAGCTTCGTCGCGATCGACGACGCGTCCGGCGAGGTGGCGGGCTACCTGGTGTCGGGCCGGTACGAGCACGACTGGCCGGTGATCGGCTACAAGGCCGGCTACACCGACCTGCTCGGTGTGCGGCGTGCGTGGCGGGGTCGTCGCCTGGCGCCCGCGCTGCTGGCCACCGTGATGGCGGCCTACCGGGCGGACGGGATGGACATGGCCGAGCTGGGCGTCGACACCGCGAACCAGTCCGGCGCGCACCGGCTGTACGAGGGCCTGGGGTACGCGGTGTTCCACAGCTCGACGATGTTCTCGATCGAGCTCTGAGCGACCGGGTCGATCCGCCTCACGAGGTGCTCGCCGCGCGTTAGCATCGGCGCGGCGGGACGACGACGTCCGGCCGTTTTCTGTCGCCGGACGAGGGCGTCCGGCTTCGAGGAGGTCGTCGTGGGACGCTCGCTGTCCAGGGCCGCACGCCTGTGGGTCTCCGTGTTCGTGGTGCTCGTGCTCGTGCACCTGGTCGCCCAGCTGACCGGGCCCGACGTCCTGGAGAGAGTCAGCCAGTGGCTGCTCATGCCGGCCCTCGCGGCGGTCGTCCTCACCGCGACCCGCTGGCCACGCGGACGCCTGGTGACCTGGGTGCTGGTCGCGCTCGGGTTCTCCTGGCTCGGTGACCTCGTCCCGTCACTGGTCGGGGAGGATGCCGCGTTCCTGGTGATGGTCGGGTTCTTCCTGCTCGCGCAGACCGCCTACGTCGTCGCGTTCGCTCCGTCGGTCAGGGCGTCGATCGTCTACCGCCGCCCCGTCCTGCTGGTGCCGTACGTCGCGGTGCTCGTCGCGCTCGTCGCCCTGTGCGCGCCGGGCGCGGACAGCCTGCTCGTGCCGGTGGCGGTGTACGGCGGCGTGCTGACCGCGATGGCCGTTCTCTCCACCGGCCTCGGCCGGGTCGCGGGCATCGGAGGCGCCGTCTTCCTCGTGAGCGACGCCCTGATCGCGCTGGAGGCCTTCGTGCCGTCGTGGGAGCTCGCCGGGCAGGGGTTCTGGGTCATGCTCACCTACACGGTCGGGCAGGGCCTGATCGCCGCGGCTGTGGTGTCCCGGAACGTGGTCGAGCGACGGGCACCCGAGCCCGCACCGGTCCGCACGTTCGTCCAGCGGCCGCCGGTCCGGGACAACGCGGTCGCGCTCGTCTGAGGGGCGGGTCAGCCGATCGCGTGCACAGGGGCGGTGAGCGGGGTTCCCGACCCGTCGCGGCGCTGGTCGGTGGGCGGTAGCTCGATCGGCTGACCGCCGGAGCCCGTCGCCCATGCCGGCGCGGTGCCGACCCACGCGAGGAGCAGGGTGTCCTCGTTCCGCAGGAACCGGTGCGCCCGCACCCCGCCCGTCGCGCGACCCTTGCCCGGGTAGACGTCGAACGGGGTGACCTTCGCCGAGCCTGCCTGGGTGCCCGGCAGCGCACCGGAGGCGCCGGCCACCGTCACGACGACCGCCGTGGACGCCTCGTCCGCAGCGACGGAGCCGAACGCGACCACCCGCTGGCCGCCGGCGAGCTTGATGCCGGCCATGCCCCCCGCGGCACGGCCCTGCGGCCGGACCGCCGACGCGGGGAAGTGCAGGAGGGACGCGTCGGAGGCCAGGAGCACGAGCTCGTCCGTGTCGGTCACGGCGGCGGCGCCGACCACCTCGTCGCCGTCCTTGAGCGAGATCGCCTCCCAGGCGTCCCGGTTGCCGGGCACGTCGCCGGCCGAGACCCGCTTCACCGTGCCCTGCGCGGTGGCCAGCGCGAGCGTCGGCGCGTCGGGCGCCAGCGACGCGAGGCCGACCACGCGCTCGCGCGGCAGGAGCGTCACCACCTCGCCGAGCGGGACGCCGCCGGACAGGGAGGGCGTCCCGTCGGTCGGCGGCAGCCCGGGGAGGTCGAGCACGGAGACCTTGACGATGCGGCCCTGGGAGGTCACGACGCCGACCTCGGCGCGCGCGGTCGTGGCGACGGTTGCAGCGACGACGTCGTGCTTGGACCGGCGGGCGCCCTCGACCCGCGCGGGCAGGTCCTCGGACGCCGTGCGAGCCAGGAGGCCGGTGCCGGACAGGAGGACCCAGCACGGGGTGTCGGCGATCTCCAGCGGGGCGGTGGCACCGCGCGGTGCCGGGGCGCCGGTGATCGAGGTACCGCCCGCCGACTCGAGCAGGATGGTCCGGCGCGGGGTCCCGTAGGTGGCGGCCACGTCGGCCATCTCCGCCGACACCAGCGTGCGCAGCCGGGCCTCGTCGCCCAGGATCTCCCGCAGCTCCGCGATCTCCTGCGCCAGCTGCTCCTGCTCCTTCTCCAGCTCGATGCGCGAGAACTTGGTGAGCCGACGCAGCCGCAGCTCGAGGATGTACTCCGCCTGGGGCTCGGACAGGTCGAACACGCTGCGCAGCCGGGCGCGGGCGGTGTCGGCGTCGTCGGACGTGCGGATCACCTGGATGACCTCGTCGATGTCGACGATCGCGACGAGCAGGCCCTCCACCAGGTGGAGGCGCTCGAGGCGCTTGGCCAGCCGGAACTGCGAGCGCCGACGGACCACGACGATCCGGTGCTCCACCCAGACGACCAGCAGCTCGCGCAGGCCGAGCGTGCGCGGCTGGCCGTCGACGAGCGCGACGTTGTTGATGGAGAACGAGTCCTCCAGCGGCGTGTACCGGTAGAGCTGCTCGAGGACGGCCTCGGGGTGGAAGCCCGTCTTGATCTCGATGACCAGCCGCAGCCCGTGCTGGCGGTCGGTGAGGTCGACGGCGTCGGAGATGCCGGAGAGCTTCTTGTTCTGGACGCCCTCCTTGATCTTCTCGATGACCTTCTCGGGGCCCACCGTGTACGGCAGCTCCGTGATGACGATGCCCTTGCGCTTCGCCGTGACGTTCTCGATGCGGGCCGTGGCACGCGTGCGGAAGGCGCCGCGGCCCGTCCGGTACGCCTCGCGGACGCCCTCCAGGCCGACGATCTTGCCGCCCGACGGCAGGTCGGGGCCGGGGACGAACCGCAGCAGGTCCTCGAGCGTGGCGTCGGGGTGCAGGACCAGGTGCCGGGCCGCCGCGACCACCTCGACGAGGTTGTGCGGGGCCATGTTGGTGGCCATCCCGACCGCGATGCCGGCCGCGCCGTTGACCAGCAGGTTCGGGATCGCCGCGGGGAGCACCTCGGGCTGGGTGAGCTTGTTGTCGTAGTTGGGCACGAAGTCGACGACGTCCTCGTCGAGCCCGGTGGTCATCGCCAGCGCGGACGGCGCCATGCGGGCCTCGGTGTACCTGGGCGCGGCGGGGCCGTCGTCGAGCGAGCCGAAGTTGCCGTGCCCGTCCACCAGGGGCAGGCGCAGCGAGAACGGCTGCGCGAGGCGGACCATCGCGTCGTAGATCGCCGCGTCGCCGTGCGGGTGCAGCTTGCCCATGACCTCGCCGACCACGCGCGCCGACTTCACGTAGGGGCGGTCGGGGCGCAGGCCCATGTCGGACATCTGGTAGAGGATCCTGCGCTGCACCGGCTTGAGGCCGTCGCGGGCGTCGGGCAGGGCCCGGGAGTAGATGACGGAGTAGGCGTACTCGAGGAACGAGCCCTCCATCTCGGTCGCGACGTCGATGTCGACGATGCGCTCGACGAGGTCCTCGGGCGGGAGTTCGGGGGTCGCCGGGCGACGCGCCATGGGTGCTGCTCCTCGGTGCCGGTCTGCGGTGCGGCGACCATTGTGGACCGTCCGCAGGCCCCGACGGGCCGCGGCACGCGGTACGCCGCACTAGCGTGACGTCCATGGCAGACGTCACGGCTGACGACCACCCGAGCCCGGGCCCGGTGTACCCGGCCGCCTGGGAGGCGGACGTCGTGCTGCACGACGGCTCCACGACGCACGTCCGCCCCCTGCGTCCCGACGACGCCGACGCGTTGCAGGCGTTCCACGTCGCCCAGTCGGAGCGTTCGACGTACATGCGGTTCTTCGCTCCGCTGGAGCGGCTGCCGGAGCGCGACCTCGCCCGGCTGGTGAACGTCGACCAGGTGGACCGCGTCGCGCTCGTGGCGGTGTCGAGCGGCGCCGAGCCGCAGGACGTGGACCAGATCATCGGCGTCGCGCGGTACGACCGGATCGGCACCGACGAGGCCGAGGTGGCGTTCAACATCGCCGACGCCCACCAGGGGCGCGGCCTGGGGTCCGTCTTGCTCGAGCACCTCGCCGCCGCCGCCCGGGAGCGCGGGGTCCGGCGGTTCGTCGCGGAGGTCCTGCCGCAGAACGGCCGGATGATCGGCGTGTTCAAGGACGCCGGGTACGAGGTGCGGCAGCGCACCGAGGACGGCATCGTCGCGGTCGGGTTCGACATCGACCCCACGGACCGCTCGCTCGCCGTGATGGCCGACCGCGAGCACCGCGCCGAGGCACGCTCCATGCGGGACCTGCTGCACGCGAGCTCGGTCGTGGTGGTCGGTCCCGGGGTGGACGCGGGGGAGACCCTGGCCGGCCGCCTGGCCGCGCGCGTGCTGGCAGACCTGCTGGTGGGGGACCCGTCGGTGCTGGTGCACGCCGTGGGCGTCCCCGGCGACTCGGCCCTGCCGATGCACGCGGAGCTGGCCGACGTCCCCGGACCGGTCGAGCTGGCCGTCGTCGCCGTGCCGTCGGCCGACGCGGCCGACGTCGTCCGCGCTCTGGCCCGGCTCGGGGTGCACGGGGTCGTGCTGCTCACCGCAGGCTTCGCCGAGGAGGGCCCGGGGGGCCTGGACCGGCAGCGTGCGCTGCTGCGCGTCGCCCACGGGGCCGGGATGCGCGTGGTCGGGCCGGGCTCCTACGGCATCCTGTCCGCGCGCGCCGGCGGCCTCCAGCTCAACGCGTCGTTGGCGGCCTCACCCCCGCCCACGGGACGGATCGGTCTCTTCTGCCAGTCGGCACCCCTGTCCGTCGCGCTGCTCGCGGCGGTCCGCCGGCGCGGGATCGGCCTCTCGCAGTTCGTCTCCGCCGGGCACCGGGCGGACGTGTCCGGCAACGACCTCATGCAGTTCTGGGCGGACGACGTCGACACGGACGTCGTCGGCCTGTACCTGGAGTCGCTGGGCAACCCGCGGAAGTTCTCGCGGGTGGCCCGCCGGCTGTCGCTCCTCAAGCCCGTCATCGTCGTCACGGCCGGGCGGTCGGGGCAGGTGGTGCCGCCGGGCCACGCGGTGCGCCCCACCCACGCGCCGCCGCGGACCCTCGCGGAGATGCTCCGGCAGTCGGGGGTGGTCCGCGTCGAGAACACGCACCAGATGCTCGACGTGGCGCAGGTCCTGGCGCACCAGCCGCTGCCCGCGGGCCGACGCACTGCCATCCTGGCCAGCTCGGCGTCCGTCGCCGCGCTCGTCGCGGAGGCCGTCGCGGCCGCCGGGCTGGTGGTCAGCGGGCACGTCCAGCTGCTGCCGGAGGACGCGTCCCCCGAGCGCGTGAGCGCCGCCGTCGATGAGCTCTACGGCGACCCTGACAGCGACGTCGTGGTGGTCGTCCGGATCCCCACGGTCGGCGGGCCCGACACGGTGCTCCAGGAGGCGGTCGCACGGACCGCCGCGCGCTCCGGACGCACCACGGTGGCCTGCATCTACGACCTGCACGGGCTCACCCCCGAGCTGACCGCCACCGACGACGACGGCAGGGAGTGGACCGTCCCCGCCTACAGCACGCCGGAGGACGCCGCGCTGGCGCTCGGGCACGCCGCCCGGTACGCGCAGTGGCGCGACGGGGACCGGGGCCGTCCGCTGCATCCCGAGGGCGTCGAGACGCGCGCCGCCCGCCGGCTCGTCGCGGGGTGGCTCGAGGCGGAGGCATCGGGCGACGCGGTCCTGGCGCTGAGTCCCGAGCGGACCTCCGAGCTGCTCGGCACGGCCGGCGTCAGCGTCCTGCCCTCGTACCGGGTGCACGATGCCGACGAGGCCGTCGCCGCCGCCGACCGCATCGGGTGGCCGGTCGCGATCAAGACGACGGTCCCCGCCCTGCGGCACCGCGCGGACCTCGGCGGCGTGCGGCTCGACGTCGCCGACGAGACCGAGCTGCGGGCGGACGTGGAGCAGGTGCTCGCGCTGGCTGCGGGCCACGAGCACGGGGACGTCGACGCGCCGCTCGAGGTGCAGGCCATGGCTCCGCACGGGTCCGCGTGCGTCGTGCGGTCGGTCGAGGACCCCCTGTTCGGACCGATCATCAGCTTCGGCCTCGCCGGTGACGCGTCGGACCTGCTCGGCGACATCGCCTACGGCGTCCCGCCGCTCACGGACGTCGACGTCGCCGAGCTGGTCCGCACCGCCCGGGCGGCACCCCGCCTGTTCGGCTACCGCGGCCTGCCGGCGCTCGACGTGGCCGCTCTCGAGGACCTCATCGCGCGGGTCGCCGTCCTCGCCGACGACCTGCCCGAGCTGCGCTCCCTCGAGCTGAACCCCGTCGTGGTCTCCGAGCACGGCGCCGTGGTGCTCGGGGCGCGGGCCGCGGTGTCGCGGGCCGACCGTGCCGATGCCACCCGCCGATTGTCGAGGGTGTGATCGTGCCCCGACGGGGACCCGGTCGCTGGCCACGGCCGTCGAGGTGGGAGGATGGACGGGTGCCCGCTGCTGCTCCCGCCCTGCACCAGGACCTCCACCGTGCCGGCTACTACCCGGAGCTCGTCGTCGACGTGCTCGACGTGGCCCTGGCCGACGAAGAGGTCGTGGCTCACCTGGTCCACCCCGAGACGACGTTCGACGCCGCCGAGGTCCGCCGCCACGTCACCGTGCTCGTGCTGACCCCGACGCGCCTGGTCGTCGCCCACGTCGACGACCACCCGGCCGACTCCGAGCACCCGTCGGCCTCCGCGTCGGCGACCACCGAGGCGGTGCCGCTGGCCGAGCTGACGTCGGTCGCGCTCACCCACGTGGTGCCCCTGCCGGAGAAGCACGAGCGCGGGCAGCCCGCGCAGGAGCTCACGCTGGTGATCGGCTGGGGTGCGGTCTCCCGGGTGGACCTCGAGCCCGCGACGTGCGGCGACCCCAGCTGCGACGCGGACCACGGGCTCACCGGGACGCTCGCGCCCGACGACGTGGTGGTGCGCGTGAGCGCCGCCGCGGAGGGGCTCGACTCCGTGCGCGCCGCCACGGCGTTCGCCCGTCAGCTGTCCGCGGCGAGCGCACGGGCCCGATGACCGATCTCGAGACTCCGAGCCCGACGGCGCCGTCGCGGCTGAGGGACGCGCTCGACGCGGCGGACCTCGTGGCGCCGGCTTCCCGGTACCCGTGCCTCGGCAGGGTCCTGCCCGCAGTCGCCGGAGCGGTCGGGGTGCGCGAGGTGCCGGAGGCGGAGCTCTCGCAGCGACTGCTCGGGCTGCCCGACGCGTCGCGCGTCTGCGTCGTGCTGGTCGACGGCCTCGGGCACGCGAACCTCGCCGAGCGCGCGGGCCACGCGCCGTTCCTGCGGCAGCGGCTCGCCGGGTCCGCGCCGCTGACCAGCACGTTCCCGTCGACCACCGCCACCGCGATGGGCACGTTCGGGGTGGCGCTGCCGCCGGGTCGCACCGGCATGCTCGGGTACACGGTCCGCGATCCCGCCAGCGGTGAGCTGGGCAACCTCGTGAGCTGGACCGGCCTCCCGCCCGCCCGCGAGTGGCAGCGCGAGACCACGGTGTTCGAGCGGCTCGTCGCCGCCGGCACGAGCGTGACGAGCATCGGTCCGGCCCGGTTCTCCGGCTCCGGGCTCACCGAGGCCGCCCTGCGTGGCCCCACCTACAAGGCGGCCGAGTCGCTCGCCTCGCGGGTCGACGCCACGCTCGAGGCGCTGCGTCGGCCCGGGGTGGCGTACCTGTACTGGGGTGACGTCGACAAGGCGGGGCACCGGCACGGGTGGGGGTCCTGGCAGTGGGGAGACGCCCTCGCGGAGCTCGATGCGGAGCTCGGACGGCTCGCCCGGTCGCTGCCGCGGGACGCGGTGCTGGTCATCACGGCCGACCACGGGATGGTCGACGTCGACCGGTCCCTGCGCTGGGACGTGGCGACGGATCCCGCGCTGGGCGACGGTGTCGAGCTGGTGGCGGGGGAGCCGCGAGCGCTGCACCTGCACCTCGGTGCCGGTGTCGACCCGGACGTGGTGGCCCAGCGGTGGCGCGACGTGCTCGGGGACGCTGCGGTCGTGGCCACGCGCACCGAGGCCGTGGACGACTCCTGGTTCGGCGACGTCTCCCCGCACGTGCTCCCGGTGATCGGCGACGTGGTGGTCGCCATGACCGGACGCGCCACCGTCGTGGACTCGCGCACCCAGACGGCGGCCTCCCTCGACCTGGTCGGGGTGCACGGCTCGCTGACCCCCCTCGAGATGCTCGTCCCGTGCCTGGTGGTCGCCTGATGGCCGAGCTGGTCTTCTTCTCCGGCACGATGGACAGCGGGAAGTCCACGCTCGCGCTCCAGATGCACCACAACCACGCGGCGCGCGGACGCGACGGGGTGCTGTTCACGCGGCAGGACCGCGCCGGCACCGCGACCATCTCCTCCCGCCTCGGGCTGACGCAGCGCGCGCACGAGGTGGACGACTCGACCGATTTCTGGTCCGACGTCATCGCGCGCCGCACGCACGGCCGGCCGGTCGACTACCTGATCGGCGACGAGGCGCAGTTCTACACCGCCGCGCAGGTGGAGCAGCTGGCCCGGGTGGTGGACGAGCTGGGTGTGGACGTCTACGTCTTCGGCATCTCCACCGACTTCCGCGCGCGGCTGTTCCCGGGTGCCGCCCGCCTGGTCGAGCTCGCCGACCGGGTGGAGATCCTCCAGGTGCGCGCGCTGTGCTGGTGCGGGGCGCGGGCCACGCACAACGCCCGCACGATCGGCGGGACCATGGTGGTCGAGGGGGCGCAGGTGGTGGTCGGCGACGTCGAGGCGGGTGCCGACGAGGTCGGCTACGAGGTCCTGTGCCGACGGCACCACATGCGTCGCATGACCGCCGCGGCCGCCCGCGCCTCCTCGCCCAGCCCGCAGACGCTCACGTCGGTGGACGAGCTCAGCCTCTGAGCGCCGGCGTCACCGACCGCGGGTCATCGACCGCCGGTCATTCTGGTTTTGCGCCGAAGACGATCTCGTCCCAGCTGGGCACCTTGGCGCGTCCACGTCGGGCGCGCGGGCGCTCGCTCTCGTCGTGCTCGGCGGCAGCCGCAGGCGTGGTGACCGGCTCCGGGACCGCGACCGGTGCGGGGTAGACGTGCGCCTCGGCGGCGTCGTCCGCATCGACCGGGTGAGCGCCGGGCACCGAGGTGTCCAGCCGCCCGAAGTCGAACGCGTGCTGGGGGCCGAAGCCCTCGAACTCCTCGGAGTCGTCCTCGTCGCCGAGCTCGACCGCCTGCCGGACGCCGCGCCGGCTGCGTAGGTCGTCCAGGAGCGAGGCCGTCTGCTCGTGCGGGTCCGGGACGGGGTCGGGCTCGACGGGTTCGGGCGCGTCGTGCGCGCCGCGGAGGGCAGCGCCGTCGCCCTGGAAGTCGAACACCACGTCGCGCACGGCCGCGAGGTGGCGCCGCGACACCGGCTCGTCGGCGAGCTCCGTCTCGGACAGCCAGCGCGCCTCGTCCTCGACGGCGACGACCGTCCGCTTGGCGGGGTCGAACGTCCAGCGCGCCTCGTGCTCGGTGTCACCCACGGCGAACCGGGCGAGGACGACCCAGGGTCCGGAGGACTCACGGGCCGCGTCCCACGCCAGCGAGGCCAGCTCGACACCGCGTGCGGCGAGCCGGTCGGTCACCAGGTCGCCGAGGGTCGGCGCCCCGGACTCCCGCCCGACGCGGGTGCCGCGGGCCTGCTCGGCGATGTGCTCGCGCTCGGCAAGGACAGGTCCCTCGTACCGGCGGACCCGCTCGACGGGAAGGCCGGCGGAGTCCGCCACCTCCTGCGTCGTCGCACCCGCGCGGATGCGGGACTGGATCTCCCGGGGGCTCAGCGTCCCGGCGCTCTCGGCGCGCAGCTGCTCGAGCTGCGGCCGGTCGCGACGCACGGCGGCGCGCAACGGCTCGTCGATGCGCACGCGGAAGCGCGCGCCGTCAGGGGCCACCAGGACGAGGTGCTCCCCGTCCTCGTGCAGACCCACCAGCTCCAGCTCACCCATGCGACCTCCCGGTAACTCGGGCACGAGCCTGCCACCGATCCGGCTCGACGGCGCGGACCCGGGCCGGTGCGGCGCGGGATCACGCCGCACGGGGCCGACGCTGCGATGATCTGCCGCGTGGACACGGACATCCCCTTCGAACCCGTCCTCGAGCTGATCGGGGTCTTGGTCGGCGCGATGTCGGGGGCGCTCGCCGCGGTCCGCAAGCAGTTCGACGTGTTCGGCATCATCGTGCTCGCCTGGGCGGCCGGCCTGGGCGGGGGCATGCTGCGCGACGTCCTCATCGGGGCCGTGCCGCCGGTCGGGATCTCGAACTGGCGGTTCATCATGACCGCCGTCGTCGGCGCGGGTGTCATCTACTTCTTCCACCCCCGGCTCGAGCGCGCGCGGCGGTTCATCGAGGTGCTCGACGCCGGGGCGCTCGCCCTGTTCAGCGTCGTCGGGACCATCAAGGGGCTCGAGTACGGGACCACCCTGACGGCCGCCGTGGTGGTCGGCGTGATGACCGGCGTGGGCGGCGGCGTGCTCCGCGACCTGCTGTCGGGCGAGGTCCCCGTCGTGCTCCACCATCGACAGCTGTACGCGATTCCCGCGCTGCTGGGGTCCACGGCGACGGCCATCCTGTGGTGGCAGGAGGCCATCACCACCGCGACGAGCGTCGCCGTGGTGGCCGCGGTGTTCGTCCTGCGGGTGGGCGCTCTGCGGTACCAGCTGAAGGCGCCCGGACCGTGGCGGGGGACCGTTCGCTGACAGGATGGGGGCGTGACCCCCCACACTCCTGACCAGGTCCGCGCGCTCGCAGAGATCGCCGAGGCCCTCGCCCGCGAGGCCGGTGCGCTGGTCCGCGACGGTCGGCGGGACGTCACCGTGTCGGCCACCAAGTCCAGCGCCCAGGACGTGGTGACGGCGATGGACCTCGCGTCGGAGGCGCTGCTGCGCACGCGGCTCGCGGAGCTGCGGCCGAACGACGCGATCCTCGGTGAGGAGGAGGCGTTCCGTCCCGGGACCTCCGGGATCACCTGGGTGGTGGACCCCATCGACGGCACCGTGAACTACCTCTACGGGCACTCGCCCTACGCCGTCTCCGTGGCCGCGGTCATGGGACCGGACCCCACCGCCGCCCCCGACCCGGCCACCTGGACCGCGCTCGCCGGCGCGGTGTTCTCGCCGGAGGACGGACGGTCGTTCACCGCCGGTCTGGGCCTGGGTGCGACGCTCGACGGTCGGGAGCTGCGGGTGAACCCGCCCCGACCGTTGATCGACTCGCTGGTGGGCACCGGCTTCGGTTACGTCGCCTCGAGGCGGCGGGTGCAGGGACGAATCGTCGCAGAACTGTTGCCGCGGGTACGTGATATTCGTCGCGCCGGTTGTGCGTCGTTGGATCTGTGCGCCGTGGCCGCCGGCGGGCTCGACCTGTACTACGAACGCGGCCTTCAGCCGTGGGACCTGGCGGCCGGTGCGCTCATCGCCCAGGAAGCAGGTGCGCAGGTCACAGGCCTGCGGGGCGGGCAGGCGCAGGAGGCGATGACGGTCGCGGGGGTACCGGGGGCGGTCGAGGAGCTGCGGTCGATCCTGGAGGGTCTGGGCGCCGACTCGGACGCCTGAAAACGCTCCCACACCGACCGCGACGAAATCGGTCACGCGTCCGGTTCGCTCGACGCTCGAAAGTGGTGCAGAATCCCACCGCGCGCGGGAACAAAAAGCACGTCGCGTGCATTGATCCCGCGTACGAGATTCCATCCAGACACGGAGTGTGACGCCACACATGGCTACCGACTACGACGCCCCGCGCAAGACCGAGGAGGACCTGAGCGAGGACTCGCTCCAGGAGCTCCAGGCTCGGCGCTCCGACAAGAACTCGGGCGTGGTGGACGAGGACGAGACCGAAGCGGCCGAAGGGTTCGAGCTCCCGGGCGCGGACCTCTCCGGCGAGGAGCTCTCGGTGCGCGTGCTGCCACGGCAGGCGGACGAGTTCACCTGCTCGAGCTGCTTCCTGGTCCACCACCGCAGCCAGCTCGCCTACGAGCGCGACGGACGACCCGTCTGCTCGGAGTGCGCGGCCTGATCGCCTCCACCCACGTTCCACGACTGACCTGAGGGCCGGTCGCCCAGCACCACCGGGCGACGGGCCCTCGGCATGTTCGCGCCAGGCCCTCAGCCGTTCAGCGCCGCAGCCAGCTCCGCAGGGCGGCGGGTGGAGACCACCCAGTACGGGGTCGGGTCCTGCGGGTCACGCACCTCGACGCGCACGGAGGTGTGGATCCAGCCGCGCAGGCACAGATGGGCTCGCGCGTCGAGGCGCGGCCCGAGCTCGGCGGTCGTCGCGGCGCGGTCGAGCGGGACGGCCGGCCCCAGCAGGGCGAGCGGGATGTGCGCACCGCCGGCCCGGAGGATGCCGTCCCGCACCTCCACGCGGGGCGCCGCACCGGCGAGCACGAGGACGCCGACCGCCAGCACGGCGACACCGACGGCTGCGGCGGCACGCACGTCGACGGGGACGAACGCGACGAACACCATGAGCGCGAAGGCCACGAGCAGCACCCATCCGAGCGGTCCGAGCCACAGCCGCTCGGCGTACGTGGGCGCGGCGGCCTGGGACGAGGGCAGCGGGGCGCCGCTGGGAGCTTCGGGCATGCACCCAGCATCCCATCCGGCGGGTAGGGTCTGGCCCCGTGACGGCCGACCCCAGCCCCGAGGTTCTCCTCCTGCGCCTCGACCCCGACCTTCCCGCGCCCGCCTACGCGCACCCCGGCGACGCCGGCGCCGACCTGGTCTCCAGGATCGACGTCGTGATCCCGCCCCAGGGCCGCGTGACGGTGCCGACAGGGGTCGCCATCGCGCTGCCGGACGGGTTCGCCGCGTTCGTGCATCCGCGCTCCGGGCTGGCCATGCGCCACGGGCTCACCATCGTGAACGCACCCGGCACCGTCGACGCCGGCTATCGGGGCGAGATCGCGGTCACGCTGCTGAACACCGACGTGGAGCACGCGCTCGAGCTGCACCGGGGCGACCGGATCGCGCAGCTGGTGGTGCAGCGGGTGGAGCGGGTCAGATTCGTGGAGGCCGAGACGCTGCCCGGCTCGCACCGGGGTGACGGCGGCTTCGGCTCCAGCGGCGGCTGGAAGGCTGCGCCGACCGTCTAGGTCGGGACTACTGTCGATCTGTTGGCAACTGATGCGCGCGAGCGCGTCGAAGAGGAGTGAGCACGTGGCGCTGTTCCGGCGTGGTGGAAAGGATTCCGCCCCAGACGACGCGGTGGAGACCGAGGTCGACGAGTCTGCCGTCGTCGACGAGCCCGGCGACGACCTCCCGTCCGCGCCGGTCGAGCGCATGGGCGGGCCGTGGGACGCCTCGCAGGTGGACGACGACGTCCCGCGCGTGGACCTCGGAGCGATCCTCGTGCCCGGCGTGCAGGGCATGGAGCTGCGGATGGAGATCGACAAGGCCACGGACGTCGTGTCCGCGGCGTCGATCCTCATCGACGGCTCGTCGCTCCAGGTGCAGGCCTTCGCGGCACCTCGCACCGAGGGCATCTGGGACGAGATCCGGGCGGAGATCGCCGAGTCCGTGACCCAGCAGGGCGGCTCGGCGGACGACCTGCCGGGACCGTTCGGCCGCGAGCTGCTGGCGCGCCTCCCCGTGCGGACCCCCGAGGGGCGCACCGGGCACCGGCCTGCGCGCTTCGTCGGCGCCGACGGTCCGCGCTGGTTCGTGCGCGGTGTGATCACCGGTCGCGCGGCCGTGGACCCGGCCGCCGCCACGGCCCTCGAGCAGCTCTTCGCCGGCATCGTCGTGGTGCGAGGCACCGACGCGCGCCCGCCCCGGGACCTGCTCACCCTGCGGCTGCCCGGACCGGGAACGCCGAACCTCCAGGCCGCCGCTCCTCCCGACGATGCCCCGGCAGTGCCCGACTTCGACCCCCTGCGCCGGGGTCCGGAGATCACGGAGATCCGATGAGCCTCAAGGAACGCCTGAAGAAGGCGGTCGCGTCCCAGGCCGAGATCGAGGCCGACGAGGAGCGCGCCGACGCCCACCGCTCGGTGGGCTGCACGCCCGTCGACCAGCTGGCGGACCGGTCGCGCGCCAGCGTCTCCGGCGTCATCCGGTCGGTCACGCTGCGGCCGCGCGAGGGTGTACCGGCCCTGGAGGCCGAGCTGTACGACGGCAGCGGTTCGCTGGACCTGGTCTGGCTGGGCCGCCGGGAGATCTCCGGCGTCACACCCGGTCGTCGGCTGAAGATCGAGGGGCTCGTGTGCCTGATCGACGGCCGGCGCACCGTGTTCAACCCCCGCTACGAGCTGCGGCCGCGTCCCGGTGAGTGACGAGCGCCCGCTCGACGCGATCGACGACGTCGTCCCACCCGAGGAGGGCGGGCTGCGCGGCATGCGCGCGCTCACGGCGGAGCAGTTCTCCGCGGCCGACGCCGTCGGCGGGGTGCGCGGGGTCGTGGAGTCCGTCGCGCCCGGCCTGCTGTTCGTCGTCGTGTACCTGGCCTCGGGTCAGCGGCTCGCGCCCGCCCTGGTGGCCGCGGCGGGAGCGGCGGTGGCGGCGGTCGTCGTCCGGCTCGCGCAGCGCACGCCCGTGACGCAGGCGTTCTCCGGTCTCGTGGGGGTGGGCGTCGGCGTCATCTGGGCGTGGCGCTCCGGCGACGCCTCCGACTACTTCGCCTACGGCCTGTGGGTCAATGTGATCTACCTGATCGGCACGCTCGGCTCGATCCTGGCCGGCTGGCCGCTGGTCGGGCTCGTGATGGGGCTGTTCCGGGCCGAGGGGCCGCTGTCGAGCAACGGGTCCTGGGGTGCTGCGGTGGCGTGGCGCGCCGATCCGGTGCTCCGTCGCCGGTACGCGCTGGCGACGTGGCCGTGGGTCGCGATGTTCGCGCTCCGCCTCGCCGTGCAGGTGCCGCTGTACCTGGCCGACGAGGTCGCGTGGCTCGGCACCGCCAAGCTGGCGATGGGCCTGCCGCTGACCGCGCTGGCCCTCTGGCTCAGCTGGTCGCTGGTCCGTGGGTCAGCAGCGCTTCCAGCTCGGACTCGTCCGCTTCCCGAGCCGTGACGAACAGCAGCTCGTCCCGGCCCTCGAGCGTGTCGTCGGGGCTGGGGGCGATCGGTCGTGCGTCCCGCACGATGCACGCGAGCACGGTGTCCGCGGGCCACTCGATCTGACCCACGCGCACGCCCGCCAGCGGCGAGTCGTCCGGGAGCGTGAGCTCGAGGATGTCCGCGCGGGACTGGTGGAACGTGAAGATGCGCACCAGGTCGCCGACCGTGACCGCCTCCTCGACCATCGCGGTCATGATGCGCGGTGTCGACACGGCCACGTCCACGCCCCAGGCCTCGTCGAACATCCACTCGTTCTTCGGGTTGTTCACGCGGGCGACCGTACGCGGGACGCCGAACTCGGTCTTGGCCAGCAGCGAGATGACGAGGTTGGCCTTGTCGTCGCCTGTGGCGGCCACCACGACGTCGCACTCGTCGGCCTTCACCTGGCGCAGCGTGGGCAGCTCGCAGGCGTCGGCCAGCAGCCACTCGGCGTCCGCGACCTGCGAGACGCGCATGGCCGACGGCTGGCGGTCGATCAGCGTGACCTCGTGGCCGTGCCCGAGCAGCTCGCGCGCGATGGAGCGCCCGACGGAGCCGGCCCCCGCGATGACGACCCTCACGCCGTCACCGCCGGTGCGCTCGTGAGGATGCGTTCGACCAGGGCGGAGGCGTCCGCCCGCATGAGCACGTGCACGGTGTCGTTCTCCTGCAGGACGGTGGTCGGCGTCGGCAGCAGGCCGTCGCCGTAGCGGGTGACGTACGCGATCCGGGCGCCGGTCGCCTCCTCCAGCACGCGCAGCGGCTTGCCCACCCAGCCCTCGTGGACGTCGACCTGCGAGAGCTGGATCTGCCCCGAGGAGTCGCGGTACTCGTCGGTGGCGCCCATGGGCAGCAGGCGGCGGAGCACCTGGTGCGCGGTCCAGCGCACGGTGGCGACCGTGGGGATGCCCAGGCGCTGGTAGATCTCGGCGCGGTGCGGGTCGTAGATGCGGGCGACGACGTTCTCGATGCCGAACGTCTCGCGCACCACGCGGGCCGCGAGGATGTTCGAGTTGTCGCCGTCGGAGACGGCCGCGAACGCGAACGCGTCCTCGATCCCAGCCTGCGTGAGCGTGTCCCGGTCGAAACCGAGGCCGGTCACCTTGTTGCCACCGAACTCCGGGTCGAGGCGACGGAACGCCTCCGGGTTCTGGTCGATGACGGACACGGAGTGCCCGTTGTCCTCCAGGCTCTTGGCCAGCGTGGCGCCTACCCGGCCGCATCCCATGATCACGAAGTGCACAGTGGGGCACGCTATACCGTCCACCTCGCCCGGCGCGCCGCGGGCGGTGGTGTGGGCTGCCGCGCGCGGGCCTAGCATTGCGCATCGTGTCGGACCTCTCGGATGCCGCCAAACGCCTGTTGCTCGGACGCCCTGTCCGCAGCGACCGCCTCGGCCACACACTCCTGCCGAAGCGCATCGCGCTTCCGGTCTTCGCGTCGGACGCGCTCTCGTCGGTGGCCTACGCGCCGGACGAGATCCTGCTGACGCTCTCGCTCGCCGGGATGTCGGCGCTCGTCATCTCGCCCTGGGTCGGCCTGGCTGTCGTCGCGGTGATGATCGTCGTCGTCGCGTCCTACCGGCAGAACGTGCACGCCTACCCTTCCGGTGGGGGCGACTACGAGGTCGCGACCACCAACCTGGGCAAGAACGCCGGCGTGACCGTCGCGAGCGCGCTGCTGGTCGACTACATCCTCACGGTCGCCGTGTCGATCTCCTCGGGCGCCCAGTACGCGGCGACGGCGTTCCCGCCGCTGCGCGGGCACGAGGCGCTGTTCGCGATCGGGCTGGTGGTCCTGCTGACCGTCGCGAACCTGCGCGGCGTCAAGGAGTCCGGCAGCCTGTTCGCGATTCCCGTGTACCTGTTCATGTTCGCGATCGGGCTGGTCGCGGTCGTCGGGTCGATCCAGCTGCTCACGGGCAACCTCGCGATGGCGGAGAGCGCCGGCTTCGACCTGGCGCCCGACGCCGCCTACGAGCAGGGCCTGACCGGGCTGGCCGGCTTCTTCCTCGTCCTGCGCGCGTTCGCGTCGGGGTGCGCCGCGCTCACCGGCGTCGAGGCGATCAGCAACGGCGTCCCCGCATTCAAGAAGCCGAAGTCCAAGAACGCCGCCACGACGCTCGCGCTGCTGGGCGGCCTGTCGATCGTCATGATCATGTCGATCCTGCTGCTCTCTCGGGCGACCGGCGTGACGTTCGCCGACGATCCGCAGACGCAGCTACTGGAGAACGGCGTGCCGGTCGGCGCGAGCTACATCCAGCACCCGGTGATCAGCCAGCTGTCGTCCGCGGTGTTCCAGAGCGTGCCGTTCGTCGCTGTCCTGATCGCCGTCGTGACGGGCCTGATCCTGGTGCTCGCCGCCAACACCGCGTTCAACGGGTTCCCGGTGCTGGGCTCGATCCTGGCGCGCGACGGCTACCTGCCGCGCCAGCTGCACACGCGTGGCGACCGGCTCGCGTACTCCAACGGCATCGTGACACTGGCACTCGTCGCCATCGCGCTCATCTGGGCGTTCGACGCCGAGGTCACCCGGCTCATCCAGCTCTACATCGTCGGCGTGTTCGTCTCGTTCACGGTCAGCCAGCTGGGCATGGTCCGGCACTGGACCCGGCACCTGCGCACGGAGCCGGACCCGGCGACGCGCACGCGGATGAAGCGGTCGCGGGTGATCAACTCGGTCGGTCTGGCGATGACCGCGACGGTGCTCGTCGTCGTGCTCATCACCAAGTTCACCCACGGCGCGTACATCGCGATCCTGGCCATGGTGGTCGTGTACGCGCTGATGCAGTCGATCCACCGGCACTACGCCCTGGTGCGCAAGGAGCTGGCGCTGGGCACGGACGCCGAGGCCGCCCGGGCGCTGCCCAGCCGGGTGCACGCGATCGTCCTGGTGTCCCACCTGCACCGGCCGACGATGCGGGCGCTGGCCTACGCGCGTGCGTCACGGCCGCAGGTGCTCGAGGCGCTCACGGTCGGCGTGGACCCCGAGGACGTCGAGACGCTGCGCGAGCAGTGGGAGGCCATGAACATCCCGGTGCCCTTGCGCGTGCTCGACTCCCCGTTCCGGGAGATCACCCGACCGGTGCTCACCTACGTCCGCTCGATCCGTCGCGACAGCCCCCGGGACCTCGTGGTGGTCTACATCCCCGAGTACGTGGTGGGGCACTGGTGGGAGCAGCTGCTGCACAACCAGAGCGCGCTCCGGCTCAAGGGCCGGCTGCTGTTCACCCCCGGCGTGGTGGTGGCCTCCGTGCCCTGGCAGCTGGCGTCCACCGAGGGGCAGACGGGGCTCGAGGAGCCGGTCCGGGGTACCGTTCCGCGTGGCTACTGACTCTGCACCTGACCGCATCGACGAGCTCGTCGAGCTCGAGATCGGCCCCGTGGCCCACGGCGGTCACTGCGTGGCCCGCCACGAGGGACGCGTCATCTTCGTGCGGCACACGCTGCCCGGCGAGCGGGTCCGGGCTCGCCTGACCGACGCGGGGGAGACGGCGAAGTTCTGGCGCGCCGACGCCGTCGAGGTGCTGGAGGCGTCGCCCGACCGCGTCGAGTCCGCCTGGCCGGCAGCCGGTCCGGGCGGGGTCGGCGGCGGAGAGCTCGCGCACGTCTCCCTGCCCGCGCAGCGCGCGTGGAAGGCCGCTGTCCTCGCCGAGCAGCTGCTCCGACTGGCCAAGCTGGACCTGGACGTCCCCGTGCTGGCGGCGCCGGGGGACGACGAGCGTGGCGGCCTCGGCTACCGCACCCGGATCGACCTGATCACCGACGCGGAGGGTCGAGCGGGCATGCGCGGGTTCCGCTCGCACGACGTGCGCCTGCTCGACTCGATGCCGCTGGCCAACGAGGCGATCGCGGCCCTCGACCTGTTCGGCCGGCGCTGGTCCGGCGGTGCGCGGGTCGAGGCGATCGCCCCGTCCAGCGGCGACGCCCCGCTCGTCCTGGTGGACGGTGCCCCATTCGACCTCGGGCGCGGTCGCATGGACGGCCGGCCCAACGCCCGCACCGCGGTCAAGGAGCACGTGCAGCACGGCGAGGTCGGGTACGAGTTCCGCGTGGCGGGCGCGGGCTTCTGGCAGGTGCACCGTGAGGCGCCGGACCTGCTGGTCTCCGCCGTGCTCGCGGGGCTCGGGGACGTTGACGGCGCCGCCGTGCTGGACCTCTACGCCGGCTCCGGCCTGTTCACAGCGCCCCTCTCCGACGCGGTGGGCGAGACCGGCGAGGTCGTCTCGGTCGAGGGCGACGCGCGGGCGGTCAAGGATGCGCGGCGCAACCTGCACGACCGCGCGAACGTCGAGCTGCACGCGGGCGACGTCGCCCAGGTCCTCTCCGGCCAGGTCGACTCGGACTCCGACGTGGTGCACGCGGACGCGGTCGTGCTCGACCCGCCGCGCACCGGCGCCGGCCGCAAGGTCGTCGCCGGGATCACCGAGCTGCGCCCGGAGCGGGTGGTCTACGTCGCGTGCGACCCGGCCGCGCTCGCCCGGGACATCGCCCTGTTCGCCGACGCCGGGTACACGCTGGCGGACCTGAAGGGGTATGACCTGTTCCCCATGACGCACCACGTCGAGGCCGTCGCCGTGTTGACCCGCTGACTGGGTGCACGCCGGTGGCCTCCGGACTAGCGTGGAACGCGTAGCCGGACCGGAGCGGCCCGGCAGAGGGGAGCGGCACGGTGAGCGACAAGGACGCGATCAGCCGGCTGGCGGAGGCGAAGCGGCTGGTCACCCAGGAGCTGCACAAGCAGGGCACGCCGGAGTACGACCCGCGCTCGCACGAGCGAGCGATCGAGGCGGAGCGCAAGGCGCAGGACGCCGTGGACGCGGAGCGCGCCGCGCAGAGCTGATCGAGGCAGCCGACGGGCCCTCGCGCACGCGCGCCACGCCGATGTGGACGCGTGTGCGCGGGGGCCCGTGAGCATGTATCTTGATGTCGAGATAAATCGCGACCCCTGCCGCGCCTAGGCTGAGAGGTCGCACCCCACAGCGGTCCGGGTGACTACTCATCCCCGGCAGCACCACCGGCAGACTCGCCAGCGAAGGAGCCCCCGTGAGCAGCGTCGACAGCTTCGGTTCTAAGGGAACACTTGAGGTCGGAAACGCCTCGTACGAGGTCTACCGTCTCTCGGCTGTCCCCGGGGTGGAGCGCCTGCCGTTCAGCCTCAAGGTGCTCGCGGAGAACCTGCTGCGCACCGAGGACGGTGCGAACATCACGGCCGACCACGTGCGCGCGCTCGCGCAGTGGGACCCGGACGCCCAGCCCGACACCGAGATCCAGTTCACGCCCGCCCGCGTGATCATGCAGGACTTCACCGGCGTGCCCTGCGTCGTCGACCTGGCCACCATGCGCGAGGCCGTCGTCGAGCTCGGTGGCGACGCCAGCCGCATCAACCCGCTGGCGCCGGCCGAGCTGGTCATCGACCACTCCGTGCAGATCGACGTGGCCGGCCGCGCCGACGCGTTCGAGCGCAACGTCGCCCTGGAGTACGAGCGCAACTTCGAGCGCTACCAGTTCCTGCGCTGGGGCCAGACCGCGTTCGACGACTTCAAGGTCGTCCCGCCGGGCACCGGCATCGTGCACCAGGTGAATATCGAGTACCTCGCGCGCGTCGTGATGGTCCGTGACGGCAAGGCCTACCCCGACACCTGCGTCGGCACCGACTCGCACACCACCATGGTCAACGGCCTGGGCGTGCTCGGCTGGGGCGTCGGCGGCATCGAGGCCGAGGCGGCCATGCTCGGCCAGCCCGTGTCGATGCTCATCCCGCGCGTCGTCGGCTTCAAGCTGACCGGCACCATCCCGCTGGGCGTCACGGCCACCGACATCGTGCTCACCATCACGCAGAAGCTGCGCCAGCACGGCGTGGTCGGCAAGTTCGTCGAGTTCTACGGCGAGGGCGTCGCGGCGGTCCCGCTGGCCAATCGCGCGACCATCGGCAACATGAGCCCGGAGTTCGGCTCGACGGCCGCGATCTTCCCGATCGACTCCGTGACGATCGAGTACCTGCGCCTGACGGGGCGTTCCGAGGAGCAGCTCGCGCTCGTCGAGGCGTACGCCAAGGAGCAGGGGATGTGGCTGGACCCGACGTCGGACGGCTACGTCCAGCCGGTGTTCTCCGAGTACCTCGAGCTCGACCTGTCCACCGTGGTCCCGTCGATCGCCGGACCGAAGCGCCCGCAGGACCGCATCGAGCTGTCGCGGGCCAAGGAGCAGTTCCAGCGCGACCTGCCCACCTACGCGCCCGAGGTCACCAACGGGGTCGACGAGGCCGAGCGCGAGTCGTTCCCCGCGTCCGACTCGCCCGCGATCACGTCGTCCGCGACCCGGGTGTACCCGACGACCGACACGCAGGGACGCTCGTTCGACCTCTTCCACGGCGCCGTCGCGATCGCGTCCATCACGTCGTGCACCAACACGTCCAACCCGTCCGTGATGATCGCCGCCGCGCTCGTCGCCAAGAAGGCCGTCGAGAAGGGCCTCACCGCCAAGCCGTGGGTCAAGACCTCGATGGCGCCGGGCTCGCAGGTGGTGACCAACTACTACGAGAAGGCCGGCCTGTGGCCCTACCTCGAGAAGCTGGGCTTCCACCTGGTCGGCTACGGGTGCGCCACCTGCATCGGCAACTCCGGCCCGCTGGACGAGAAGGTCTCGGAGACCGTGCAGGAGCACGACCTCGCCGTGGCCGCCGTGCTGTCCGGCAACCGGAACTTCGAGGGGCGCATCAACCCCGACATCAAGATGAACTACCTGGCCTCCCCGCCGCTGGTCATCGCGTACGCGCTCGCCGGGACCATGGACTTCGACTTCGAGGCGGACCCCCTGGGCCGCGACGAGGCAGGTCAGCCCATCTTCCTGAAGGACATCTGGCCGACGCCGGACGAGGTTCAGTCCACGATCGACGCCTCGATCGACCGCGCGATGTTCACCAAGGACTATGCCGACGTGTTCACCGGTGACGAGCGGTGGCGCGCGCTGCCGACCCCGCAGGGCGACACGTTCGAGTGGGACCAGCAGTCCACCTACGTCCGCAAGCCCCCGTACTTCGAGGGCATGCAGGCTGCGCCCGCGCCGGTCGTGGACTTCCACGGAGCCCGCGTGCTGGCCAAGCTGGGTGACTCGGTGACCACCGACCACATCAGCCCGGCCGGCTCGATCAAGGCCGACAGCCCCGCCGGCCTGTACCTGGCCGAGCACGGCGTGGGCCGTCGCGACTTCAACTCCTACGGCTCGCGCCGCGGGAACCACGAGGTCATGATCCGCGGCACGTTCGCCAACATCCGGCTGCGCAACCAGCTGGTCCCGGGCGTCGAGGGCGGGTTCACGCAGAACCTGCTGACCGGCGAGCAGTCGTCGATCTACGACGCCGCGCAGGCCTACCAGGCGGCCGGCATCCCGCTGGTGGTGCTCGGCGGCAAGGAGTACGGCTCCGGCTCGTCGCGCGACTGGGCCGCCAAGGGCACCAGCCTGCTGGGCGTCAAGGCGGTCATCACCGAGAGCTTCGAGCGGATCCACCGCTCCAACCTCATCGGGATGGGCGTGCTGCCGCTCCAGTTCCCGGAGGGCGAGTCGGCCGACTCCCTCGGCCTGGACGGCACCGAGACGTTCGACATCACCGGCGTCACCGCGCTGAACGAGGGCACCACCCCGCGCACGCTCTCGGTGACGGCGACGAAGACCGACGGCACGGTCGTCGCGTTCGACGCGGTGCTGCGCATCGACACCCCCGGCGAGGCGGACTACTACCGCAACGGCGGCATCCTCCAGTACGTGCTGCGCTCGCTCGTCGCGTCCTGATCGGTCCGATCGACGGCCCTCGACCACCGCACGGTGGTCGGGGGCCGTCGTCGTGCGGTAGGACGGCCCCATGGCCCACGACGAACGGCTGGTCGCGCGCGTGCTCGCCGACGCGCGCGACCTCGTGCGCGGCGAGATCGCCGAGCTGGTCGCCCGGCGTCGGGCCACGGGGTACGGACCCCTCTACGACCTCGTCGCGGACTACCCGCTGCGCGAGGGCAAGGGGCTGCGTCCCGCCATCTGCCTGAGCGCGGCGATCGCGGCGGGTGGCCGGACCGAGCAGGCGCTCGGCTCCGCGACGGCGCTGGAGCTGCTGCACAACGGCTTCCTGGTGCACGACGACATCGAGGACGCCTCCACGTTCCGCCGCGGACGCGCGACGCTGTTCGCCGACCGCGGCGTGCCGGTGGCCATCAACGTGGGCGACGCGACGAACATCCTGTCGGTCGGCGTGCTGCTGGAGAACGTGTCGACCGTCGGCGTGCGCAAGGCGTTGCTGGTGCTGCGGGAGTTCGAGCGGATGGCCCGCGAGTCCGTGGAGGGTCAGGCCATCGAGCTGGACTGGATCGCCGCCGGCACCTTCGACCTGGAGGACCGCGACTACGTACGGATGGTCTACAAGAAGACCTGCTGGTACACGGTGATCGCGCCGCTGCGCATCGGGGTCATCTGCGGCAGCCCGCCGGGCGAGGGGCGGCCCACCGACGACGAGCTCCTGGACCTGGTCGCCCTCGGGTTCCACGCCGGGGTCGCGTTCCAGATCACCGACGACGTGCTCAACCTCGTGGCCGACGAGGGCGCGTACGGCAAGGAGTCGGCGGGCGACCTGTGGGAGGGCAAGCGCACCGTCATGCTGCTGCACTTCCTGCGGACGGTCGGCACCGCGGATCGCGAGCGTGCCCTGCGCCTGCTGACGGTCCCGCGGCCGGACAAGGACGCCGGTGAGGTGGCGTGGCTCGCCGCGGCGATGGAGCGCGAGGGGTCGATCGACCACGGGCGTGCGCTCGCGCAGCGGTACTCGCGGAAGGCCCTGGAGCTGGAGTCCCGCGTGCTGGGCCCCTCCCGCGACGACGACTCGGCGGACTATCGTCATTTTCTGCGCGAGATGCTGCACTACGTGATCGACCGGACGCTCTAGCTGGGGGAGTCGATGACGGAGCCACCGCACGGAGCCGGCGACACGCTGAGCGAGATCCTGCGTCTCCAGTCCGAGTTCCAGGGCCGGATGGTCGACGAGACGCTGCGGTACCTGCGCCGGGTGCAGGGCATGTTCGAGCCGCACAGCCCCGGCACGGTGCTCCGGCCGGACGCCCCCGACGCCCTGGCCGTGACGGTGCCGGTGGGTGGCAGGACCTCGGTCCAGCTCGACGTCGAGAACCGCCAGCGCGTCCACACGGCGCTGGCGGCGGTGCTCACCCCGCTGGTCGGTGACGACGGCACGACGTGGTTCGTCGACGCCGACGCGCGACCTGCCTTCCGGCTCCTCGCCCCCGCCGAGCAGGCCCGCGTCACCGTCCGCCTCCGGGTGCCGGCGGACGTGCCTCCCGGGCTCTACCGCGGCCTGGTGACCCTGCGCGGCCTGCATCCCGCCGGGGTGCCGCTGGAGGTCACCGTGACGGAGGTCGTCGCGTGACGGCCCGGGCCGAGGTCCGGCTGGTCGACGAGCCCGACCGGGCGGGCCGGACGACGGCCGCGCTCCTCGCGTCCCTGTCCGGCCGGCTGGCGGCGCTCCCGCTGGTGTCCGGCGCCGACGTGGTCGGCGCGCTTGCGGCGGGCGTCGCGGCGCTCGGCCGGCAGGCGGCGGAGACCGCCGAGGGGCGCGCGCTGCGCGACGGGCTCGCGCACGGCCGTCCCGCGACGAACGCCGCGCTGCTGTGGAAGCAGCTGGGCATCGACCGGTGGCTGTCCACGATGCCGCCTAGCCGGGTTCTCGACCAGCTGCGCAACGACGCCGCGCTGCTGCTGGTGGACGACCTGGCCGAGACCTTCGAGCTGCCGCCGCTGGTGCCGGAGCCGACGGGAGCCGACCGCCCGGCCGGCCCGGAGCGCATCGACCCGCTCGACCTCATGGTCGGGATGTGGGTGCTGGCCACGGACACGGTCGCGCTGGTGCAGGCCCTGGCGGACAGCTCCGGCGTCCCGACCGCCACCGTGGTGCCCGGTCGCCCCGCACCCGCGCGGGTCGACGGCGGCGTCCTGCGCTGACCGTGCGCGACCACCTGCGGCGCCCGCCGGCCGACGACCCGTCGCGGGGCGCGTACAAGGAGTGGCTGCACGTCAACGCGTTCGACCACGACACCGGGGTGATCGCCCTGATCAACGTCTCGGTGCACGGCGACCCCCACGCGCCGGCGTCCCGGGCGGTGGGCGCGGCGCTGGTGCACGAGCCCGGGGTCGGCTGGGCCGGGAACGCGGAGGTGGTCTCGGCGAGCGCCGTCGAGACGGACGTGCTGACGCTCGCCACCGCCGGGGTCGCCGTGGCCGTCGACCCGTCGGGGGCGCGGGTGGCCGCGCGTGCGCGACTGCCCAGGGACGAGGTCGACCTCTCCCTGGAGGGGGTGCCGGTCGGTCCCGAGCTCAGCGCGGCGTCGGTCATGCCCTTCGGCTCGGGGCACCTCGGGTGGGCCGTCTACCCGAGGCTGAGCGTCGCCGGCACCCTCGTGCTGCCCGGCCGCACGGTCACGATCGACGGCGCAGGGGGCTACGCCGACCACAACTGGGGTCGGTGGTGGTGGGGCGACGACGCCGGCTGGGACTGGGCCTGCTGGCACGCCCCGGACGGGGTGCTGGTGGTGTTCTCGCGCATGACGAACCGCGCGCACACGACGACCGGGCTGGTGCTGCTCACCGTGGAGGTCGGCGGTCGGGTGGTCCGGTTCGTCGACGACCAGGTGCTGGTGGAGACGTCCGGGCGGCGCTGGCCGTCGCGACGCCTGCCGGGTGCGCTCGCCGCACTGCACACCGACCGCGCGGCCGAGCGGCTGCCGTCGCGCGTCGTGGTGCACGCGAGCAACGGGTTCGACGCCCTGGACCTGGAGTTCGACGTGCGGGATGTGGCCCAGCTGGTCATGGCCGAGCCCGCGCAGCCCGGGTTTGCCTTCCTGCACGAGCTGGTGGGTGCGTTCCGCTGCGTCGGGCTGATCGCCGGGGCGCGGGTCGACTCGGTCGGGCTGGGGGTGGTCGAGCGTGCCGGATAGGGGCCTGGCGGCCTTCGTGGCGGGCCTCGTGGCGGGTCTGGATGCGGGCGACCCCGACGCGGGCGCCCGCGTGCGACGGCTCGCGCGGGCGCACGAGGCGCGGATCGGTCTGGACGACGAGGCGGTGGACGCGCGGTTCGACGACGACGGGCGGCTGCGGGTGACGACCGCTGTCGGCGACGGGCCGCGCTGCTGGGGCCGGACCGACCGGGGGACCGTCGCCGACCTGCTCGATGCGCGGCTCGAGGTGCGGGACGCGGTGCTGACGGGCCGGATCGAGGTCGTCGGCACCGTGGAGGAGGTGGCGGCGATCTTCGCGGTGGTCGAGGTGCTGATCGGGGCCTCGGTGCGGCTGCCCGCGCTGCAGACGCTCGCCGACGAGCTCCTCGCGGGTGCCCCGGTGGAGCCCCGGCCGGCGACGCGGGCGTCCTGGTACCCGACCGAGATCGGTCCCGTGGAGATCGCGCTCCTGGCCGAGCTGGACCTGCTGGCGGACGAACTGGGCGGCGCGGCTGGTTGACGCCCGAGTTTGTCCGGGTCGATCCTGCTTGGTGACGACATCCCGCGCGGCAACCTGGGGGTAGCCATGGGCTCGGACGTCCACCTCGACGGGCACCTCGGCTCGATCGGGCCTGTGTCGATGAATCCGGTGGTGGTCGACCACATCGGGGCCATCGGGCCGGTGACCGTCGCCGGCATCCCCAACGAGTTCGGCATCACGATCCACGAGCCGATCCCCAAGATCCAGATGGGAATCGACCCGGTCACGCTGAACCCCTTGAACGCGACCATCACCCTCAACCCCGTCACGCTCAACCCGGTGAACCTCAACCTCGCCGTGACCGAGCTCCCCGAGACGCGCGCCCATCTGCCCGCCGACTTCACGGTCGGACTGAGCCTGCTGGGGATGGACCTGCTCAGCATCCGCCTGTGCGGTGAGGCGCAGATGATCTCCGAGGCCTACAAGGCCGGACCGTGCGAGCGCTGCGGGTACACCGACCGCGACGACGACCTCGACCCGAAGGACGGCTGAGACCGTGGCTCGTGCCGGCCGTGCCGCCGCCAGCGACGTCCGCGTGGCGCGGCTGGTGGGCCCGCCCGGCGCGGTGGTGGGGGTGGTCGACGTGCCCCCGGACCAGCGCACCTCGATCGTGCTGGTGCCGCCGGAGTCGAAGAAGCCCGACCAGGTGCTGTCGACCGCTCGCGTGCTCACGGCCCCGGCCGGCCCGGTCCGCACCGAGGTCCGGCTGCTGCTGGCCGACGACGCGCCGGCGGGGGAGCGGGCGGCGCAGCTGCTCTGGGACGGCGGGGCGATCGACGTGCGGATCGAGGTGCTCGGGATCCAAGCGGCCGAGGTCCGGCCGCTCGTCGTCCCGGTCTCCGGGCCGGCCGGCGCGATCGTGCCCGTGTCCGTGCACGCGGTGAACCGCGGGAACGTGCCGGTCGAGATCGCCAAGGTCGCGGTCCTGGCGTTCGAGGAGCGCGAGACGCTCGAGCACGCGATCGCCGCCGGGCTGAGCGGGAAGGCCCGAGGACTGGACCGGTGGGCGGTGGTGGCGGACACCGTGGCCGCGCGGCAGTCCGAGGCGGCCCGGGTGGTGGTGACGGACGGTGCCGGGACCCTCGCGCCAGGCGCCGACGCGCTCGTGGCGGCCGAGGTGCACGTCCCAGCAGGGCTGGGTTCCGGCGAGCACGCGGGCACCTGGGTGGTCGCCGGGGTGCGGGTACGGGTCGAGGTCCAGGTCACGGCCCCGGTGCCGACGGCCCGGACGCGGAGCACACGAGCGAAGGGGTCATCGTGAGCACTCAGCAGAGCATGACCGACCAGACGACGGCCGCGCTCGACGCGGTGGTCGGCGCGGGGCTGAAGCTCGGGCGGTCGGTGCTGGACGCGATGCGGTCGTCCACCCCCGTGTCGGACGTCGTCTCCGCCGTCGGCACGATGGACACGGGTGCGCTGCGCCTGCCGCAGGTGTCCCTGGGCACGCAGCCGTGCGGCTGCGCGATCCCCGACGCGTGCTTCCTGCCGGAGAAGCTGCCGACGGTCACCGCACACGGCTGCCCCGGCGCCACGATGACGCTGCGGCTGGTGGTGACCAATGAGTGGCCCGCCAGCCGGTTCGTCGCCGTCCGGGTCACCGGGGCCGATGCCGGCGCCGTGACGGTCGCCCCGGTGCAGCAGCAGATCGGGCCGTACGAGACCGCGACGTTCACCGCCACGGTGCACCTGCCCGACGACGCGTCCGAGTCCCTGTCGGCCCTGCTGTGGGTGCGCGGCTGCCGCGACCACGTGGTGCGGTGGGAGGTGTCGTCGTCGGAGGGCGGCTGCGCGTGCGTCCACGAGGTCGCGGTCCTCGACGAGCCCGACACGGTGCACCACTGGTACGACCACTTCTACAAGGAGCCGTGCTGCCGCCCGCAGCCGCGCCAGGGCCGGGTACCGGTCTCCCATGGCTGAGCCACGCCCCACCGCAGGCGCCGACGACCTGGTGCGCCGGATCGTCGACGCGAACGTGTCCTACTACAAGGCCTGGGGTGCCCTCGTCACCGACTGGCTCGCCGAGGTCACCGCGGTGGTGCAGGCGACGCCCGGCGTGGTCTCGCTCCAGACTCCCGGTCGTCCGGCGACGCACAGCCACGACGACGCGCCCGCCACGCACCAGCACGCCACGGGTGACGTCCCGGCGCCTGCCGCGGCACTGCTCGTGCTGGAGGGGCCGGCGGGGGCCGAGGCCGCGGGCGCGTTCGAGGTCGAGAACGTGCTGGACGCCGCGGCGGCGGGAGTGGTCGTCGTCGACCCGTTCCGCGACCCGTCCGGCCAACCGGTCGACGTCGAGGTCACGGTCACGCCCTCGACCCTCGACCTGGCCGCCAAGGAGTCGGTCGTCGTCTCGTTGCGGGCCACCGTGCCGGACACGGTGGTGGCGGGCGTCGACCACCGCAGCACGGTGCGTGTGGACGGCATCCCCGCCGGCACGATCGCCGTGGTGCTCCGGCGCACCGACGCATGAGCGAGGCCGCCAGCGGGGTGCTCGCGGCGTCGATGTGGTCGTGGGCCGCGCTCGTCTCCGACCCGGTCCGCGCGACCCGCCAGGCAGCCCGCGCCCGCGGCGAGGCGCTGGTGGTGGACGCCACGCCCCCGACTCCCGGCGGGGGACCGCTGCTCAGCCGCACGCAGCGAGGGCCGCGGCTCCTGGACGCGCCGACCAAGAACGACGGCCTGGTCGAGGAGTTCGACCGGCTCGCCGAGGCCTATGACTTCTACGTGCGGCCGTTCTCGGTCCCGCTCTTCTCCGAGGCCCTCGACATGCTGGCGCCCCTGCTCACGCCCGACGCCCGCGTGCTCGACGCGGGGTGCGGCCCGGGCAGGGAGCTGCGGGCCGTCGCGCGCCGGGTCCCGGACGGTGAGGTCGTGGGCGTCGACCTCGCGGCCGGGATGGTCGTCGGTGCGCACCGGGCCGCCTGGGCCGCGGGCCTCGACAACACGGCGTTCGTGCAGTCCGACGTCGGGGACCTGCCGCGGGACCTCGACGGCGCGTTCGACCTGGTCTACAACTGCCTCGCGCACCACCACTACCCGGACCCGGCGGCCGCGGCGGCGGCGATCCGGAGGTGCCTGCGGCCGGGCGGGCACTACGCGATCATCGACCCCGGGCCGTCGTGGTTCGTCGGCCTGGCGTCGGCGCTCTCGCTGGCCGGCGACCCGGGGTGGATCGGGTTCCACACCCCCGAGCAGTTCCGCGTGCTGCTCGACGGTGCCGGGTTCGTCGACGTGCGCTGGTACGACCTGCTGCCGGGATTCGGGATCGCCCTGGCGCGCGTCCCGGACTGACACGGTCACCTGACGCCCCTGACCCGACGCCGCACCTACACTCGGCCGCGTGCCCGGACCCGCCGCCCCTCCCGACCTGCGCGCCCGCGCGCGGCAGAGCGGCAGCACGGTGGCGCGTCGGGTCCTCGACCAGCCGCTGCGGCGCATCGGCATCGGCGGCGCCGTCGCGCTGCTTGCCGTCACCGCGGCGTTCGGCGGGCTCCAGGAGGAGACGCAGGACGGCCCCGAGGTGCTGGTCGTCGACGCCCCGGTCGAGGTCGCCCCGTTCGAGTTGACCGTGCACCGCGTCGTGTGGACCACGGACCTGCCGGGGCAGTACCTGTCCGAGGACGGCAACCGGTGGGTCGGCGTCGTCGCGACGGTGCGCAATACGGGCGACGCGGGCGTGCTGGGGGTCACCCTGCGGGACGCCCTGACGCTCACCGGGGTCGACGGTCTGGTCAAGGAGCCCGGCGCGCTGGTCCCGGGCGTGACGTCCACGTCGATCGCCCTGCTCGAGGACGGCTCGTCCCTCAGCCCCGTCCAGCCCGGACTGACCTACGAGGCCGCGTTCCTGTTCGAGCAGGACGGGTCCGCCGCCCCGCCCACCACCGCGACCGTGCTGCTCCAGCAGCACACGTGGCGCAAGGGCAGCCTCGACCCGACCGTGACGTGGTCGGACCCGACGACGACGCTGCGGGGCGAGCTCGACGTGCGCGAGGCCGTCTCCGACGCCGACGAGGAGGGCGACGAGTGAGCACCTCCGACGCCCCGCCAGACGCCCGACGCGGGCGCCGCCCCACCGCGCAGACGCTGGGTGCGGGAGCGGCCGTGCTCGCGGCGCTCGCCGTCGGCCACGTCGTCGTCACCGCGTTCCCGGTCGACGAGCGCGTGCAGGCGTCGTTCCTGCGTCCGGCGGTCGTCGGCGAGCCGGTCGAGCTCCGGTACGCGCGCCTGACGGCCGGCGAGCCCGCCGGCTCCACGGTCCTCGACCCCGACGACGGCTCGCTGCTCGCGACGCCAGGCGTGTGGCTCACCGTGCCGCTGACGATCGAGGCCACCGGGCAGCCGCGCGCGCTCGGCTTCGCGGAGCTCATCGGCGGGGACGGGCGCACGTACCTGGTGTTCACCGGGGGGCGCTCGTCGTTCCTCCCCGGTACGGCGCAGCCCGGGATCGCCCGCTACGCGACGCTGAGCGTGGAGGTCCCGCCCGAGGCCCTGCCGGGAGCACACCTGCGCATCGGCCTGGAGCAGAAGGACCAGCGCCGCGAGGACGTCGCCGACATCGACCTGGGCCTCACGCGGGCCGACGCGGACGCGTGGGCGGCGGACGACACGCCCGTGCTCGCCGGCCCGCGGTCCGACGAGCCGCCGGAGCAACCGTGACCACGCAGACCGTCCCCCCGGCCCCGACCTCGGCCGCGCCGGCGACGCCCGGGAGCTGGTGGCGTCGCAACCGCTGGGCGCTCGTCGCGCTGCCGGTCGCACTGGCCCTCGCGCTCGTCGCGGCGGGCGACCGCGTGCGGACGCTGTGGTGGGAGCAGGACCTGCGCCAGCCCGTCACCGCCGAGGCGGACGGGACCGCCGAGCTCCACCAGCGGGTCTACGACGGCTCCGGCGGCACCCTGCCGGTCGACGTGCGGGTGCGCCTGGACGGCGTCGCCGACGAGACCGACCTGCCCGAGGACATGGAGCTGCCTGCGGGAACCCGCGCGGTGCGGGTGGACCTCACGCTGAGCGCGGACCCCGACGTCGTCCTCACGGGCTGCTCTGTCGCCGTGCGGGACGCGGCCGGCACGCGGTACGACTACGTCGCGAGCGGCTGGGGTGCGCTCCAGTCACCGACGCCGTGCGTCCCCGAGGACGCGCCCGGGCCGTGGCCGCCGGTGGGCGACCTCGAGGACGCCCTCACCGACCCGGACGCCCTGCCGCGACCCGCCACGTGGTCCGTCTCGCCGGTGGTCGTGGTGCCCGAGGGCGTGCAGATCGCCGACGTCGTGGTGTGGTGGCAGAAGCCGCGGTACGTGCTGCTCGAGGTGTCGCGCTAGACCTCGGTCGGCTCCGCGGGAACCGGCACGCGAGCCGCGGCCGCTTCCTGGCCCGCGAGGATCCGGTCCACACCGGCGGCGAGCAGCGCCATCGTCAGGGTCAGCCCGACGGCGGTCGCGACGGACGACACCATCGGAGCGAACGCGAGCCACGTGTCGACGTCCTGCGGCCCGCTGATCGCGCGCGCGAGGAGCAGGATCCCCTCCTCGACCCGCGTGGCGACCAGGAACGCGAGCGCGAACACCAGCATCGGGCCCAGACCGGCGACCGCGAGCCGCCGCAACCCGTCCGCGAGCGCCGTGAACCGCCCCCGCACGTCACCGACGACCGGGGCCGCGGCCTCGGTGGTCCAGCGGCGCACCGGCGCCGGCACCCGCTGCCACGCCGCCGCGCGGACGCGCGGCTCGGGCTTGGGCGGCGCCGCGAGCTTGTGCCCGTACACGACGGCTCCGACGGTGAGCCACGCCAGCGGGATGACGACGAGGTCGTCGAGGTTGCCCAGCACGCCCGCGACCGCGTTCACGGCAGCGTCGACCGGCGCGGCAACAGGGCCGAGCGCCTCGAGCACGGTGAGCCACCAGTCGAGCACGATCGCCACGGCGCGCCGGCTCTCCACCCACGCCCACACGCTGTCCAGCAGCTGGGTGGCGAACGCTGCCACGACCAGGAGCCAGAAGGCCTCGACGTAGGCACCCGCGAACGCGAGCGCGCGGCGGTGGCTCCGGCCCTCCCACCGGCCGAGCAGCCAGCGCAGCACGACCGCCACGACCACCAGGGCGACGAGACCCCACCCGGTGGCGAGGTCGACGAACCCACCGTCCGCCCTCTCGGCGGAGAACGGGGAGCGCTCGACGAACTCCCGGTACGCGGCGGTGTTGAGGAACCGCGCGCGGTCCTCGTCGAGCAGCCCGTAGGACGCGTACAGCGCGAGGAACGGGACGAACACGGAGGCCAGCACGTCGACCAGTCCGCGCTCGTGCCCGGACGCCGCGTCGTCGGGCGCTCGGGTGCGGCCGATCGCGTCGAGGGCGGGCAGGTCGCGGCGCAGCACGTGCAGCATCGCGACGATCCCCGCGACCATGCTCAGCGGAGCGAGGACGAGCACCGCCCAGCCGAGCGTGTTGTTGACGGTCGACGCGTTGACGGCGGCCCAGCCGGCGGCGTGCCGCCCGGCCACGGCGAGCAGCGCGATCACGAGCAGCAGCGGCCACGAACGGATCCAGAGCCGTGCCCCCTGCGCCACGACGGCGCCGAGGTCGCGCAGCCAGGCGCGCAGCCCCGCGGGCGGGGCAGGGACGTGGGTCGGTGCGTCGGTCACGCCGGACATCATGACCTGCCCGGCCGTCGGGTGCGGCCCCGACCCGCAGTGCGGGAGCGACGAGCGCTCAGGGCGCCGGGCCGTCGGCCGCCAGGTCGCGCACGAGCTGCTGACCGACGTCGACGGACAGCTCCCTCAGCCGCGACGCGAGCGGCGACAGGGTGCCCCGTGACACCACCCGGACGACCCGGTCCGGGACCGCCGGCTCGAGGCGGTGGAACGACAGGGCCTCGTCGTGGCGCTGCCCCCACACGGAGAGCACCGGCATGACCGCCGAGCCGAGTCCCGCCCGGACCATCGAGGTGATGCCCTGGTTGTCGACGGTCCGGAACACGATGTCCGGCGCCACCGCAGCACGGGCGAAGGCGGCCTCGACCACGGCTTGGTCGCAGATCGGGGGGAGGGCCACCATCGCGCGGCCGTGGAGGTGGGCCAGCGCGACGGGTCCGGGCGCGAACGCGCGAGCTCGGGCCACCAGGACGTGCTCGTCCCGGAACACCTCGACGTGGTCGGCGTCGGCCGGGCCGGGGACGTCGAGGAACGCGAGGTCGAGCAGCTCGAGCGGCGGCTCGTCGGTCTCGTCCTCGAACAGGCGGACGTCCGCGTCCGGGTGCTCGACCCGGAGCCGGTCGAGGACCATCGGGAGCAGCACGTTGGTGACCGTCTGGAAGGTGCCGACGTCGACCCGCCCGGCGCCGGCGTGGAAGCGGTCGATGGCGTCCCGGGCAGCGCTGTCGGCCTCGAGGAGGGTCCTCGCCTGCGCCAGGACGAGTCGGCCGAGCGGCGTGATCCGGGGTCGACGAGCTCCGCCGGGACGGTCGAAGACGGCGCCACCGACTCGTCGCTCCAGGGCGGCGACCTGCTGGCTCAGCGTCGACTGCGTATAGCCCAGCTCGGCGGCGGCGGCCCCGAACGTGCCCGTGCGGGCCACGGCGTCGAGGGCGGCGAGGAGGCGCAGGTCCAGCATGACTCCAGTATCGCTCTACGCGATCATCACTATCAGGAACAATCGCTTTCCCCGGTGACGGCCGCGTCCTAGCGTCGATCCCATGAACCCCGAGACCATGATCCGTGTCGGTGACGTCGAGCTGTGCGTCCAGACCGCCGGGGACCGCGGCGACCCGGCCATCCTCCTCATCCACGGCGCAGCCGCGTCGATGATCGGGTGGGAGGAGGAGCTGTGCGACCGGCTGGCCGCCGGCGGCCGGTTCGTCATCCGCTACGACCAGCGCGACACCGGGCGGTCGACGGTGTCGCGAGGGGGGCACCCGGCCTACGACATGAGGGACCTGGCCGACGACGCCCTCGCGATCGCCGACGCGCTCGGCCTCGACACGGTCCACGTGGTGGGCCGCTCGATGTCGGGAGGGACGGCGCTCATCCTGGCCGTCGACCACCCCGACCGCGTCGCGAGCGTGACCTTCATGTCGACGACGACGGGTGACTCCGGCCTGCCCGGCCCGAGCTTCGCCTTCAGGGACGCCGTCGAGGCACCCGCGCCCGCGGTCGACGACCACGACGCCTGGGTCGAGCACGTCGTCGCGGTGATCCGGGCGTACGACGGCGACTCCACCCTGTTCGACGAGGTGCACGTGCGTCGGCTCGTCGAGCTCGATCTGGCGCGCTCCACGGACCCGGGCGCCGCGAACAACCACTTCGCCATCGACACCCCGGGGCCGGTGCACGGAGGGTTCGGCCACGTCGGCGTGCCCGCGCTCGTCGTCCACGGCGAGCTGGACCCGGTCTTCCCGCTGCCCCACGGGTACGCCCTGCGGGACGCGATCCCGGGGGCGAGGCTCGTCGTGCTCGAGGGTGCCGGTCACGAGCTGCCAGCGGCCCGGTGGGACGAGTTCACGGCGGCGCTGCTGGAGCACACGGCACCGCGGGGTGCGCGATGAGGTCCGCGGTGTGGCTGCCGCTGTTCGACGAGCTCGCCGACCCCCGGGTCGTCGCCGACCTCGCCGTCGAGGCCGAGGCCGCGGGGTGGGACGGGTTCTTCGTGTGGGACCAGCTCGCCTGGCGGGCGCCGGTGACTGCGGTGGGCGACCCGTGGGTCAGCCTCGCGGCCGCGGCCGCGGTGACGCACCGCCTGGTGCTCGGACCCATGGTGAGCCCCCTGGCGCGGCGTCGGCCCACCAAGGTCGCGCGAGAGACCGTGGCTCTCGACCGGCTCAGCGGCGGGCGCCTGGTCCTCGGCGTCGGCGTCGGCAGCGACTCGTTCGCCGGCGAGTACGCGCGCACGGGCGAACCCGTCGAGGACCGGACGCGCGCCGAGCTGCTCGACGAGTCGCTCGAGATCCTGCGCTCGACGTGGACCGGTGAGGCCGTGCACCATCACGGGACGCACCACCTCGTCGACGGCATGACCTTCGCCCCGACCCCGGTGCGCGGCGACATCCCGGTCTGGGTCGCGGCGTTCCCCGGGAACCTGCGGCCTCTGCGGCGTGCGGCCCGGCACGACGGCTTCTTCCCGGTCAACCTCACGTCCCCGGACCAGCTGGCGGAGGCGGTGGCGCGGGTCGGCGACCTGCGCACCGACCCGGCGCGGCCCTACGACGTCGCGATCGACCTGGCGCCTGGGGTGGACCCGGCTCCCTGGGTGGCCGCGGGTGCGACGTGGGTCCTCACCGACGTCGACCCCGCGACGCTGCGGCTGGACTCGGTGCGGGGCATGGTGCGGGCGGGACCGTCGAGCTGACGGTCAGCCCGCGTCCGTGCCGAACGACTCTGCGCTCACGGTCGCGTACGAGCGGCGGACAGCCTCCTCGAGGACGCCCAGGTCGATCGCGTCGAGGTCCTTGATGTAGACGCAGCTCGCGCCGGTCGTGTGGGGGCCGAGGCCCGCGAGCAGGCCGGCGTGCGCCTCGACACCGTCGGCGAGGTAGACCGTCGTCGCGGCCTTGCGCGGAGAGAACCCGGCGGCGATCGTGTCGCCCTGCCGACCCGACGCGTACTCGTAGTGGTAGGCGCCGAAGCCGACGATGCTCGGCCCCCACATCCTCGGCTGCTCACCCGTCACCCGGGTCATCAGCTCGACCAGGCGGAGCGCGTCCCGACGACGCACCGGGTTCTCGACCGCCGCGAGGAACGCGTCGACGTCCGCATCGGTCGGGGCGGTCTTGTTGGGCTCGCTCGCCATGGCGCCAGTATTCCGCGAGATCAGTCGGCGAGCGCCTGCACGATCCCGTGGCGTCCGATCTCCGCGAGCGTCGGGTGGTCCACCGGATGCATCTGCAGCACGACCGCCATGTGCAGCGCCCAGGCCTGCGCGCGCCGCCAGGTCGCGTCGTCGTAGGCCAACCGGTCCCGGAACGCTGCCCGGCCCTCGCCGTCGAAGGTGAGCCACGCGGTCGACAGGTCGGAGGCCGGGTCCCCGGACGTCACGTCGCCGAAGTCGATGACCGCCCGCAGCCGTCCGTCGTGCACCAGGAGGTTGGCCGGGTGCGGGTCGCCGTGCAGCCACAGCGCGGGGCCGTCCCACGGGGGAGCGGCCGCCAGGGCGCGCCAGCGCTCGAGGACGCGGTCTCCGTCGGCGAGGTCCAGGTGGTCGAGACGTTCGCGCAGGGGGTGCTCGCGAGGGCCGATCGGGACGCCTCGGAACGGGTTGACCGGTGCGTCGTCGGCCGCCGGGCGGTGCAGCGCGACGAAGACGTCCGCCAGCTGCGGCGCCCAGGCCGCCCGGCCCGCCACGGGGGTCCGGTGGGCCGCGACCGCGTCGAACCAGGGCACGACGCTCCACGGCCACGGGTAGGTGCCCGAGGGCGTCCCGACCCGCACGGGCACCGGCACGTCGACCGGGAGCCACGGCGCCAGGACGGGTAGCCACCGCTGCTCGTGCGTGACCAGGGGAGCGGCGAGCTCCCGCACCGGGAACCGGGCGGCCAGGTGCTCCCCGACACGCCACAGGGCGTTGTCCCAGCCGGTCCCGGACCAGGTCAGCGGGAGGTCGGCGAGGTCGGGGTGCTGCTCGCGCAGGAGCCTGCGCGCGAGGTCCTCGGTGACTTCGATCTCCGGGATCGGGTGGACCACGTCAGCGGGCCTGCACGATCCGGTGGGCGTCGTACGGCACGGCCCAGCCGAGCGCGTCGAACATCCGGGCCAGCACGATCCCCGTGAACCCCCACACCAGCCGCCCGTCGACGGTGAACGCGGGGGTGCGGACGGTCCGGCCCCACCGGGTGTGCTCGACGCTCGCGCGGTTGGCGGGATCCAGCAGGTCGGCGACGGGGACCCGGAACACGTCGACCGTCTCGGCGTGGTCGACCGCCGCGACCCGTGACGGGTGGGTCCACCACGCCGGCACCGGCGTGACCAGGTGGTTGCTCACAGGCACCGGCAGGGGAGGGAGGGTGCCGAGCACCTCGACGCCCGACGCGTCGAGGCCGACCTCCTCGACGGCCTCGCGCAGCGCGGCCTCCCGCGGCCCGGCGTCGGACTTCTCGAGCCGCCCACCGGGGAACGCGATCTGGCCGGCGTGGTGCCCGAGCGTCCGGGAGCGTCGCTGGAGCAGCACGTCGAGGTCGCGGGCGACCGCCGGCGACTCGGTGCGTGCGGGGGCGGTGTCCAGTGCGCCGAACAGCACCAGCACCGCGGCGGGCCGGGCCGTCGAGGCGTCCTCGAGCACGCGGGCCGGGTCCATCCGCCAGTCGACGCCGCGCGCGCACAGGTCGAGCAGCTCGGCACGCGCCCCGCCGACCTCCGGCGTCGGCTCGGTCATCCCCGGGCCCGGACGAGCTCCCCGAAGCCGGCGAACATCTTCTCGGCGGCGGGGACCAGACCGGGCAGGTGCCGGCGGCCGGCCGCGCGGATCTCGTCGATGTCGTCGTCGCCGAGCTCGCCGACCATGTCCGGCGTCGAGAGCCAGAGGTCGAGCATCCCGGCGTCGAGCTCGGGGTGGAACTGGAGGCCCAGCGCGCTGCCGGCGCGGAACGCCTGCACGGGCGTCGCCTCGGTCGAGGCCAGGAGGGTGGCGCCCGGCGGCAGGTCGACCGTGTCGGAGTGCCAGTGCAGCACCGTGGGCCGGGTGCCGAGCGCGCCGAGGACGGGGTCCTCGACGTCGATGTCCACGGGCGCGAACCCGATCTCGGTGGCGGCCCGCAGGTGCAGGTGCGAGCCGAGCGCCAGCGCGAGCAGCTGCATGCCCAGGCACACCCCCAGCACCGGCACGTCCGCGTCGACCGCGGCCGCGAGGAGCGCCCGCTCGGCGGCGAGGCCGGGGTGGCCCCGCACGTCGTCGGCGTCCATGGGGCCGCCCATCACGACCACGCCCGACACCTCGTCGAGAGCGGGGAGCCGCGCGTCCTCGAGGTCGAGGACGGTGCGCACCCGCAGGGGCGCGTCCAGCCCGCGAGAGATGAGGCCGGGGCCCTCGTGGGGTGCGTGCGTGATCACCAGGACGGGACGCATGCCGGTCACCACCCGTCGGGCAGCGGGCGCCCCTCCTCGTAGCCCGCGGCCGACTGGATCCCGACGACTGCGCGCTCGTGCAGCTCGTCGATCGTCGTGGCGCCCACGTACGTCGCCGCCGAGCGCACCCCGGCGGTGATCGTGTCGATGAGGTCCTCGACGCCCGGACGGCGGGGGTCCAGGAACATGCGGGAGGAGGAGATGCCCTCCTCGTAGAGGGCCTTGCGGGCCCGGTCGAACGCGGAGCCGCCCTTGGTGCGGGCGGCGACTGCCCGTGCCGACGCCATCCCGAACGATTCCTTGTACAGCCGCCCGTTGCCGTCCTCGTGCAGGTCGCCCGGCGACTCGTGGGTGCCGGCGAACCAGGACCCGACCATGACCTGCGAGGCACCGGCCGCGAGCGCCAGGGCGACGTCGCGCGGGTGCCGGACGCCGCCGTCGGCCCACACGTGCTTGCCGAGGCGCCGTGCCTCGGCCGCGCACTCGAGCACCGCGGAGAACTGGGGGCGCCCGACGGCGGTCATCATGCGCGTGGTGCACATGGCACCCGGTCCGACGCCCACCTTGACGATGTCCGCGCCGGCGGCGATCAGGTCGCGCGTCCCCTCGGCGGTGACCACGTTCCCCGCGACCACCGGCACCTGCGGGTCGAGCGAGCGGACGGCACCGAGGGCGTCGAGCATCTTGCGCTGGTGGCCGTGCGCGGTGTCGACCACGAGGACGTCGACCCCGGCCTCGAGCAGCTCGAGGGCCTTCTGCTTCACGTCGCCGTTGATGCCCACGGCCGCCGCGACGCGCAGGTGTCCCTGGCCGTCCACGGCGGGCTGGTAGATGGACGAGCGCAGCGCGCCGATCCGGGTGAGCACGCCGACGAGCTCGCCGTCACGCACCACGGGGGAGAACTTGCGGCGGGAGCCGTGCAGCTTCTCGAAGGCCGCCTCCAGCCCGCGCAGCCCGCCCTGCTCGATCATCGCGAGGTCCACCGTGGTCGGGTGGGCGGTCATGACCTCGCCTACCTGGGTGAAGCGGTCGACCCCCTGGCAGTCCGCCTCGGTGACGACCCCGACGGGCTTGCCGTCGTCCACCACCACCGCGGCGCCGTGCGCGCGCTTGCCGATGAGCGTGAGGGCGGTGTGCACGGTGTCGTGGCGGCTGACCACGACGGCGGTCTCCACGACGGGGTGCCGCATCTTGACCGAGGCGACGACCTCGGCCACGACGTCGGTCGGGACGTCCTGGGGGAGGACAGTGATGCCCCCGCGGCGGGCGACCGTCTCGGCCATCCGGCGTCCGGCGACGGCCGTCATGTTGGCGACGACGATCGGGATGGTGGTGCCGGTGCCGTCGACCGCAGTGAGGTCGACGTCGAAGCGGGAGGTGACCTCAGAACGCGACGGGACGAGGAAGACGTCTCCGTACGTGAGGTCGGAGGTGGCCGCGTGGCCGGGCAGGAAGCGCATGGGTGTTCCCCTTTCCGGTCCATGGTAGTCGTTGGCGACCGGCTCTTCACGGGGCCTCCACGGGCACCTGACCAGGCCCAGCGGGTCGGCAGGCCCCGGTCCCCGTACAGTGTGGACACAGCTTTCGGCGTCCGCACGGTGCGGCATCGTCGCCGCACACCGGAGGAGGAGGCACCACCATGGGTCTGCTCGATCGCATCAGCTCCCCGGACGACGTGCGCCGGCTCACGCCTCGCCAGGCCGACGACCTCGCCGCCGAGATCCGCACGTTCCTGGTCGACCGGGTCTCCCGCACCGGCGGACACCTCGGTCCGAACCTCGGCGTCGTCGAGCTGACCATCGCGATGCACCGGGTGTTCGAGTCGCCGCTGGACACCATGGTGTTCGACACCGGCCACCAGGCCTACGTGCACAAGCTGCTCACCGGCCGCCGTGACTTCTCGCAGCTGCGCAGCAAGGGCGGGCTGTCGGGCTACCCCAGCCGCTCCGAGTCCGAGCACGACGTGGTCGAGAACTCGCACGCGTCCACCGCGCTGAGCTGGGCGGACGGCATCGCCAAGGCCAACGAGCTCCAGGGCCGCGGCGACCGGCACGTGGTGGCGGTGATCGGGGACGGTGCGCTGACCGGGGGCATGGCCTGGGAGGCGCTGAACAACATCGCGGCCGGCCAGGACCGCCGGCTCGTGATCGTCGTCAACGACAACGGCCGCTCCTACGCGCCGACGATCGGCGGCCTCGCCCACCACCTCGACACGCTGCGCACCACGCGCGGCTACGAGAACGTCCTGTCCTGGGGCAAGCGCACGCTCCGCCGCTCCGGGCCTCCCGGCCGCGCCACCTATGACGCGCTGCACGGCATGAAGAAGGGCATCAAGGACGTCCTGGTCCCGCAGGGGATGTTCGAGGACCTGGGCATCAAGTACGTCGGCCCCGTCGACGGTCACGACGTGCGCGCGGTCGAGCGGGCGCTGCGCAACGCCAAGGCGTTCGGCGGCCCGGTCATCGTGCACGTCATCACGGAGAAGGGCCGGGGCTACGTGCCGGCCGAGCAGGACGTCGCGGACCGGTTCCACGCGGTCGGCAAGATCCACCCCGAGACCGGCCTGCCCGTGGCGCCCTCGCGGTTCGAGTGGACCAGCGTGTTCGCCGACGAGCTGGTGCGCATCGGGCGCCGACGTCCGGACGTCGTGGCCATCACCGCGGCGATGCTCCAGCCGGTGGGGCTCGCCCCGTTCGCCGCGGAGTTCCCGTCGCGCGTGTTCGACGTCGGCATCGCCGAGCAGCACGCGGCGACGTCCGCCGCGGGAATGGCCTTCGGCGGGCTGCACCCGGTCGTCGCGGTGTACGCCACGTTCCTCAACCGCGCGTTCGACCAGATCCTCATGGACGTCGCCCTGCACAAGGCCGGCGTGACGTTCGTGCTCGACCGCGCCGGGCTCACCGGCTCCGACGGCGCGAGCCACAACGGCATGTGGGACATGGCCATGCTCGGCGTCGTGCCGCGGTTGCGCCTGGCCGCGCCGCGCGACGAGGAGACGTTGCGCGACGCCCTGCGCACCGCGGTGGACGTCGCCGACGCGCCCACCGTCGTCCGGTACCCGAAGGGCGCCCTCGTGGACCCGGTGCCCGCCATCGACCACCTCGACGGCATCGACGTCCTGGCCCGGCACGACGGGCCCGCCGGTTCGCCGCACCTCCTTCTCGTCGGGTACGGGGCCATGGCGCAGACCGCGCTCGAGACGGCCGAGGTGCTGGCGGCGCACGGGCTGCGCGTCACGGTCGTCGACCCCCGCTGGGTCCTCCCGGTCTCGGGGGCCCTCACCAAGCTGGTCGGGGACCACGACCACGTGGTCACCATCGAGGACGGCGTGGTCGACGGCGGCCTCGGATCGGTGGTCGCGCAGCGGGCGCGCGAGGCCGGCATCAGCACCCCCGTGCAGGCGTTCGGCATCCCGCGTGAGTTCCTCGACCACGCCACCCGCGAGCAGCTGGTGACCGAGCTGCGCCTGCGTCCGGCCGACATCGCGCGCGATACGCTCGCAGCGCTGGGGCTGTCCTCCTGATGACCCGCATCACACGGGGCCTTAGGTCCTGGGACGAATGCCCGCCACCTCCGTAGCGTCGAGGTATCAGCAACGTCGGAGGAGCGCAAATGTCCACGAGCACCGTGTCCGCGAGCACCCGGATCGAGACCGCCGTGAGGCCTGCCTGGGAGGGTTTCGTCACCGGGCCCTGGGTGGACCGGATCGACGTCCGTGACTTCATCCAGCGCAACTACACGCCGTACACCGACGACGCGTCGTTCCTGGCGGGTGCGACCCCCCGGACGACCGGTATCTGGGCCAAGCTGACCGAGATGTTCCCGGCCGAGCGCGCCCGTGGCGTCTACGACATCGACCAGCACACGCCGTCGACGATCACGTCGCACGAGCCCGGCTACATCGACCGTCACCACGAGATCATCGTCGGGCTGCAGACGGACGCGCCCCTGAAGCGCGCGATCATGCCCAACGGTGGCTACCGGATGGTCGAGAAGGCGCTCGAGACCTACGGCTTCGCGCCCGACCCGATCGTCGGCGAGATCTTCACCAAGTACCGCAAGACCCACAACGACGGCGTCTTCGACGTGTACCCCCCCGCCGTGCGCGCGGCCCGGTCCTCGCACCTGATCACCGGCCTGCCGGACGCGTACGGCCGCGGCCGGATCATCGGCGACTACCGCCGCGTGGCCCTGTACGGCGTCGACGCCCTGATCGCGGCCAAGCGCGAGGACCGCGCGGACCTCGACAAGGAGCGCTCGTCGGAGGACGTCATCCGCGACCGCGAGGAGAACGCGGAGCAGATCCGCGCCCTCCAGGAGCTCAAGGCGATGGCCGCCACGTACGGCTACGACATCTCCGCTCCGGCCACGACGGCCAAGGAGGCCGTGCAGTGGCTGTACTTCGCGTACCTCGGTGCGGTCAAGGAGCAGAACGGCGCGGCCATGTCCCTGGGCCGCACGTCGACCTTCCTCGACGTCTTCATGCAGCGTGACCTCGCCGCGGGCCGGCTGACCGAGCAGGACGTCCAGGAGCTCGTCGACGACCTGGTCATCAAGCTGCGCATCGTGCGGTTCCTGCGCACCCCGGAGTACGACGAGCTGTTCTCGGGCGACCCGACGTGGGTGACCGAGTCCATCGGTGGCATCGGCGAGGACGGCCGCACGCTGGTCACCAAGACGTCGTTCCGGTTCCTCCAGACGCTCTACAACCTGGGCCCGGCGCCCGAGCCCAACCTGACGGTGCTCTGGAGCGACCGTCTGCCGGAGGGCTTCAAGCGCTTCTGCACGCAGGTGTCCATCGACACCTCAGCGCTGCAGTACGAGTCCGACGACCTGATCCGCGACTCCTGGGGTGACGACGCCGCGATCGCGTGCTGCGTCTCGCCCATGCGGGTCGGCAAGCAGATGCAGTTCTTCGGCGCGCGGATCAACCTGGCCAAGGCGCTGCTCTACGCCATCAACGGCGGTCGCGACGAGATGACCGGCAAGCAGGTGGCCCCCTCGGCGCCGGCCGTGACCGGTGACGTCCTCGACTACGACGACGTCGTGGCCAAGCTCGACGGGACGCTCGACTGGCTCGCCGAGACGTACGTGGACGCGCTCAACTGCGTGCACTTCATGCACGACAAGTACGCGTACGAGCGCCTCGAGATGGCCCTGCACGACCGTGCGATCCTGCGCACCATGGCCTGCGGCATCGCCGGGCTCTCGGTGGTCGCCGACTCCCTGTCGGCCATCAAGTACGCGGCCGTGCACCCGGTACGGACCGTCGACGGCCTCATCACCGAGTACGAGGTCGAGGGCGAGTTCCCGACCTACGGCAACGACGACGACCGTGCCGACGACATCGCGGTGTGGCTGGTCGAGCTGTTCATGACCAAGCTGCGCAAGACGCCGACGTACCGCAAGGCGCTGCACACGCAGTCCGTCCTGACGATCACGTCGAACGTGGTCTACGGGAAGTCCACGGGCTCCACGCCCGACGGACGCCGCGCCGGCCAGCCCTTCGCTCCGGGCGCCAACCCGATGAACGGGCGGGACGCGCACGGCATGCTCGCCTCGGCACTGTCCGTCGCGAAGATCCCCTACGGCGAGGCGCAGGACGGCATCTCGCTGACCTCGTCGGTCATCCCGACCGGTCTGGGGCGCACCCGCGACGAGCAGGTCACCAACCTGGTCGGCCTGCTGGACGCGTTCATGATGTCGTCGGGCTTCCACCTGAACATCAACGTGCTCAACCGCGAGACCCTCGAGGACGCCATGGAGCACCCCGAGGAGTACCCGCAGCTGACCATCCGGGTGTCGGGCTACGCCGTGAACTTCGTCCGGCTGACGCGCGAGCAGCAGCTCGACGTCCTGTCGCGCACGTTCCACGGATCGGTCTGAAGGTCATGACCACCCAGGTGCACGAAGCGGCGCCGTGGCCGGCCGTGCACCTGGGTCTGCCCAGGTCGCGGTCCGGCACGGCAGGGCTCACCTCGGTCGAGCTGGACCACGCCGCCAAGATGGCCGCGGTCCGGTCCGGGTCCGTCGGTTCGGTCCACTCCTGGGAGCTGGTCACGGCCGTGGACGGCCCGGGCACGCGCCTGACCGTGTTCCTGGCCGGCTGTCCGCTCCAGTGCCTGTACTGCCACAACCCCGACACCATGCAGATGCGTCGGGGGACGGACGTGCCGGCCGACGAGATCCTCGCGCGGGTGGCCCGCTACCGCCCGGTGTTCAAGGCGACGGGCGGCGGGCTGACGATCTCGGGCGGTGAGCCCCTCATGCAGCCGGCCTACCTGGCCCGCCTGCTCCGGGGCGCCAAGGCGATGGACGTGCACACCACGGTGGACACGTCCGGGTTCCTGGGCAGCCAGTGCACGGACGCGATGCTCGCGGACATCGACCTGGTGCTCCTCGACATCAAGTCCGGCCTGCCGGACACGTACCGCAAGGCGACCGGCAGGGCGTTGCAGCCCACGCTCGACTTCGGCGCGCGGCTGCGCGACGCCGGCAAGCGCACCTGGGTGCGGTTCGTGCTGGTCCCCGGCCTGACGGACGCCCCCGAGAACGTCGAGGCCGTCGCCGACCACGTCGTGAAGCTCGGGTCCGTCGTCGAGCGGGTCGAGGTGCTGCCCTTCCACCAGATGGGCCGCGACAAGTGGGACGAGCTGGGGATGCGGTACCAGCTGGACGCGACACAACCCCCGACCCCGGAGCTCATCGAGCGCGTGCGCGCGACGTTCCGGGACCGGGGGCTGGCGGTCTTCTAGGCCGGCACGTTGGCCACGCCGTCGGGCAGGATCCGGCGTCCCAGGACGCGCTCCGAGTAGCCCGTGCGGTCGAGGTAGGGCGTGAGCCCGCCCAGGTGGAAGCCCCAGCCCGCGCCGAGGATCATGCAGAGGTCGATCTGCTGCGGGGTGGCGACGACGCCCTCCTCGAGCATGTGCCCGACCTCGACCGTGAGGGCGGTGAGCACACTGTCCAGCACGCCGGCCTCGTCGAGCGGCGTGCCGGTCGTCTCGCTGAACGCCGCCTGGATCGCCGGGTCGACCGGCTTGGGCAGGCCCTTGGCCTTCGCGGGGAGCACCACGGTGGTCCCGTCGGCGACCAGCTTCTCCAGGCCGGGGGAGCGGGGGAACCGGTCGCCCAGCTCCTCGCGCAGCGAGGTCAGCACGTGCAGTCCGACGGCCGGTCCGACGAGGTCGAACAGCTCGAACGGGGGCATCGGCAGGCCGAGGGGCCGCAGCGCGCGGTCCGCCACCTCCACCGGGGTGCCCTTCTCGACGGCGTCGACGATCACGCCGAGCAGCAGGACCAGCAGCCGGTTGACGACGAAGCCGGGACGGTCCGCCACCAGCACGGCCGTCTTGCGCAGCTTGGCCGCCACCGCGAACCCGGTGGCCAGCGCCTCCAGCGACGTGCGCTCGGCCTGCACGACCTCCACCAGCGGCATCGCGGCCACGGGGTTGAAGAAGTGCAGCCCGACCACGCGCTCGGGGTGCTGGAGGTCGGCCGCCATGGCGGTGACGGACAGCGCGGAGGTGTTCGTCGCCAGGATCGTCGTCGGGGAGATGACGGTCTCCAGCTCGGCGAAGACCTTCTTCTTCAGGTCGAGGATCTCGGTCACGGCCTCGATCACCAGGTCGCAGGACGCGAACTCGGCGAGGTCCGTGGTGCCCTGGATCGACCCGAGCAGCCGACTGGCGGCCGACTCGCTCATCCGACCGGTGGACGTGAGGCGGTCGACGGAGGACTTCACCGCTGCGAGGCCCTTGTCGACGCGCTCCTGGTCCAGGTCCCGCATGACGACGGGGACGCCGAGCCGCTGCGCGAAGAGCATCGCGATCTGCGCGGCCATGAGCCCCGCACCGACGATGCCGACGCGGGTGACCGGCTGGGCGAGCGAGCGGTCGGGGGCGCCGACGGGCTTCTTGCCGCCGGACACGAGCCCGAACGCGTACACCGACGCGCGCATCTCGTCGCTCATGATCAGGTCGGCGAGCGCCTCGTCCTCGGCCGCGAAGGCCTCCTCGCGCGACGCCGTCCGTGCAGCCGCGACCAGGTCGAGCGCGCGGTAGGGCGCGGGCCGGGACCGGTTGATCACCGCGTCCAGGCGCTGGCGGGCCGCTGAGACGACACCGTCCCAGAGCTCGGCGCTGTCGAGCTCGCGACGGGGGACGACGACCTCGCCGGTCACCACGCGAGCGGCCCAGCGGATGGACTCCTCGAGGAAGTCGGCCGGGTCGAGGACGACGTCCATGAGGCCGAGCTTCGTGGCCTCGACGGCCGCGAACGGCTTGTTGGCCGCGGGGCGCGTGAGGATGACGTCGAGCGCCTTCTCGATGCCGACGAGCCGCGGCACGATGTACGCCCCGCCCCAGCCGGGCACCAGGCCGAGGCCGGTCTCCGGGAGCGCGAGCGCGCGGACGTCGGAGGCCACCGTGCGGTAGTCGCAGTTGAGCGCCAGCTCGAGGCCGCCGCCGAGGGCGACGCCGTTGACGAACGCGAAGGTCGGGGCGCCCATGGAGTGCAGCAGCTCGTAGGCGGCGTGCCCGCCCTGGCCGAGCAGGAGTGCTCCGTCGCGCCCGGGGACCGTGCCGATCTGGGTGAGGTCCGCCCCCGCCGCCAGGTAGTACGGCTTGCCGGTGACGGCGACGGCGACGATCTCGCCCGCCGCGACGCGCGCCTGCACGGCCGTGAGGGTGGCATGAAGCTCGGCGATGCCGAGGGGGCCGAGCGTGGTCGGCTTGGTGTGGTCGAGGCCGTTGTCGATGGTGACGAGCGCCAGCGTGCCGGCGCCGCCGGGCAGCGTGACGTCACGGGCGATCGCGTGGCTCACGCGCTCCGCGCGAGGAGTCTCGGTGCTCATGTCGCTCACTTGGTCTTCCCCTCGAAGGGCTCGTAGTCGGCGTGGTGCGGGTTCTCCCAGATGACGGTGCCGCCCTGGCCGAGTCCCACGCACATGGTGGTCAGGCCGAAGCGCACGTCGGGGTACTCCTCGAACTGGCGGGCCAGCTGGGTCATCAGGCGCACGCCCGACGAGGCCAGCGGGTGGCCGACGGCGATAGCGCCGCCGTACTGGTTGACGCGCGGGTCGTCGTCGGCGATGCCGAACGCGTCGAGGAACGAGAGCACCTGGACCGCGAACGCCTCGTTGATCTCGAACAGGCCGATGTCCTCGATGGTCAGGCCGGCGCGGTCGAGCGCCTTGACGGTGGCGGGCACCGGGCCGATGCCCATGATCTCGGGCTCCACGCCGGCGTACGCGAACGCCACCATGCGCATGCGCGTGGGCAGGCCCAGCTCAGCGGCGGTCTCCTCGGCGGCCAGCAGGCACGACGCGGCGCCGTCGGTGAGAGGTGCGGCCGTGCCGGCGGTGACGCGGCCTCCCGCGCGGAACGGGGTCGGCAGCTTCTGGATCGCCTCGACCGTGGTGCCGGGCCGCGGGGGCTCGTCGGCCGTGGCCAGGCCCCAGCCGTTCTCCGGGTCGCGCAGCGCGACCGGGACGAGGTCGGGGTCGATCTTGCCGGCGGCCAGTGCCGCGGCGTACTTGTCCTGGCTGGCGACGCCGTACGCGTCGGCACGCGCGCGGGTCAGTGCCGGGAACGTGTCGTGCAGGTTCTCGGCCGTCACCCCCATGTTGAGGGCGTCGTTGGCGACCAGCCGCTCGGACAGGAAGCGCGGGTTCGGGTCGGCCTCGAAGCCCATCGGGTGGTGGCCCATGTGCTCGACCCCGCCGGCCAGCGCGATGTCCTGCGCGCCGAACCCGATCGCGGCGGCCGTGCTGGTCACCGCGGTCATCCCGCCGGCGCACATGCGGTCGATCGCGTAGCCGGGGACGGTCCGGGGGAGCCCGGCGAGCACGCCGACCGTGCGGCCGAGGGTCAGGCCCTGGTCGCCCTGCTGCGTGGTCGCGGCGATCGCGACCTCGTCGATGCGCTCGGGCGGCAGCTGCGGGTGGCGGCGCAGCAGCTCGCGGACCGTCTTGACGGCCAGGTCGTCGGCGCGGGTGTGGGCGTACAGCCCGTCCTTGCGCGCGCGGCCGAACGGGGTGCGGACCCCGTCGACGAAGACGACGCGGCGGACGAGGGCTGCGGGTCGCGGAGATGTGGTGGGCATCGAGCCTCCAGGGCGGGACGGCGGTGTCCGACGAGCACGCGAGGGCGGGCCCGAGATGGCCGACGCTACCCGGGGTCCCCGGGCGTGGCCAGCCATAAGTTACTGAAGAGTAACAGGGACGTTAGTCCTGCGGGACGGCCGCGAACGCCTCGGCAAGCCGCTCCGCGACGAGGCCGATCTGCCATGGCCGCGCGCCGCCCGCCTGGAGGAACGCGGTGACCCCGTCCGCGTCAAGGGCGGCGGGGGGCGTCCAGCACAGCCGGCGTAGCAGGTCGGGCTGGAGGAGGTTCTCGGCCGGCACCTCGTGGGCGGTCGAGAGCTGTGCGACCACGTCACGGGCGGCGACGAGGCGGGCGGCGGCCTGCGGGTCCTTCTCCGCCCACGCGCGCGGCGGCGGCGGCGCGTCGCTCTTCGGGCCGCGGACCGACGGGAGCTCTGCCTCCGGTGCTGCGAGGCCCCGGTCGATGGCCTGCTGCCACAGGGCAGCCCGGCGGCGCGTGCCCTTGCCGGCGAACGCCGGCAGGGCCGTGAGCGCGGCGACGGACGTGGGGAGCGCCTGCGCCGCGGCGACGATCGCGTGGTCGGGCAGGACACGGCCGGGCGAGATGTCCCGCGTGCGGGCGTTCTGGTCGCGCGTCAGCCAGAGCTCGCGGACGACGGCGAGGCGGCGGGCGTCGCGGATGGCGTGCAGGCCGGAGACCCGGCGCCACGGCTCGATCCGGGGCGGCGGCAGGGGCGCGGTGCGGACGGCCTCGAACTCCTGGGCTGCCCACTCCGCCTTGCCCGCGACGGCCAACCGCTCGGCCAGCACCTCGCGGAGCTCGACCAGGAGCTCCACGTCCAGCGCGGCGTAGCGCAGCCACTCGGCGGGCAGCGGCCGGGTCGACCAGTCGACCGCCGAGTGCTCCTTGGCCAGTCCGAGGCCCAGGGCGTCGGCGACGACCGCGGCCAGTCCGACCCGGTCGAGCCCGAGGAGGCGCGCGCCGAGCTCGGTGTCGAACACGCGGCTCGGCCGCAGGCCCTGCTCGGCGAGCCCCGGAAGGTCTTGCGACGCGGCGTGCAGCACCCACTCGACACCCACCAGGGCGTCCGAGAGCGAGGAGAGGTCAGGCACGGCGATGGGGTCGATGAGGGCGGTGCCGGCGCCCTCGCGGCGAAGCTGGACCAGGTAGGTGCGCTGGCCGTAGCGGTAGCCCGACGCGCGTTCCGCGTCCACGGCCACGGGTCCGGTGCCGGCCTCGAACGCGGCGACGACGGCGGCCAGCGCCTCGGGCGTCTCCACCACCGGCGGGACGCCCTCGGCGGGCTCGGTGAGCATGACGATCTCGGGAGCGGGCTCGACAGCCGGGGCGTCGTCAGGGTTCGCCGGAGGCTCGGGTGCCCCAGCAGGAGCGCCGGGTGTGGCCTCAGGTCGCATGAGGTCAACGGTAAGCGACGAGGCGGACGCATCTGTGCAGGCCGCGCGGGCGGCGCGTACGACTGCCGGTGCGGCATCCGTACGCGGGCCGGTCAGGACAGGACGCCGCCGCGGATGGAGATGGCCACCAGCTCGGCCCGGTCACCGGTGCCGAGCTTGCGGGAGATGCGGGCCAGGTGGCTCTTCACGGTGAGCGCGGACAGGCCGAGATCCTCGCCGATGAGGCGGTTGGTGCGGCCGTCGGCGACGAGCTTGAGCACGCTGACCTCGCGGGCCGTCAGGTCGGGCAGGGGCGGCGGTGGGGCGGTCACGGCCGCGGCCCGCGGCAGGCTCGGGGCGGTGGCACCGGCGACGACCCCGCGCAACCCGCCCTGGAGCAGGATGCCGAGCTCGGGGCGGCTGGCCCGGCGGGTGAGCACCACGACGCGCGGAGCGCCACGGCGCCGCAGGTTGCGCACCAGGGTGGCACCGTCCCCGTCCGCCACCTCGGTGACGACCACGCACATCTGCTGGGTGGAGCTCGGCGGCACCGTGCGCGACCCGGGCACGGAGGTCCGCAGCTCCGGCCGTCGGGCCGGGGCCAGGTCTCGTCGCAGCGGCTCGATGGTCACAGGCGAGTCATCGGCACCATGACCTGGCGACTTGAGCCGGTTGCGTTGCGCGTGCCCCCCCGGGCTGGTGTTCAGCGCCTCGGCCCGAAGGCGACGACGCCCTCGGGCAGGGGTTCGAGACCGGCTGCGGTGCACAGGAGGGTTCCCCAGGCCTGCAGGTGTGGACCGAGATCCTCGTCGGCGGCCGTCCACGAGGCGCGGATCTCCAGCTCGGTCTGCTCGGAGCGGCGCTCCAGGGCGCCGAAGCTCTGCGACAGCACCCGGGTGACCGTGCCGCCGGCGGCGTGCGCGTCGAGACCGGACTCCTCGAGCGCGTCGGTGAACCAGGTCCAGGCCACCTCGGCCAGCATCGGGTCGGCGCCGACCTCGGCCTCGAGCGTCGCCCGCACGAGCGTGACCAGCCGGAAGTGGCCGTCCCAGGCTTCCTGTCCCGCCGGGTCGTACAGGACGACGAAGCGTCCGGACGCCAGCTCGGAGGCGGCGACCGACCGGCGGGCGGTGCGCACCTCGGCGGTGAGTGCGGCGGAGAACGGGGCGATGCGCGCCGGCCCCGGCACCTCGTCGAGGATCACCTCAGGGCGGACGGTCACCCGGCGCAACGAACGCAGCGCGCTCACGAACTCGACGGGGACGTCCTCTGGACCGGCGGGTGTCACGCAGTGGAGCGTACGCACCGGGGGGTCCGTCTCGGCGTCCGGCACGCCGCGCCCGTCTTCGCCGCACCGGACTAGGCTGGCCCGCGCACCCAGAAACCCCGGATGCCGCCGCAACCGACCTGCCGCCGCACGTGCCCAGCACCTGCGCCGCCGCCGTCGTGGACGTGGCACGCGCCGGCCGCCGATCGAAGGAGCTCTCCCGCATGGTTGCCTCAGGAACCGCCACCGGAACGGCGCAGATCGGCGTCACGGGACTGGCGGTGATGGGCCGCAACCTGGCCCGGAACTTCGCGCGCAACGGCTACACGGTGGCGATCCACAACCGGTCCTACGCCAAGACCGAGTCGCTGGTGGCGGACCACGGAGACGAGGGCACGTTCGTGCCGTCGGAGTCGGTCGAGGACTTCGTCGCGTCGCTCGCGCGCCCGCGCAAGATCGTGGTCATGGTCAAGGCGGGCGGCCCCACGGACGCGGTCATCGACGAGCTGGTGCCGTTCTTGGAGGAGGGCGACATCGTCGTCGACGCCGGCAACGCGCACTTCCCCGACACGATCCGGCGTGAGGGTGCTCTGCGCGAGAAGGGGCTGCACTTCGTCGGGTCCGGCGTCTCGGGTGGCGAGGAGGGTGCGCTGCTCGGCCCGTCGATCATGCCCGGGGGCACCAAGGAGTCGTATGAGTCCCTCGGCCCGATCCTGGAGAAGATCTCGGCCAAGGTCGACGGGGTGCCGTGCTGCACCTACGTGGGGCCGGACGGCGCGGGGCACTTCGTGAAGATGGTGCACAACGGCATCGAGTACGCCGACATGCAGCTGATCGCCGAGGCGTACGACCTGCTGCGCCAGGGGCTGGGTGCCACCGCCGCGGAGATCGGTCAGATCTTCGCCGAGTGGAACACCGGTGACCTGGAGTCGTTCCTGATCGAGATCACCGCGGACGTCCTGGGCCACGTGGACGCGGAGACGGGGTCGGCGTTCGTCGACATCGTGCTGGACCAGGCCGAGCAGAAGGGCACCGGACGCTGGACCGTGCAGAACGGTCTCGACCTGGGGGTGCCGATCACCGGGATCGCGGAGGCAACCTTCGCCCGCGCGCTGTCCGGGTCGGCGCCGCAGCGCTCCGCCGCCGTCGGCGTCCTGCAGGCCCACACCACCGAGTGGGACATCACGGACCGGGACGCGTTCATCGAGGACGTGCGCCTGGCCCTGTACGCCTCCAAGGTGGTCGCGTACTCGCAGGGCTTCGACCAGATCGCCGCGGCGTCCGCGGAGTTCGGCTGGGACATCGACCGCGGGGCCATGGCCCGGATCTGGCGCGGCGGCTGCATCATCCGCGCCCGGTTCCTGAACCGGATCACCGAGGCCTACGAGCGCGACGCGCACCTGCCGCTGCTGCTGGCCGACGAGTACTTCACCGGTGCGGTCGGCAACGGCGTGGCCGCCTGGCGCCGCATCGTGGCAGGCGCGGCGCTGCACGGGGTGCCGACCCCGGCGTTCGCGTCGTCGCTGTCCTACTACGACGGCGTCCGGGCCGAGCGGCTGCCCGCCGCGCTGATCCAGGCGCAGCGCGACTTCTTCGGCGCGCACACCTACCGGCGCACCGACAAGGACGGCACGTTCCACACCGAGTGGTCCGGCGACCGCACCGAGCAGACCGCGTGAGCGGGACCCCGCTGCAGCCCGTCATCCTCGGCGCCGACATCGGCGTGTACGCCCTGGCCCGCTCGTTCCACGAGGCCTACGGCGTCACGTCGGTGGTGGTGGCCGGTGCGGCGCTCGGTCCGGTCGCGCACTCGCGCATCGTCCGGCACGAGATCGTCGCGGACGGTCACGACCCCCGTCAGCTGGTGGACCGGCTGGTCGAGGTCGCGAAGGCCAACTCCGACAGCCGGCTGCTGCTCATGGCCAACTCGGACTGGCTGGTCCGCGTGGTCGTCCAGCACCGCGCGCTGCTCGAGCAGTACTACGTGGTCCCGTTCCTGTCCGAGCACCTGCTCGACCGGATCTCCGACAAGGCCACGTTCGCGGAGATCTGTGACGACCTCGGCATCTCGGTGCCGCGCACGATCGTCCAGGAGTTCGGCTCGGAGCCGTGGGAGGCCGCACCCGTCGACCTGGAGTACCCGCTGATCGCCAAGGCGGCCAGCAGCGCGGACTACCAGGACGTCGAGTTCGAGGGCAAGAAGAAGGTCTTCGAGATCGCCACGCCCGAGGAGCTGACGTGGCTCTGGGGCGCCCTGCGTGGGGCCGGCTTCCGCGGCAGGTTCGTCGTGCAGGAGCTGGTGCCCGGCGACGACACGCAGATGCGGTCCATCACCGCGTACGTGGACACGCACGGCGAGATCACCCTGCTGTGCTCGGCGCACGTACTCCTCGAGGAGCACACCCCGTCCGGGCTCGGCAACCCGGCGGCGATGATCACCACCCGCGACGACGCGATGCTCGAGCAGGCGCGGACGTTCCTCGCGTCGACGGGGTACCGCGGCTTTGCCAACTTCGACGTCAAGGTGGACCCGCGCACGGGTGTGTTCCGGTTCTTCGAGGTCAACCCGCGGATCGGCCGGAACAACTACTACGTCACCGCCGCGGGGGCCAACCCGATGCGGTTCGTGGTCGAGGACGCCGTCGAGGGCCGTTCGGTGCCGCCGGTCGTCGTCGACAAGGAGATCCTGTACTCGGTCGTCCCGAACCGGCTGCTGCTGCGCTACGTGCGCGATCCCGAGCTGGCCGCCCGCGTGCGCCGACTGATCCAGGCGAAGGCGGTGGCCCGGCCGCTGCAGTACCGCGGCGACCTGTCGCCCCGGCGCCGCCTGTACGTGTGGATGGCGCTGGTCAACCAGGTCCGCAAGTTCCGCCGGTACTACCCGGAGGTCACGTCGACGGGCTTCTGACCGTGTGCGAGAGGCCGGCACCCTGGGCGGGGTGCCGGCCTCTCGTGCGTCCTGGGCTCAGCCCAGCTCGCTGGTGCCCGAGTACAGGTGGAGCACGGGGACCTGGAGCTCCTCGCGCGCCCGGGACGCCCAGTCGCGGTGGAACGTGTCCTCGACCGCGTGCGGGTAGGTCACGACGGCCACCTCGACGACGTCACCGTCGGCCACCGCGGTCCTCAGGGCGGGCAGCGGGTCGTCCTCGACGACCGAGCCCGTGGCTTCGCGGCCGGCGGCGACGAACGCCGCGATGCTGCCCGCCAGCTGCTCGTCCGCGGTTGCCCGCGCCTCGTGGTGGGTCGGCTCCTTGCCGATCGCGCGGTTCCACGCCTCCTTGAGCTCACCGAGACTGAGGTTGTCGATGATGGTGGAGACGAGGGGCCGGTCGGTGTCCGCCGGGACGAGCACGCGGTACGCGTACGTCTCGCCCTCGTGCAGGGCGAGGAGCTTCTCGACGTCGGCGCTGGCCAGGGTGTCCTCCGTGAGGACGATGATCGTGTCGGTCACGCGCCGAGCCTAGCCACCTGCCAGCGACCCAGCAGCACGCCGTCCGCGTGCAGCAGGTGCCGGAGGGTGAGCGCGCGCGCCGGCTCGAACCAGGTGGGCAGGTGGGTCACCCGTCCTGCGGGCCCGCCGACCAGCTGCGGGCTCCACGTGAGGCAGAGCTCGTCGACCAGGTCCGCGTCGACCAGCTGGGCCAGGAGCGTCGGGCCGCCCTCGGCGAGCACGTTCCGCAGTCCGCGCTCGCCCAGGGCGGTCACGACCGCGTGCGGGTCGACGGAGCCGGGCACGCCACCGTCCGCGACGATCACGCGATCGGCGCCGATCCGCGCGCGCAGACCGTCCAGCGCCGGGGCCGAGGCCGTGGTGAGCACGAGCGGCGGCCGGTCCGTATCGAGCAGCGACTCGGGGAGCTCTCCGCTGGCCGTGACGATCGCGAGCTCGAGATCGTCCGGCCGGCCGAGGGCGGAACGGGCGGCCCGCAGCTCCGCGGGGACGTCCAGCGGCGGGTAGCGCTCCGCACGGGCGGTGCCGGCGCCCACCAGGACGACGTCCGCCAGGGCGCGCAGCACCCGGAAGACGCGGAGGTCCGCCGGGCCGTTGATCGAGCCGCTCACGTGGCTCGCCCCGGTCGCGGCGCCGTCGACGGTGCTCACCATGTTGGCGCGCACGTGCACGCCGGTGGTCGGGGGGTCCGCGAACAGGGCCACGAGCTCGGCCTCGTCGTCCCGAGGGGCGAGGTGGCGTACGGGGGCGTCGTGCGGCAGGAGCACGTCGAGCGCGGGAAGGTCGGACACGCTCGCCAACCTAGGCCAGGACGTCCGCCAGCGCCGCGACGTCCCCGACGACCACGACGGCGGGGTTGCCGACGCCGCGCTCCCGGGCGCGCTCCGCGATGTCGGCCAGCGTCCCGACCGTCGTGCGCTGCGCGGGCAGGGTGCCGTTCTCGATGATCGCGACGGGGGTGCCGGGGTCCTTGCCGTGCCCCAGGAGCGCGCGCGTGTGCGACGGCAGCTGCGCGACCCCCATGAGCAGGACGAGAGTGCCGTCCAGGCGCGTCAGGGTGGCCCAGTCGGGTGCCGTGTCGTGCGCGGACAGGATGGTGACCTGGCGGGCCATCCCGCGGTGCGTGACCGGGATGCCCGCGGCCGCCGGTACGGCGAGCGCGCTGGTCACGCCCGGGACGACCTCGACGGGGACTCCCGCGGAGAGGCACGCGAGCACCTCCTCGCCGCCGCGCCCGAGCACGAACGAGTCGCCGCCCTTGAGCCGCACGACGCGGTGGCCCGCCTGCGCGCGCTCGACCAGGACCGCGTTGATCTCGGTCTGCGTCAGGGTGTGCGCGTGCGGGGACTTGCCGGCCTCGATGATCTCCACGGCCGGGTCCAGGTCGGCGAGCAGCGCCCGCGGGGCCAGCCGGTCGACGACGACGACGTCCGCCTCGGCCAGCGCGCGGCGTCCCCGGGTGGTGATGAGCCCGGGATCGCCGGGGCCTCCGCCGACCAGGGTGACGCGCCCGGTCGTCGGGCGGTGGTGGCGCAGGGGGAGGTCGCCGACGTCGAGCAGCAGGGCGATGGCGTTGCGGAGAGCGACCGCCCGGCGCGGGTCACCGCCGGCGCCGACCGCGACGGTGACGTCCCCGGAGCGCGCGACCGCCGGGGTCCAGGCGCTGGACGCGCTCGCGTCGTCCGCCCGCACGCACCACAGCCGGGACGCCTCGGCGTCCGCCGCGACGGCATCGTCGACCGTGCGCTCACCCGTCGCGGTGTGGACCAGCCAGGCGCCGTCCAGGTCGGTGGTCAGGTACTCCCGCGCCCGCCAGGCCACGCGTCCGGCCGAGGCGAGCTCCGCGAGGTCCTCGCAGAGTGCGGGTGCGACGACCAGCACGTCCGCGCCGTCCTCGACCAGCCGGCCGGCGCGGCGGGCCGCCACCGGTCCGCCGCCGACGACGACCACGCGTCGTCCGGCCAGGTCGAGCAGCAGGGGGTGCTGGGGCGTGCTCATATCCCGGACCCGGCGAACCAGTCGTCGTCGTCCTGCGCCGCTGTGGTCGCCGTCAGCCGGTCGAGCAGCGTCGCGCCGATCATGCCCGCGGCCAGCGTGGTGCCGTCGGCCGGGTCGACCAGCAGGAACCCGCCGGTCCGCCGGTGCGTCGCGTACTCGTCCAGGACGATCGGCTCGGCCAGCCGGAGCTTGACCCGGCCGATGGCGTTGAGCGTGAGCGCCCGCGGCGGGATGTCCGAGGACGTGTCGGTGGCGTCGACCGCGTTCAGGGTGTCCACGCCGTCCCAGGCCTCGACCGTGAGGCTGTCCACGTCGAGCCGGGCGTTGACCTCGCGCAGCAGCGCCCGGACGGTCCGGGTGCCGACGCGCACCAGGAGGCGCGCGCCCAGGACGCTCCGCTTCTCGGCCAGCCAGCAGACGGTGCCCTCGAGGTCGGACCCCAGCGCGACGGTCTCGGCGGTCGGCACGAGGACGTCCCCGCGGGCCACGTCCACGTCGTCCGCCAGCCGGAGCGTGACCGACTGTGGTGCGTGCGCCTCGCTGAGCGGACCGTCGAACGTGTCGATGCCGACGACCGTGCTCCGCTTGCCCGAGGGAAGGACCGTCACCTCGTCGCCGACGGACACCACCCCGGACGCCACCCGGCCCGCGTACCCGCGGTAGTCGGGGTGCTCCGCGGTGCGCGGCCGGATGACCACCTGCACGGGGAACCGGAACGGCTCGGAGAGGGCATCCCGACCCACCTCGACCGACTCGAGGTGCTCGAGCAGCGTCGGTCCGTCGTACCAGGGCGTCCGCGTGGAGCGGTCCACCACGTTGTCGCCCGCCAGCGCCGACAGCGGGACGGCCGTGACGTCCGGGACGCCCAGGCCCGCCGCGTAGGCGGTAAACTCGTCGGCGATCGCGCGGAAGGTGGCCTCGTCGAAGTCGACCAGGTCCATCTTGTTCACGGCGAGCACCACGTGCGGCACCCGCAGCAGGGCCGTGATCGTCGCGTGCCGGCGGGTCTGCTCCAGGACGCCCTTGCGCGCGTCGACCAGCACGATCGCCAGCTCCGCGGTGGACGCGCCGGTGACCATGTTCCGCGTGTACTGCACGTGCCCGGGGGTGTCGGCGAGCACGAAGGCGCGGGTGGCGGTGGAGAAGTACCGGTACGCCACGTCGATCGTGATGCCCTGCTCGCGCTCGGCCCGCAGGCCGTCAGTGAGCAGGGCCAGATCCACGTCGCCGCCGCCGCGGGCCAGCGTCGCCGCCTCGACCGCGCTCAGCTGGTCCGCCAGCACCGACTTGGTGTCGTACAGCAGCCGGCCGATCAGCGTGCTCTTGCCGTCGTCGACGGATCCGGCCGTGGCCAGGCGCAGGAGGTCCCGCGTCGCGTGCTCGGTCACCGTGGCGGTCTCCTCGATCGTTGCTGACGCCGTGCCCATCAGAAGTAGCCCTCGCGCTTGCGGTCTTCCATCGCGGCCTCCGACGCGCGGTCGTCGGCACGTGTGGCTCCCCGCTCGGTGAGACGACTGGCGCCCACCTCGGTGATGACCTCGGGGATGGTCGACGCCGTCGACTCCACCGCGCCCGTGCAGCTCATGTCCCCGACCGTGCGGTACCGGATCGTGCGGACCTGGAGCGTCTCGCCGGCGCGCGGGCCGCCCCACCCGCCGGGCGCCAGCCACATGCCGTCGCGCAGGAAGACCTCGCGCTGGTGCGAGTAGTAGATGGCCGGCAGCTCGATCTGCTCGCGCTCGATGTAGCGCCACACGTCCAGCTCGGTCCAGTTGGACAGCGGGAAGACGCGCACGTGCTCGCCCGGCTTGTGCCGCCCGTTGTACAGGTCCCACAGCTCGGGTCGCTGGCGGCGGGGGTCCCACTGGCCGAACTCGTCGCGCAGCGAGAACACCCGCTCCTTGGCGCGCGCCTTCTCCTCGTCGCGACGGCCGCCGCCGAACACCGCGTCGAACCTGTGCGCGGTGATCCCGTCGAGCAGCGGGACGGTCTGGAGCGCGTTGCGCGACCCGTCGGCGCGCTCGGTCACGCGTCCGTCGTCGATGGCGTCCTGCACGCTGGCCACCACGAGCCGCAGCCCGTGCTCGGCCACCACGCGGTCGCGGTACTCGATGACCTCGGGAAAGTTGTGCCCGGTGTCCACGTGCATGAGCGCGAACGGCACGGGTGCCGGCCAGAAGGCCTTGCGGGCCAGGTGCAGCATGACGATCGAGTCCTTGCCGCCGCTGAACAGCAGCACCGGGCGCTCGAACTCGCCGGCCACCTCGCGCATGACGTGGATGCCCTCGGACTCGAGGGCGTCCAGCTGCGTCAGCGTCACCGTGCTCATGTGTGCAACCCGCATTCGATCTTGGAGGTACCCGACCAGCGACCGGCGCGCGGGTCCTCACCGAGGGCGACGGCACGCGTGCACGGGGCGCAGCCGATCGAGGCGTACCCGGCCTGGCGCAGGGGGTTGAGCACCACGTGGTGCTCCTCGACGTAGGCGTCCACGTCGTCCTGCGTCCACGCGGCCAGGGGGTTGAGCTTGACCTTGCCGCGCTTGGTGTCCCAGCCGACGACCGTGATGTCGGTGCGCGTCGGGGCGTCCTCGCGGCGCATGCCGGTGATCCAGGCCGTGTACGGCTCCAGGCCGCGCTCCAGCGGCTCCACCTTGCGCAGGGCGCAGCACAGGTTCGGGTCGCGGTCGTGCAGCTTCTCGCCGTGCTCCGCGTCCTGCTCCGCGACCGTGCGCAGCGGCAGGATCGTGCGGAGCGCGATGTTCGTGAAGTCGGCGTAGTAGTCGCGCGTCCCCAGGGTCTCGGCGAAGTGGTAGCCGGTGTCCAGGAAGATCACGTCGATGCCCGGCACGGCCTCCGCGGCCAGGTGCACGAGCACCTCGTCGCCCATGGAGGACGCCAGCACCAGGTCGGTGCCGAACGTCTGCGCGGCCCAGCGCAGGATGTCCGAGGGGTGCGCGCCCTCGAGGTCGCGGCCCGCCTGCTCGGCGAGCTGCTGGAGGTCGGCGGTGATCATGAGCGCGTCACCAGCCCGACGAACCGCAGCCCGAACGCGCGGGTGCAGGAGCGGCACTCCCACTCGCCGTGCTTCTCGCCAGCCGGCCACAGGTCCTCGCTGGCGCAGAACGGGCAGTAGTAGGGGACCGCGCGCTCGGAACCGCTGGTGCTCATCGCAGGTCCTCCTCGTCCGCCCGCTGGGTCCACTGCGCGAACAGCTCGCCCTCGAGGCGCTGCTCGTCGAACTTGCGCGTGACGCGCTCGATGTAGTCGGGGAGCTCCTCGGCCGGGACGCGCAGCCCACGCAGCGTCTTGCCGAGCCCGACGGTCAGGCCGAGCCCTCCGCCGAGGTGTACCTGGTAGCCGTCCTCGCCATTCGCCAGCGCGCCCTTGAGGCCGATGTCGGCGGTCTGGATGCGGGCGCACGAGTTGGGGCAGCCGTTGAGGTTGATGGTGATCGGCTGGTCGAAGGTGGGCAGCCGGTTCTCCAGCTCGCCGATCAGGTGCGTCGCGCGCGCCTTGGTCTCGACGATGGCCAGCTTGCAGAACTCGATCCCGGTGCACGCCATGGTCCCGCGCCGGAACGTGCTCGCGGTACGGACGTGCAGCCCGACCGCCTCCAGCCCGTCCACCAGCGCGTCCACCCTGTCGGGCGCGACGTCGAGGATGACCAGCTTCTGCTCCACGGTCAGCCGGACCCGTGCGGAGCCCGCGGCCTCGACCAGGTCGGCGACCTGCCCGAGCAGCTCGCCCGAGATCCGACCGACGGTGGGCGCGACGCCGACGTAGAAGTTGCCGTCCTTCTGCGGGTGCACGCCGACGTGGTCGCGGCGGCCCGTGGGCGGCGGGGGAGGCGCAGGGCCGTCCGTCAGGGTCCAGCCCAGGTACTCGGCCTCCAGCACCTGGCGGAACAGCTCGGCGCCCCAGTCGGCGACGAGGAACTTCAGACGCGCACGGGTGCGCAGCCGGCGGTAGCCGTAGTCGCGGAAGATCCCCACGACGCCGGTCCAGACCTCGGGGATCTGCTCGAGCGTGACGAACGCGCCGAGCCGCACGCCGAGCTTCGGGTTGGTCGACAGCGCGCCGCCCACCCACACGTCGAACCCGGGACCGAGCTCGGGGTGCACCACGCCGACGAACGCGACGTCGTTGATCTCGTGCGCGACGTCGTGGTGCGGGCTCCCGCTGATCGCGGTCTTGAACTTGCGCGGCAGGTTGGAGAACGCCGGGTCGCCGATGTAGCGCTCGGCGATCTCCCGGATCGCCGGGGTGCCGTCGATGATCTCGTCGGCCGCGACGCCCGCGACGGGGGAGCCGAGGATGACGCGGGGCGTGTCGCCGCAGGCCTCCTGCGTGCTCAGGCCGGTGGCCTCGAGCCGGCGCCAGATCTCCGGGACGTCCTCGACGCGGATCCAGTGCAGCTGGATGTTCTGCCGGTCGGTGATGTCCGCGGTGCCGCGGCCGAACTCGACCGACACCTCCGAGATCACGCGCAGCTGCTCGAGGCTCAGGGCGCCGCCGTCGCAGCGGACGCGGAGCATGAAGAACTCGTCGTCCAGCTCGTGCGGCTCCAGCGTGGCGGTCTTCCCGCCGTCGATGCCGGGCTTGCGCTGGGTGTAGAGCCCCCACCAGCGCATCCGTCCGCGCAGGTCCTCGGGTGCGATCGACGCGAAGCCGTCTCGCGCGTAGACCGTCTCGATGCGGTGGCGGACGTTGAGGCCGTCGTCGTCCTGCTTGAACTGCTCGTTCCCGTTCAAGGGTTCGCGCTGGTCGAACGCCCACTGGCCCTCCGGGCGAGCGGCGGGCGGAGCGATCCTGGTCTGCGCCATAGGGCGGTTTCTCCGGGAGAACGTGGACGTGCGCCTGCACCCACCGCTGGGGAAGCGGTACTCGGACGCAGACCGCGCGCCCGAGGGGGACGAGGGGCGGGGTCAGTTGCTCCGCGGACAGCAGCACACGCACAGGTCCGCGGCGTCGGTGCGCGTGCAGGCGCACACGTACAGACACGAGAGGCGGAACCCGGGGGCGATCACCTGATGAGGTTGTCACGCGATCTGGGAACGCGGGAGAGGGCGTCCGGATCATGAGATGTTCGGGCCGACATGTGGGACGCGCGTCCATGACGCGGTAAGTAGACCGATCCGGTAGCGATTCGGCACGCTCGCGCGCGCGACGTAGGCTCCTCGATCGTGACCTCTCCGGACCCCGTGGCGGCTTCGACCGGGGCCTCCAGCCTCACGCAGCGCCGACCGGTGGTGCCGCCCGACCGGCTCCTGGCCGAGCTCGTCCCGCCGCGCCACTTCGCCGACGAGTCCTTTGCCACCTACCGCCCGGACCCCGCGCACCCGTCGCAGCGCGCGGCCGTGACGCGGCTGACCGCAGCCGCCGACGAGATCCGGCGCGGACCGTCGCGCTCGTGGTTGAAGCGCGGCCGGTCGACGCCCGTCGCCGTCTACCTCGACGGCGGGTTCGGCGTCGGCAAGACCCACCTGCTCGCGTCCCTCGCGCACGCCGTGGGGATCCAGGACGCCGCCTACGGCACGTTCGTCGAGTACACCAACCTCGTCGGCGCCCTCGGGTTCCTGCCGACCGTCGAGGCGCTGGCCACCCGCCGTCTGGTCTGCATCGACGAGTTCGAGCTGGACGACCCCGGCGACACGGTCCTCATGTCGCGCCTGCTGCGCGAGCTCGCCGACCGGGGGGTCGCTCTCGCCGCCACGTCGAACACGCTGCCCGGCTCGCTGGGTGAGGGCAGGTTCGCCGCCGAGGACTTCCTGCGGGAGATCCAGGCGCTCGCGGCCCGGTTCGAGGTGCTGCGCATCGACGGGGAGGACTACCGGCACCGCTCGGTCGTCACCGACGCCGAAGGCCTGTCCGACGACGCGGTGCGGGCCGCTACGTCCGGTCGGGACGACGCGACCCTGGACGACTTCGGCGACCTGCTCGCGCACCTGGCCACCGTGCACCCGAGCCGGTACGGCGCGCTGCTGGACGGCGTCGGGCTCGTGGCGCTCACGGGCGTGCACGCCGTGCCGACGCAGGACGTCGCGCTGCGGCTGGTCGTGCTCGTGGACCGGTTCTACGACCGGGACGTGCCCGTGCTGCTGGGAGGGGCGGGGGAGAAGGACCTGTTCTCGCCCGACATGCTCGCCGGCGGCTACCGCAAGAAGTACTACCGGGCGCTGTCCCGCCTGGGCTCGCTCGCCGCCGACGGAGCCGCGCTCGTCGGCTGAGTGCTTCTCGAGCGGCGGCGGCGGGTCCCACACTGGGGCATGGTGCTGCGGGTCCTGAGAGTAGTCACGGGAGTGCTGCTCGGAGTGTCCGGTGCCCTGATGTACGCCGCGTCGGGGCAGCGCTGGGGCGGTGCCTGCCCGTGGGTCGGCGGCGTCGACGACACACTGTGCGCCCTCCGGCAGGACCATCTCTACGACTTCCTGGCACCCACCCTCCCGTGGGAGCCCGTCGGCGCAGCCGCGCAGCTGGCCGGGTGGTCGCTGCTGGTGCTCGCGCTCGCCTCCGTGCCGCTGCCGTGGGCGCTCCTCGGTCGCCGGCCAGGCATCGCCTCCGCCGTGGCGCTGCTCTGTGCCGTGCTGGCAACCGGGGCGGTGGGCATCGCGATCGTGCGTTCCGGCCTCACCGGCAGCGTGGTCGAGCCGGTCGGTGCCGACGTGACCCTGTTCGTGTGGGCCCTGGTCCCGCCGGTCCTGCTCGTGCGGTTCGCGGTCGCCAGCCGCGGCTGGCCGCTGGGTGCGGCGGTCACGCTGATCCTCGCCACGCCGCTCGTGGCCTCCTTCTCCTACGCGATCGGACCTTTCGACGCGCAGCCGTGGTGGGAGGCGGTCTCCGGTCTGCTCACCGCGACGGCGGGCTCGTGCCTGCTGGGGGCCGCCGCGTTCAGCGGTCGGTCCGTGACGCGTGAGCGCGGGGTGGTGCATGCCTCCCCAGCTCTCGCGGGCGGGGAGCATGACCTGGGCTGACTGGCGCCGCGGTCACGCCAGGACGACGACCGAGCGTGGCGCCGTCAGCACCAGCGCGCCGCCGGGGGTCGGCTCCACGGAGGCCGGGTCCCACGCGGCCACCACGTCCAGCGGACCGTCGGTGTGCACCGGGACGGCGACCTCCTCGCCGGACAGGTTGATCACCACGCGGGCAGCGCCGCGGTGCAGCACCATCCAGCCGTCCCACGGGACGTCGTGCGGCCCACCCTCGGTCGCCCCGCCCCACACGAGGTCGGTGGCCGACAGGTCGCCGCTCGCCAGGTCGGGGACCGATCGCCGGAGGGCGATGAGCCCCCGGTACCAGTCGAGGATGCGGGCGTGCTCCGGGTGCGCCGGGTCGTCGAGCTCGCCGCGCGTCAGGATGCTGTCCTGGAAGGGGAGCGGCGCCTGTGGGTCCGGCACCTCGATGTCGCCGCCGTACAGGACGTCCCAGCCGTGGCCGCCGAACTCGCGCCGGCGGCCGTCGCGGACGGCGGCGCCCAGGTCGGGCTCGGGGTGGTCGGTGAAGAACTGCCACGGCGTGCGCGTGCCCCACTCCTCGCCCATGAAGAGCATCGGGCTGAACGGGGACAGCAGGACGAGCGCGGCCTCGACCGCGAGGCGGCCCGGGTCGAGGCGGGCCGACGGGCGGTCGCCCAGGGCGCGGTTGCCCACCTGGTCGTGCGTGGACGCGGCGACGACGAAACGGTGGCCGTCGGTGCCGGGTGGGACCGGCCGGCCCCAGTCGAGGCCGCGGAAGGTCGAGAACGTTCCGTCGTGCAGGAACGCGCGGGTCAGGACCTTCTGCAGCACCTCGGGGGAGCCGAAGTCGCCGTAGTACCCGTGGCGCTCGCCGGTGACCAGGGCGTGGAGGGCGTGGTGCACGTCGTCGTCCCACTGGGCGGTCATGCCCCAGCCGCCCTCATCCGTCGGCGTGATCGAGACCGGGTCGTTCAGGTCGGACTCGGCGATCAACGACAACGGCCGTCCGAGGCGGTCGGCGAGCGCCGCGACCTCGTCGGAGAGCTGCGCGAGCAGGTGCCGGTCCGAGAAGTCGACCAGAGCGTGGACGGCATCGAGGCGCAGGGCGTCCGCGTGGAAGTCGCCGAACCAGCGCAGGACGCTGTCGCAGATCCACCGCCGGACCTCGTCGGCGTCCTCGCCGTCCAGGTTGATGGCCGAGCCCCACGGCGTCTGGTGGGCCTCGGTGAAGTAGGGGCCGAACTCCGCGAGGTAGTTCCCGCTGGGGCCCATGTGGTTGTGCACGACGTCCAGGCACACCCCCAGGCCCCGTGCGTGCGCGGCGTCGACGAACGCCTGGAGGGCCACCGGGCCGCCGTAGGGTTCGTGCACCGCGAAGAGGCCGACACCGTCGTAGCCCCACCCGTGCTCGCCGTTGAACGGGGCCACCGGCATGAGCTCCACCAGGTCGACGCCGAGCGAGACCAGGTCGTCCAGGTGGTCGATCGCGGAGGTCAGTGTGCCACCGGGCGTGAACGTCCCGACGTGCAGCTCGTAGGTGACGTGGCCGCGCGGGTCGACGCCGGCCCAGCCGTCGTCGGTCCACGGGAAGGCGGACGCGTCGAACACGCGGCTGGGGCCGTGCACCCCGGCCGGCTGCCAGGCGCTGCGCGGGTCCGGCCGCGGCTCGCCGCCGTCGACCGAGTACGCGTAGTCCGTGCCGGGCGGCAGGTCGCGGTCGTCGGACCACCAGCCGTCCTCGACGGACAGCGGGGTGCGCGACGAGCCCACGACGAGGTCGACGCGCGCCGCGGAGGGCGCCCAGACACGGGGGAGCACGTGATCAGCCCTCCGCCCGCACCAGCAGGGCCACGGGCAGCCGGTCGAGCAGCGGCCCGACGCTGACCACACCACCGGCGACGGCGCGGTCGGTGAGCACGTCGTGCCAGTCGCCGTCGGGCAGTGCGACCGTGTGGTCCGACCAGCCGCCGAGGCGGTCCACGGCCGCCGCGAGCCGGGTGCCGACGACCGCGACCCGCGGATCTCCGGCCACCGTCCGGGCGTAGGTGAGCGAGTGCCCGGACGAGTGCGCCAGCGGAAGGAACCCGCTGTCCGGGCCGACGAACGCTTCGGGCAGCGACCGGCGCAGGCGCAGCGCGCGCGAGGTGACCAGCAGCTTCTCGTCGGCCAGGTCGCGCGGACCGGCACCGTCGTCGAGCCGCGCGAGGCGGGCGGCGAGGGGGTCGATGTCGACGAACCGGCGGTTGTCCGGGTCCACCAGCACGGGGCGGGGCACCTCGGTGCCCTGGTAGACGTCGGCGATGCCCGGCAGCGTCAGCTGGACAAGCTTGGTGCCGAGCGTCGCCGCACGGACGGCCGGTCGGCTCCGCAGCTCCCAGCCGCCGAGCAGCTCGGCGACCGCCGGGTCGACCAGCGCCTGCCGCGCCGCGTCCAGCACCGCGCGCTCGTACGGCTCGTCGGGCGCCGTCCACGTGGTCCGGCTCTTGGCCTCGCGGATCGCCTTGGTCAGGTACTCGACCAGCCGGTCCTCGGCGATCGGCCCCTCGTCGGTCCACGTGCCGGCCAGCGTCTGCCAGAGCAGGTACTCGGTGCGGCCGTCGAGCAGGGCGCTGCGGTAGGGCGCGGACGCGGCCTGCAGGGCGTCGACCAGCGCGGACCACTCGCGGGGAAGCTCGCTGAGCACCCCCAGGCGCGACCGGGTGTCCTCGCCGCGCTTGGTGTCGTGGGTGGACAGGGTGGTCATGCCGAGGGGGGCGGACACCTGCTGCTCGGCGGCCCACGCCGACAGGTCCGTGGGCGTGAGCGCGAACTGCTCGGGGGCGCCGCCGACCTCGCACAGTCCCGTGAGGTGGGTCCAGCGGTAGAACGCGGTGTCCTCGACGCCCTTGGCCATGACGGCGCCGCAGGTCTGCTGGAAGCGCACGACCAGCTCGTCGCGCCGGGCGCTGCGGGTGCGTCCTGCGCTGCCGACCTCGCGTCCCAGCAGCAGGTCGACGACGACGTCCATGGTCGCGCCGCGCTCCGAGGAGAGCCGGGCGCGCGCGTGCGCGGCGGCCGCGTGCATGACCTCCAGCGACTCCGGGTGCACCGGCTCGCCGGGGACGACGTAGGCGCGGTAGCGGTCGAACGCGACCAGGAGCTCGATCAGGCAGTCCTCGAGGGCGCGCCAGGTGTGGTCGCGCAGGCGCAGGTCGTCGCGGCAGATGCCGGCGGCCAGCGAGGTCAGCCGGTTCACCTCCGCGTAGAGGGGCCCGTCGACGATCTCGCGTTTGGCTGCCTCCGCGATGGCCGGGAACGCGTCGGACGTGTCCCCGGTGAGCCGGTGCATGACCGCGCCGAGCACCGCTGCTCCGCCCGGGTCGACGAATGTCTCCTGGATGCGCCAGAGCGCCTCGTAGCCCGTGCTGCCCGCGGTCTCCCAGTCGGACGGGAGCGTCTCGTCGCCCTCGAGGATCTTCTCGACGACCACCCACGCGCCGCCGCTCGCCTCGCGCAGCCGCGCCAGGTAGCCGGCGGGGTCGGCCAGACCGTCCGGGTGGTCGATCCGGAGGCCGTCGATCGTGCCGTCCTCGAGCAGCGCCAGGACCAGCGCATGCGTCGCGTCGAACACCGCCGGGTCCTCGACGCGGACCGCCAGCAGGGTGCCGACGTCGAAGAACCGTCGGTAGTTCAGCTCCTCGTCCGCGACCCGCCAGTAGGCCAGCCGGTAGTGCTGGCGCTCGACGAGCTCCGCCAGCGACAGCGACTCCGTTCCGGGCCGGACCGGGAAGACGTGGTCGTAGTAGCGCAGGACGGTCCGACTCCCCTCGCCGGGGATCTCGACCTCGTCCAGCGCCAGCTCGTCGCGGCCGAGGACGGCCCCGATGCGGTCGCCGAGCACGGGCATGAGCACCGCGCCGTCGCCCGCGGACCAGTCCACGTCGAACCAGTCGGCGTAGGGGGAGTCCGGTCCCTCCGCGAGCACCGACCACAGGGCCCGGTTGTGCCAGACCGGCGTCGGGACCGCCATGTGGTTCGGCACGATGTCGAGCACCAGGCCGAGCCCGGCGTCGTGCGCGGCCGCGGCGAGCCGACGCAGCGCGGGCAGGCCTCCGAGCTCGGGCGCGATCTCGTCGTGGTCGATCACGTCGTACCCGTGCGTCGAGCCCGGCGCCGCACGCAGGATCGGGGACAGGTACACGTGTGTCACGCCGAGGGTGGCCAGGTACGGCACCCGCGCCGCGACGTCGTCGAGTGTGAGGTCGGTGCCGAGCTGCACCCGGTACGTCGAGACCGGGACGGGCCTGCCCGCCGTCGGCAGGCGGCGGGTGGGCGTCGGGCGCGGTTCGCTCATGCGCTGGGGCGTGGCCGCGTGGTCCGGCGCTTCGGCTTGTCGTCGGCCGGCTCGCCGTGCCCGCGGCCCTTGGTCTGCTTGGCCGCCTCGCTCGCCGCCGTCGCGACCGCGCCGATGCCCGACGACGTGGGCGACGGGGCGATCGACGGCCGGGTGAACACGATGATCGACTTCTCGCGGAGCTCGAGGGTGGTGCCGGCGTCGACCGTGCTCCCCGCCTCGATCTGCGAGTCCGTGTCCACGACCGCGGTCCACGTGTCCCCGTACCGGCTGCTCGGGAGGGTGAACGTGGCGGAGTCGGGCTGCCCGTTGAACAGGACGAGGAAGCTGTCGTCGACGATCTCCTGGCCGCGCTGGTCCGGCTCGGCGATGGCGTCGCCGTTGAGGAACACCATCACGGCGCGGGCGTGGTCGGCTGCCCAGGCCTCGTCGGGCATGTGGTGCCCGTCCGGTGCGAGCCAGGACAGGTCGAGGAGGTCGGACTCGTCGGAGAGGTCGGGCTTGCCGGCGAAGAAGCGTCGGCGGCGGAACACCGGGTGGTCCTGGCGCAGCCGCACGAGCCGACGCGTGAACTCCAGGAGGTCGGTCTTGTCCTGGTCGAGGTTCCAGTCGACCCAGGAGATCGGGCCGTCCTGGCAGTACACGTTGTTGTTGCCCAGCTGGGTGCGCCCCAGCTCGTCACCGTGCGCGATCATCGGCACCCCTTGCGAGAGCAGCAGGGTGGTGAGGAAGTTGCGCCGCTGGCGCGCCCGCAGCGTGGTGATGCCGGCGTCGTCCGTGGGCCCCTCGACGCCGCAGTTCCACGAGCGGTTGTGGCTCTCGCCGTCGTTGTTGCCCTCGCCGTTGGCCTCGTTGTGCTTCTCGTTGTAGGACACGAGGTCGTTGAGCGTGAAGCCGTCGTGGGCCGTGAAGAAGTTGACGCTGGCGATCGGGCGCCGACCCGTGTGCTCGTAGAGGTCGGACGAGCCCGACAACCGGCTCGCGAACTCGCCGAGCGTCGACGGCTCGCCGCGCCAGAAGTCGCGGACCGTGTCGCGGTACTTGCCGTTCCACTCCGACCACAGGGGCGGGAACCCGCCCACCTGGTAGCCGCCGTCGCCGACGTCCCACGGCTCGGCGATGAGCTTGACCTGCGAGACCACCGGGTCCTGGTGCACCAGGTCGAAGAACGCCGACAGCCGGTCCACCTCATGGAACTGCCGGGCGAGCGTGGCGGCCAGGTCGAACCGGAAGCCGTCGACGTGCATCTCGAGGACCCAGTAGCGCAGCGAGTCCATGATCAGCTGGAGCACGTGCGGGGAGCGCATCAGCAGCGAGTTGCCGGTGCCCGTGGTGTCGAAGTAGTGCGCCTCGTCCTCGTCGACGAGCCGGTAGTAGTTGGCGTTGTCGAGGCCACGGAAGCTCAGCGTGGGGCCCTGGTGGTTGCCCTCGGCGGTGTGGTTGTAGACGACGTCGAGGATGACCTCGATGTCGGCGGCGTGCAGCTCCTTGACCATCGCCTTGAACTCCTGCACCTGCTGGCCGGCGTGCTGGAACGCGGCGTAGCCGTTGTGCGGGGCGAAGAACCCGATGGTGTTGTAGCCCCAGTAGTTCGAGAGGCCCTTCTCGACGAGCGACGGGTCGTTGACGAACTGGTGCACCGGCATGAGCTCGACCGCCGTCACGCCGAGCGACGTGAGGTGCTCGATGACCGCCGGGTGGGCGAGCCCGGCGTACGTGCCGCGCAGCTCCTCGGGCACGGCGGGGTGCTGCATCGTCAGACCACGTACGTGCGCCTCGTAGATGACGGACTCGTGGTACTGGTGCTGCGGCGGACGGTCGTGGCCCCAGTCGAAGTACGGGTTGATCACGACGGAGGTCATGGTGTGCGCCGCGGAGTCGTCGTCGTTGCGCTCGGCGGGGGCGTCGAACCGGTACGAGTACAGCGACGGGTCACCGTCGATCTGCCCGTCGATCGCCTTGGCGTACGGGTCGAGCAGCAGCTTGTTCGGGTTGCAGCGCTGGCCCTGCGCCGGGTCGTACGGGCCGTGCACGCGGTAGCCGTAGCGCTGCCCGGGGGTGATTGCCGGCAGGTACCCGTGCCACACGAACGCGTCGACCTCGGTGAGGTCCGTCCGCGTCTCGGTGCCGTCCTCCGAGATCAGGCAGAGCTCGACTCGATCGGCCACCTCCGAGAACAGGGCGAAGTTCGTCCCGGTCCCGTCATAGGTGGCCCCGAGGGGGTAGGGGCGTCCCGGCCACATCAGCATGGGCCCAGGGTGCCAGTCAGCCGCCCATCCGTCGCGGGGGGCGGTGTCGATCCGAGGTGGAGTTCGCCACACCGCCAGGCGTTGCGCTCCGGGCGGCGACCTGGTGCGCTGGTCCGACGAGAGCGGAGAGGGCGATGAGTCAGGTCGTTGTCGTGGGTGCGGGACTGGCAGGCGCGAAGACGGTCGAGGGTCTGCGGGAGCGCGGGTTCGACGGCCGTGTGGTCCTGCTCGGCGCCGAGACGGAGCGACCGTACGAGCGGCCCCCGCTGTCGAAGGGCTACCTCCAGGGCAGCGAGGAGCGCGAGGGCGCGTTCGTGCACCCGCCCGACTGGTATGCGACGCACGACGTCGAGCTGCGGCTGGGCACGACGGTCGCCTCGATCGACCTCGCCGCCCGCGACGTGATCGACGGCTCGGGTACCCGCACGGCCTGGGACCACCTCGTCCTGGCGACCGGCTCGGCGCCGCGGCGCCTGGACGTGACCGGGGCGGGGCTCGACGGGGTCGTGCACCTGCGGACGATCGACGACAGCGACCGGTTGCGCGCCCTGCTGGGTGCAGGTCCCCGCGTCGTGGTGGTCGGCGGGGGGTGGATAGGGCTCGAGGTCGCCGCCGCGGCGCGCGCGGCCGGGTGCGCAGTCACCGTGCTGGTCCGCGACCCGCTCCCGCTCGCGCGCGTCCTGGGTCCTGAGCTGGCGACGATGTTCGCCGAGCTCCACCGCGCGAACGGGGTCGACCTGCGCACGCGCACCGACGTCTCCGAGATCGTCGCTGCCGGCGACGGCACCCACGTCGGTGCGGTCGTGCTGGCCGACGGCACGGTGATCGACGCGGACCTGGTCGTCGTCGGCATCGGCGCGGCGCCGCGGGTGGACCTGGCGAGGTCCGCCGGGCTGCGCGTGGAGAGCGGCGTGGTCGTCGACGCCCACCTGCGCTCGTCGGACCCGGCCGTGCTTGCGGTCGGGGACATCGCCCGCGCCCTGCACCCGTTCCTGGGCACCCACGTGCGCGTCGAGCACTGGGCGAACGCGCTCCACCAGCCTGCGACGGCAGCGGCGACGATCGTCGGCGCCGACGAGCCGTACGACCGGCTGCCGTACTTCTTCACCGACCAGTTCGACCTGGGCATGGAGTACGTCGGGTACGTGGGTGCGCACGGGTACGACGAGGTGGTCGTCCGCGGCGACCTGGCGAACCGCGAGCTCGTGGCGTTCTGGCGGCGTCGTGGTCAGGTGGTGGCCGGGATGAACGTGAACGTGTGGGACGTCGTCGACGACGTGCAGGCCCTGATCCGGTCCCGTGCCGTCATCGACCGCGACCGTCTGGCCGACCCGGACGTGCCGCTGGGGGACCTGCTCTAGCCGGCCAGCGTCCGGTCCACGGCACGGCGGACCACCTCGTCGTCGTCTGCGCCCTGCGCCCGCCAGCCGAGCTGCTGGATCGCGCCGTTCCCGCGGCGCAGCACCGTGGCCACGTGCCGCTCCACCCACTCCAGGTCGCCCGTGGCGGACAACGCGGGGCGCACGTGCTCGACGAGCTGCCCGACGACCTCCGCTGCCGGCAGCGGGGTCCCGGTGAGCGGGCTGACCAGGTCGCCCGTGAGCCCGGACCGTGCTGCCCGCCAGGTCGCGGCACGCAGCAGCTCGGTGCGCGGCTGAGGCATCGGCTCACCCATCGCAGCCTCCGCGAGCCCGCGCACCAGGGCGGCCTGGAGCGCGGCGTCGTCGGCGTCGAGGCACACGTCCGCGACCCGCACCTCCACCGTCGGGTACCGCGACGAGAGGCGGGCGTCGAAGTAGACCATCCCCTCGTCGAGTATCGCGCCGGTGCGCAGCAGCTCGTCGACGACGGCGCGGTATCCCGCGGCGTCCCCGAACGGTGCGGTCGGCCCCGCGGTCGGCCAGCGGCCCCAGACCTGCGACCGGTAGGACGCGTACCCCGTGGCGCTGCCCTGCCAGGACGGGCTGTTGCCGGACAGCGCGAGCAGCACCGCGTTCCAGGGTCGCAGGTGGTCGAGGATGCGCACGCCCTCGTCGGGGTCGTCGATCGAGACGTGCACGTGGCACCCGCACGTGAGCTGGTCCTGTGCCGTCCGGCCGAACTCCGCGCGGATCGCGTACGCCCGCCGGTCGGGCAGCACGGTCGACTCGACGACCTGCGGCGCGGCCGCCAGCGCGGCGATCCGTGCTCCGGCGCGTCGGGCGAGCGCGTCCGTGCGCGCGCGTCCGGCGCGGATCTCCGCCGCGAGCTCGGTGAGGTCGGCGCGCGGCGGTGTCGAGGTCTCGATCTGCTCCTGCTTGAACTCCTTCTCGAGGTCGCCGCCCGGCTCGTCCGGCGACGACTGCTCGACGGCCGACGCGTGCCGGAGCACGGTCGTCGCCACCGGCTGGGGCCGCCCCTCGGGCGTGACCAGCAGGAACTCCTCCTCGACACCCAGCGTCCGCATCGGAACAGTGTGAGGTGGCGGCCATCCCTGCGCGCGCCAAACGCGCACGGCGGCCGCCTCGCGAGCCCTATGCTGCGGCCCGGGCACTGCGCACGGCAGTGCACGGGGGGCATGGAGGCCGACGTGGGTGCGGGGAGCCGACACCAAGGTGGTGTGCGGTCGTCGACGACCGTCCCGGAGGTCGCCCCGTACCCCTGGAAGACCGTCACCGCGGCGTTCCTCGTCGTGGCGGCCGTGCTCACCACGGTCGTGGCGCTCGCGAACCCGTACCGCCGGTCGCCCGACGTGCACCCCACGCTCACCGGCCCGGCCTGGCTCGACGGCTGGTTCCACTACGACGCCGGCTGGTACCTCAAGATCGCGACCCAGGGGTACGACTACGTCCCCGGGCAGCAGTCGAGCATCGCGTTCTTCCCCGTCTACCCGATGTCGGTGCGCGCGCTCGGCACCGTCCTGGGCGACGCGCAGGTGGCGGGCACCCTCCTCGGTGCGCTGGCCGGGCTGGCGACCGCCCTGGTGTTCGGGCGGTGGGCCTGGGACCGGCTGCCGCGCAGGGCGGCCACGCTCGCCGTCGCGGTGCTGCTGGTCTACCCGTACGCGATGTTCCTGTACGGCGCGGTCTACGCCGACTCGCTGTTCATGCTCTGCACGATCGGCGCCTTCCTGCTGCTCGACCGGCGCTGGTTCGTCGCCGCGGGCGTGGTCGGCGCCCTCGCGACCGCCGGCCGGCCGGTCGGGACGGCGGTTGTCGTGGGCCTGGTGGTCCGCACCCTCGAGATCCTGGCCGAGGACCGGCGGGCAGCGGGCGGGCTGGTGGGATCGGTCGACCCCGGCCCGGGCCGCGTGGGCTGGCGGGAGCTGGTCGGTGCCGTCCGGGACGTCCGGCCGCGGCAGCTCGGGGTGCTCCTGTCCGGTCTGGGGCTGGCGGCGTGGTCGGGGTACCTCTGGCTCGCGTTCGGCGACCCGCTGGCGTTCGTGCACGTCGAGTCCGCGCCCGGGTGGGACCAGGGCGTCGGTCCGCACACCTGGTTCAAGCTCGGATACGTCGAGCTGATCCAGGACGGCCACTACCGCACGGCCGCGCTCCTGACGGTCCAGGCGCTCGCCTGCGTCGTCGCCGTGCTGCTCCTGCCCCGTGTCTGGCGGCTCTTCGGGTGGGGCTACCTGGCCTACGCGGTCGTGGTGCTGCTCATCCCGATCGTGGGGACGGACGACTTCATGGGCACCGGTCGGTACGCGCTGGCCGCGTTCCCCGTGGTCGCCGCGGCCGGGCACGTCCTCGCCGGGCTGAGGTCGCCGGTGCTCCGGGTCGGGCTCCTCGCCCTGAGCGGCGCGCTCCTGCTGGTCCTGACCGTGATGTTCGGCATCTCGTTCGAGGTCTCATGACCGTCCTGGTGACCGGCGGAGCCGGCTACATCGGCGGCCACGTCCTGCGTGTCCTGGCTGCGGCCGGGCGGGACGTGCTCGTGGTCGACGACCTGAGCACGGGTCGGGCGACGCGGCTCGACGGCGTCCCGCTGCTGCGTCTCGACCTCGCGGACCCCGGCTGCGTGCCCCACCTCGCCGCGGCGATGCGCACGCACGGCGTCACGTCGGTGGTGCACCTCGCCGCCCGCAAGCGGGTCCACGAGTCGGTGCAGCGGCCCCTCTGGTACCTCGAGCAGAATGTCGGCGGCGTGGCGCACGTCATCGCCGCGATGGAGCGCGCCGGGGTCGCCAGCATCGTCTTCTCGTCGTCGGCGGCCGTCTACGGCTGCCCCGCGAACGACCTGGTGCACGAGGACGACGCGCTCGCGCCCGTGAACCCCTACGGACGCACCAAGCTGGCCGGGGAGTGGCTGGTCCGCTCCGCGGCCCGGGCGTGGGGCCTGCGCGCGGTGTCGCTGCGGTACTTCAACGTGGCCGGCGCGGGCGCTCCGGAGCTCGGCGACGACGTGGTGGCCAACCTGGTGACCTGCTCACTCGACCGGCTCGCACGGGGCCAGCGTCCGGAGGTGTTCGGCACGGGGTACCCGACCCCTGACGGCAGCTGCGTGCGGGACTTCGTGCACGTCTCCGACCTCGCCGAGGCGCACGTCGTGGCGCTCGACCGGCTCGACCAGGCGGGACCCGTGCCGGACGCCGTCAACATCGGGATGGGCACGGGAGCGTCCGTCCTCGAGGTGCTCGAGCGCCTCGGCGCGGTGTCCGGGCTGGACACCACGCCCACCGTGCTCGGTCCGCGGGCGGGCGACCCGGCGCGCGTCGTCGCCGCGGTCGACCGGGCCCGGGACGAGCTGGGGTGGGTGGCGCGCAGCGACCTGTCCGACATCCTGCTGAGCGCCTGGCAGTCGTGGCAGGCAGGCCCGCGGGCGATCCGCTAGGACGCCGCAGAGCGCGCTGGTGTCGCCGCGGCGACGGTCTCCGGCGTCCCGAACCGGGCGACGACCACCGCGCCGACGAGGACCAGCAGGAACCCGCACGCGGCGGCCGCAGTCGATCCGGGGGACGGCCGGTCGCCCGCGAGGACGATGCCGAGGAGTGCCCCGACGACCGTCTCCACCCCCACCATGAGTGCGGTCACGGCGACGACCGGCGCGCGTCGCAGCGCGATCGCCGACGACGCGAGGCCGAGCCCGCCGCTGACGGCGGCGCACCAGACCAGGGGAGCGGTGAGCAGGTCGACCGGGTGCCAGCTCGGGGCGGTCCGCGCGCCGAGTGCGAGCACGGCGAACGCGCCTCCCGCGAGCACGGCGAGCACCAGACCCCGGCGCGTCGACGGTGGCCCGAGGGCGGTCAGCACCGCCGCGACGCACAGGGCCGCGGTGCCCCCGACGACCACCCAGGTCGCTGCGTGGCTCAGCTCCGACGCCGGCCGCGACTCCACCGTCGACGCGAGGAGCACGAGGCCGGTGCCGACGCCCGCCAGCCCGAGCCAGTCGGTCCAGCGCAGCCGTGCTCCGAGCACCGTCACCGCGAGGAGGGCGGCGACGGCCAGGCTGGACGCCCGACCGGCCTGGACGGCGAACAGGGGGAGGGTCCGCAGGGCGACGAACGACAACGCGAACCCCGTGGCGACCAGCACAAGCGCCAGCAGGTACACCGGGTTCCTCGCCAGCCCGCCGACCAGCGCGGCGTCGAGCCGGGCCTCCGGCGGCAGGCGCCGGACCGCCACGGCCTGGAGCACGATCGCCGTCCCCGAGCACAGCGCGGCACCGGCCACGCACAGCAGTGCAGCTCCCACGATCGCCCTTCGTCGTCCTGCCGGGTGCGGAACTCGCTCCGGGCTCGCCTCGGAAACCCTATGCTCCACGCGGACGCCGAGGCTTCAGACCGTGCCCCGCGCCGTCATCTCCTTCGACGAAAGGCCGGTGCCGACCCCGTGCCCGCAGCATCCTCGGGACGACAGCCGTTCACGAAGCTCTCGATCTTCTTCCCCATGTGGAACGAGGAGCAGTACATCCGGCGCGCGGTGGGCGCGGCGCGTGGCATCTGCCTCGAGCTCGTGGAGTCCGGCCAGATCCTCGACTACGAGCTCATTGTCGTCGACGACGCGTCCACCGACGCCACGCCGGAGATCGCGGACGCGATGGCCGCCGCCGACGACCACGTGCGCGTCGTGCACCACACCCGGAACCGGAAGCTCGGGGGCTCGCTGAAGAGTGGTTTCGCGGCCGCGACCGGTGACGTGGTCCTCTACACCGACGCCGACCTGCCGTTCGAGATGACCGAGCTGGTCCGCGCGCTGCGGGTGCTCGAGACGTACGAGGTCGACATGGTCAGCGCCTACCGGCTGGACCGCACCGGCGAGGGTCCGCGGCGGGCGGTGTACTCGTTCTTCTACAACGGGCTGGTGCAGCTCGCGTTCGGGACGCGCGTGCGGGACATCAACTTCGCCTTCAAGCTCTGCCGCCGACAGGTCCTCGACCACGTCGTCCTCAAGAGCGAGAGCTCGTTCATCGACGCCGAGCTGGTGATCCGGGCCCAGCGCGCGGGGTTCCAGGTGCTCCAGATCGGTGTCGACTACTTCCCGCGGACGCGCGGGGTCTCCACGCTCTCGTCGTTCGGCGTCATCCGGGCGATGGTGCTGGAGATGGTGCGGCTGCGCCGCGAGCTGAAGAGCGTCGTCCCGGTCAAGGGTCCGACCTCGTCGTGACCCGGCTGCTGATCGTGACGGCGGACGATCTCGGGCTGACCCGGGGTGTCAACGCCGCGGTCCGGCGCGCGCACGAGGACGGGGTGGTGACCGCGACGTCGCTGCTCGCGGTCGGGCAGGCCTTCGACGACGCCGTAGCGATGGTGCGTCAGCTGCCCGACCTCGAGCTCGGTGCGCACCTCGCGCTGGTGGGAGAGGACCCGCCGTTGCTGTCGGCGCGCGAGGTGCCGACGCTGGTCGACGGGCGCGGCGCGTTCCCGCTGAGCTACCGCACGGTGGTCCTGCGCGGGCTCGCGGGTCGGATCGACCCGGACGACGTCCGGCGCGAGCTCGGCGCCCAGCTGGAGCGCGTGCTGGGCGCCGGCGTGCCGGTCACCCACGTCGACACGCACCAGCACACCCACCTGTGGCCGACCGTCGGCGCCGTGGTCGCCGAGCTGGCGACCGCGTCCGGTGTGCCGGCCGTCCGCGCGCCCGGCAGCCACGCCCACGGTCCGGTGGGCCTCGGCGTCCGCGTCCTCGCCCGACGGTCCCGCTCGACCCTGCGTGCCGCCGGACGCGCGACGACCGCCGACTACGCGGGGCTCGACGAGGCCGGACGCCTGGACACCGCGCGGTTCAACCGGACCCTCGCCGAGGCGGCCCGGCGGGGTGCCCCGACGCTCGAGGTCAACTGTCACCCGGCCGTCGCGGGCGACCCCGACCTGCGCCGTTTCACCTGGGGCTACCGGTGGGCCGACGAGCTCGCGATGCTCGTCGATCCCCAGGTGCGGGCGGCGATCGCGTCCGCGGGGTTCACGCTGGGCGGCTTCGCGGACCTCGACCGGTACGGTGCCGCGTGACCACCCGCACCCGCCGTCGCCCGGACGCCGCCGGCCGCCGCGCGCTCGCCCTGTACCGGTCCGCCTCCGCCGGAGACCGCCTGCATGTGCGCGTCCGCTGGTTCAGCGCCCCGTTCCCGCCGGTCGCCGAGGCGCTGCCGGCCGCGGGACGTGTGCTCGAGATCGGGTGCGGGCACGGTCTGTTCAGCGCGTACGCGGCGCTCTCGGCCCCGGGTCGGGACGTGCTCGGCGTGGACATCGACGCCGACAAGATCGCCGTCGCCACGGCCGCGGCGCGCGGTGTCCCGCGGCTCGCGTTCGCACGGGCACCCGACGGCGCGGTGCCGGCAGGCCCGTGGGACGCGGTCGTGTTCGTCGACGTCCTCTACCTGCTCGGTGCGGAGCAGCAGCGGGCACTGCTGACCGAGGCCGTGCAGGCGCTCGCCCCCGGCGGCCGCCTGGTGGTGAAGGAGATGGGGACGCAGCCGGCGTGGAAGGTCCGCTGGAACACGCTCCAGGAGACGGTGTCGGTCAAGCTGCTGCGGATCACGGAGGGTTCGTCGTTCGACTTCGTGGACCCGCGGACCATGGCCGGGTGGCTGACCGGGCTCGGGCTCGACGTGGAGCTGCGACGACTGGACGCCCGCAGGGTGCACCCGCACCACTTGGTGGTCGCGCAGCGGCCGGTCGAGGGGGAGTGACAGGCGGCAGGTCGTTGACCGCGTGGCGCGCGGAACGTACCGTGCAGTAACGCTGCCGTCCGAATGGTGAGATGACGCATGAGGCTGTTCCCGACCGTCCACGCGACCGGTGACCTCCCGGCCCCGCACCGCACCCACCTCGAGAGCCACGGGCTGACGTTCGTCGGCGCCGACGACGGTCCGGACGTGGTGCTGGTGCTGCCGGGGACCGCGACGGTGGGCGCGTCCGGCGACGCCGGCCTCGTCGTCCTGGTCGGCGGTGCTGAGACGCCGGCGGTCACCGAGCTGCTGGCGGCCCGCGGCGTCGTCGTGCGCGTCGCGGCGGCCGCGGAGCCGACCGGGCTCGTGCCGGCCGACCTCACTGCGGACGACCTGCTGGCCTGGACCAGCGACGTCGAGCTGCCGGTGAGCGCGACCCTCGAGCTCGCCGGGTCCGCCCGGCCCGTGCTGCGGTCGGCGACCGGGAGCCAGGCGCTGGGCGCCGTCGTCGCGGCGGGGAGCCGCGACGCTGCCGGCGCGTTCCTCGTGCTCGGCGTCGACCCGTCGCCCGAGGTCCTGCTCAACGCGGCGGTGTGGGCCGCGCGCCCGTCCGCCCCCGAGGAGGCAGCCGGACGCCGGTCCGACCTGGTGACGCACCCCGCGTGGACCCGTCTCAAGCAGGACGTCTCCGAGCTCCAGGCCGCGCAGGTCAAGGACGGCTCGATCCCGGACGCGGCCCTGCACGCCCGCGCCCGGGAGCTGGTGCACGCCATCGGCATCGCGCTGCACGACCTCGCCGCGGAGCTGCCGCACGACGGGGACTACCTGACCACGGTCGGCAAGGACCTCACCCGCTGGGCCGATGCGGGCTTCGGGGTGCCGGACTTCCTCGACTCGCTGGTCGCGTTCCACCCCCAGGAGCAGCGGGTGGACGGGCTGCCGCACCTCGTGCTCTTCCCCATGTACACGCAGAACGGCAGCACCGACCGGCGCATCGAGGCGGTGCTGCTCCAGGTGCGGTGGCCGGAGCTGGTCGCCCGGCTCGAGGCCGAGCAGTTCAGCAACGCGCTCTTCGTCCCCGTCACGTTCCTCGACTTCACGCCCGGATACGACACCAACTCGGCGGTGCTGTTCCCGGAGACCGTCGCCGTCCGCGAGGTACCGACGTTCACCTGGGGCGCGATCTTCGCCGACCGCGAGGCCGCGCGGTTCCGGCGCGTGGTCCGTGCCGCGGCCGAGACGACGCGCCTCGCGCTCCCGCCCGACGCAGCGCGGCTGCTGGACGACCAGCGGCTCGCCGAGGAGACGTTCATCCTCTGGGACCTGGTGCACGACCGCACGCACATGCGCGGCGACCTGCCGTTCGACCCGTTCATGATCAAGCAGCGGATGCCGTACTTCCTCTACTCGCTGGAGGAGCTGCGCTGCGACCTGACCGCCTTCCGGGCGGCGGTCCGGCTCGAGGGCGAGGGTGTCCCGCACGCGCGGTACGTGCAGTACGCGATCCTGTTCGACCGGCTGTTCCGGTTCCCGGTGACCGGTTCGAGGGTGCGCAACTACGACGGGCTGGGCGGCCAGCTGCTGTTCGCGTGGCTGCACCAGCGCCACGTGCTGCACTGGACCGACTCCCGGCTGACCATCGACTGGCCGCAGGTGCCCGAGGCCGTCATCGCGCTGGCCGAGCAGATCGAGCAGCTGTACTGGCGCTCCATCGACCGGCCGAAGACCGCGCACTGGCTCGCCGCGTACGCCCTGGTGTCCGGCACCGTGACCCCGCACCCGGCCTCGGTATGGGCTCGGGGCGACCTGCCGCTGGACGGTCCGCCCAAGGGGTTCACCGACGCGGTGCTCGACGACGAGTTCCCCCTGTCGATGTTCTACGAGGCGCTGTCCCGCAAGATCGGTGACGTCGTGGCGTCGACCAGCGGGATCACGGCCTGAGCGGCGACCGCTACAGGTAGTTCACCGGGGTCCTCGGGTCGGGTGCGATCGTGTCCTCGTGCGTGGAGCCGTTCCCGACCTCGCGGGCAGGATCCGCCGCGAGCGTGCGGTCGCACATGGTGTCGACCTGGTCCCAGAACGCGCCGTCGTGCCAGTAGCCCGTGTGACTGAGCACCCGGGGCAGGGGCTGGTCGACGACGTAGCGGTGGCTGGGCGGGTCGACCAGCTCAAGGTCGACGCCGGGCTGGATGGTCGAGTCGCGCGTGCGGACCGCACCCCCGATGTAGTCGGTCGCGTAGAACACGTTCTGCCAGAGCACCGGACCGATCCCGGCCCGACCGTCGGCGATCCCCGCGAGAAAGCCGTCGCTGAACAGGGCCGGGAACGCCCACCGGTACAGCTTGCCCAGAGGTGACCCGAGCGTGACCACGCCGAGGGTCGGCTCCGTGCTGCCGCGCACCGGCGACCGTCGTCCGACGACCGCGGCGGCGATCACGCTGCCCTGCGAGTGCGCGGTGAGCACGACGCGACCGCCGTTGTCGTGCAGGCGCCAGATCCGTCGGGTCAGCTCGGGGACCGCCCGCTCGGCGTAGGCCGGCGGGGCGAACGGGTGGAAGGCGCGCGGGAAGAAGCTCCCCACGTCGAAGAGCGAGCCGAGGACGCGGCGCCAGCGCTCGTTGCGCCAGGCGCTGGCCAGGATCAGCACGTACAGCGGCGGGAAGGCGACGGCGACCGTGGTGCCGAGGTCGACCAGGAACATCGGTGTCCCGTCGTCGAGCAGCCAGATCCAGCTGAGGAAGACGACCAGCCCGACCACGCCGCCGAGCGTGAGCACGACGAGCGGGATGGCGACGGCGCGCGAGTGGTCGCCGACGAACTGCATCATCGCGACCTTGCTGACCCAGCGTGACGGTCGTCCCGCCCGCTGCCGGCCGCTCGTGCCGAACAGCGGCGGGTCGAAGGCGGACCGCCACCAGCCGGCCTCCGTGCGCGCGGCGGCGTCGACGCGCACCGCGGGGATGCCCGCCAGGTCGTACTGCTCGCGCAGCTTCGCCTCGACGGCCGGTGCCCTGCGCGCGCGGCTGCGGCCGAGGGCCACCCAGAAGCCGATACCGAACAGCAGGAACAGCGTGATCAGTCCCAGCGACAGCATCGACGCCAGCGAGCCCACGGCCTCCGGGATGTAGATGGCCCGCGGGTCGGCGGTGACACCGGGCGTCGGTCCGAACCCCCAGGTCACGGTCCCGAGCACCCGTCCGACGTAGACCATGAGGGACAGCAGCACGGTGTTGGCCACCATGAGCGCGACGGTGTTCATCACGAACGGGGCGGCCCAGGGGAACAGGCTGAGCCGAGGGATCGTCTGCTGCTGGGCGCGCAGCTCGCGTGCCTTGACCAGCCGGAAGATCCACGCGCCGACCTGCTGGCCGGCCAGCGGGAGCAGCAGGAACAGGCTGGCCCCCCACACCAGGTTCACCGCGGGGCGGGCGCCCGGCAGCACCCCGGCCGGTCCGGCGACGTGGGGGAGCGAGAGCGCGGCGACCCCGGCGAGCACGAGGGCCGCCAGCGTCAGGACGAGGACGGCGGTGGCGAGGACCGGGTGGGCGTCGTCGAACGCCAGCAGCCCCATCACGGCGATGATGCCGACCCCGCCGGCCACCGTCGCGGCCTGCCCGAGCGAGCCGGCGTCCGACCCGGCGCCCAGCGCGGACGTCGACCAGCCCAGCAGGAGGCCGACCACGCCCAGGCACGCGGCGAGGTGGAGCCGCGACAGGAAGACGTGCCAGCGCAGCCCCGACCAGAAGTCGGGGTGTCGCAGCCCGCCCTCCTGCGCCGCGGCGCACCGGCGCGACGGTTCGGTGCCGGTGTCGACACCGGGCGTGTCGAGCGCTCCCTGGTCCGCGCCGATCGGGGTCGGCGGCTCGACCCGCTCGTACGACGACCGGGTGTGACGGGCGAGCAGCGCGAACAGCAGCGCGACGAGGGTGGCGGCGCCGGCGCCGGCCAGGATGCGGGCGCCCGGCTGGTCGACGGGCAGCCAGCGGTCGACGGTGTCCGTCCACCACGCGTCGCGCCGGCACTGCGGTGACCCACCGCACTGGTACGCGACGATGTCGGTGAGCAGCATGGTGACCATCACGGCCGTGCTCAGCGTGAGCGCCAGGGCAGCGAGCCGCGCGAACCACCGGAACACCCAGATCGTGGCGGGCTCGTCGACCTCCTGGTCGCCGGACATGACCCAGCGCCGGGCCATCCATCCCGCCATGTTCGCGAACATCGACGGCAGCAGGAGCGCCCAGAGCGCGCGCGTGCGGCTGCGCGAGGTCAGGCCGCCCCACGAGTACGCCTCGCGGTGCCGGCCACGGGCGTCGCGCGTGCGGAAGAAGCCCGCGACCCGGTCACCGGCCACCCGGGTGGGGGCGAGGTCGCCGAGCAGGGACTCGGGACTGGTGCCCCCGACGCCGTGCACGCGGATCTCGGTCAGCCCGTCGAGCGCCACCGGATCCGGCACCAGGCCGGCGGATCCCACGTCGAGCGCCATCGCTGCCTCCAGCCGTGGGCACCGTGCGGTGCCCGCTCACCCCGACGGGACGACGTCGTCCCTGGTGAGAAGAGTCGCTGGCCTGTCGTCCAGATACCGCTGAGCATCCTCCGTGGCGGAGCCCCGACGCCACCCTCAGCTGGTGGCCCACCGCGGGGCGTCGGTGCCCCAGCGGCTCGGGGGGCGGTCCCAGTCCGTGGGGACGCCGGCGACGGCCACGGGCGAGCGGGCGTGCCGGAGCCGCCCGTACGGTGAGTCCGACTCGACCAGCCAGCGGTGGGGCTCCTCGGCGGGCGCGGTGCCTCCCGAGACGGAGCCGATGCCGCCGCCCAGCAGCCAGCCCGCCGTCCCCGCGAGCGACAGCCGGACGTGACGAGTCGCGCCCGTGCGCGAGCGCTCGGTCAGCGCACGCAGGAGGGCCGCGGCGAGCAGGTAGCCGGTCCCGTGGTCGAGGGCCTGGGCCGGCAGGGTGCCCGGCCGGCCGTCGTCACCCTGCTCGGCGACGGCGATGCCGGTCCCGGCCTGCACCAGGCTGTCGAACCCCCGCCGACCGGCCCACGGACCGTGCCACCCCCAGGCGCTGAGCCGGGCGACGACCAGGCCCGGCAGGCGGTCCCGCAGCGCGTCCTCGTCGAGGCCGTACCGGTCCAGGGCGCCCGGGCGGTAGCCGAGGACGAGCACGTCCGCGGTGCGCAGGAGCTCCTCGAACGTCGCGCGATCGGCGTCCTCGAGCGCGAGGCGGGTGGAGCGCTTGCCGAACCCCGTGTCGATGTGGGTCCCGTCGTCCTCCCGCAACCAGGGGGCGTCGACGCGCAGGACGTCCGCCCCGAGCAGGCCGAGCGTGCGGGTGGCCACCGGTCCGGCGAGCACCCGCGTCAGGTCGAGGACCCGCACGCCGTCTGCCGGGAGGGTGCTCGGTCGCAGCGGGCGCGCTCCGGTGGCGTCCACGGTGCGTGTCTCGATCAGGGGCTCGTCGCTCGGGTGCGGCGGTGCGACGGCCACGGCCAGGCCGCCTGCCGCGTAGGCGGCCTCCTGGACGTCGAGAGCGGGACGTTCCGCGAGCACCCTGGCCAGCCGGTGCGCGAGCTCGGCGTCGTCGCCGGCGTCGGGGATGTCCAGCGAGGCCAACAGGCGGGCGCGGTGGTGCGGGTAGTTGGCGTGCGTGCGGACCCACCCGTCGGCGGTCCGCCAGAACCCGGACAGCGGTGCGAACAGGGGGATCGGTCGGCCGTCGACCCGCAGGTGGCGCTCGCTGGTGAAGGCGACCGCCACCGCCCCCTCGTCGACCCGCACGGCGGGAAGGTCGCCGCCGTTGCGCCGGCGGCCGAGCTCGGCCGCGGCGAGGGAGCACACGCCCACGGTCGCCCGCGCGAGCTCGCGTACCGGCAGCGCGCAGCCCAGCACGGGCGCGCCGGCGTACGCGACGTGCTCGGCGAGGTCGGCGGGACCGCCGAGAGCCGCCCAGGCGTGCGCGGTGGGGGTGTCCACGTCACTCCGTGTGCTCGGGCAGGACCGCCTCCGTGCGGCCGTGGAACGCGGCGACCAGGCGCGCGACCAGGACGGCCAGGAACACCTGACCGACGAGCGCCTCGAACGTGGCGATGCTGCGGCCGGGGAACAGGGCTGCCGTGTAGTCGCCGTACCCCAAGGTGGTCAGGGTCGTGTAGGAGAAGTACTGGAACGAACGGGCGTTCGCCGCCTCGCCGGACGCGAAGAACGGGCCGGGGGTGAGGACGTCGAGCACGCCGAACAGGCTCGCGAAGAACATGCCGATGATCAGGTACGCGCTCAGCGCGCCGGCCAGCGACTGCACCGTGACGGCGGTCCGCCGCAGGATCCGGTCGAGGATGACCACGAGCGCGGTCATGAGGATCACGCAGACCACGGCGTCGAGGACCCCGTCCGCGACGCTCTGCGGCAGCACCGTCAGCGCGACGAACGCGATCACGGCGGACACCACGAGCACGATCCGCACGAACCGCTTCTGGTGCGGCATCGGGCGGGACGTCCGGACCGCGAGCCCGAGCGTGAACAGGTACAGCACCAGCACGAGGATCTCGACCCACTCGTCCGAGCTCAGTGCGAAGGCCACGTACGCCGTGACCAGCAGGCTCAGGACGATGCCGAAGTCGTCCGTGCCCGTCCGCCGGGCAAGGAACGAGCGGCGCCGGGGCGGCGCCGGGGTGCCTGCCTCGTCCGGTGGTGTCACCTTTCGGAGGCTAGCGGCCGGTCAGCCGATCGTCACGAGATCCCGCACGTCGTCGTTCGGCAGCACGTCGACGACCGCGCTGACCTGGAGCTCGTCGAGGTCGGCGTAGCCGTGGTGCACGTTGAGGAACGCGGTGTCCGACGCGTCGCGCCCGGTCGCGATCCGGACCAGGCTCGTGCGGGGTGCCAGCGTCGTGGCGTCGACGACGTACCACTGGCCGTCCAGGTTGGCCTCGGCGACGGCGTGGAAGTCCATCGGCGACAGCCCGGGCGCGTAGACCGACACCAGCCGCGCGGGGACGTCCAGCGCGCGCAGGAGTGCGATGACCAGGTGGGCGTAGTCGCGGCAGACGCCCTTGCGCGCCAGCAGCGTCTGCACGGCCCCGTCGGTCGGCAGGCTCGAGCCCGGCACGTACGCGAGGCGGGAGCCCACCCAGGAGCTCACCGCGGAGAGCAGGTCGTACCCGCGCAGCCCGGCGAACTCGGCGTAGGCGGTCGGCCCGAGCGTGTCGGACTCGCAGTACCGGCTCGGTCGCAGGTAGCGCAGCAGGTCGGCCTCGTCGGACGTGACCGGCGTGGCGCGGCCGTCGATGGATGCGGAGTAGTCGAGGACCAGCCGGCCGACCTCCGCCTGCACGACGTGCAGGCGCGTGCCGTGGTGGTCCGGGACCTCCTTGGCCTCGATCGGCGAGCCGTCGAGAGTGATCCGCAGGGACTCGCGCGCGGCGACCTGGGTGGACACGGCCAGCTCGAACGCGAGCGTGGCGGGCGAGGTGACGTCGAGGGACAGGTGGGCGCTCATGTCGCGGTGCACGCGCTCATGCTGGTGCACCCGGGCGCCGCCCGCCTCCCGTGACTACCAGGCGGAACGCACGTAGTCCTTGAGGAAGCAGCCGAACAGGTCCTCGCCGGCCTCGCCGCGCACGATCGGGTCGTAGACGCGCGCGGCACCGTCGACGAGGTCGAGCGGGGCGTGGAAGCCCTCCTCGGCCAGCCGCACCTTGGTCGGGTGCGGGCGCTCGTCGGTGATCCACCCCGTGTCGACGCTGGTCATGAAGATGCCGTCGGTGGCCAGCTCGGTGGCGCTGGTCCGCGTGAGCATGTTCAGCGCGGCCTTGGCCATGTTGGTGTGCGGGTGGCCGGGGCCCTTGTAGCCGCGGGAGAAGACGCCCTCCATCGCGGACACGTTGACCACGTAGGCGCGGCCAGGGGCGCGCATCGCACCGCGTAGGCGGCTGACCAGGATGAACGGCGCCGTCTGGTTGCACAGCTGGACCTCGAGCAGCTCCATCGGGTCCACCTGGTCGACCGTGTGGACCCAGCTGTTGGTCTCCGCCGTGTCCGGCACGAGCCCGCCGGCGTCGATCGCGGTGCCGGCCACGAGCCGCTCGAGCGAGGCGTGCTCGGCGGTGAGCGCGAGCGTCGAGACGGCAGCGGCGGCGCTGGTCAGCTCGGTGACCGAGCCGGCGAGCGCCACCGGGTGCGCGCTGCTGGTGGTGCGGCCGAACGTGGTGATCTGCGGAAGCGGGCGGTCGGGCAGCGGCTCCAGCTCGGCGTCCGCGAGGTGCGTGTACGCGCCGGGGGAGCGGCGGACGGTCTGCGCGGCGTTGTTGATGAGGATGTCGAGCGGCCCCTGCGCGGCCACGGAGTCCGCGAGCGCGACCACCTGGGCCGGGTCGCGCAGGTCGATGCCGACGATGCTCAGGCGGTCCAGCCAGTCGGCGCTGTCCGGCATCGCCGCAAACCGGCGGGCGGCGTCCCGGGGGAACCGGGTGGTGATCGTCGTGGTCGCGCCGTCGCGGAGCAGCCGCAGCGCGATGTACATGCCGATCTTGGCGCGCCCGCCCGTGAGCAGGGCACGCTTGCCGACGAGATCGGTCCGGGCGTCGCGCTTGGCGTGGTTCAGTCGGGCGCACGCCGGGCAGAGCTGGTGGTAGAACGCGTCGACGTCGACGTAGGGCTCCTTGCAGATGTAGCAGGGTCGGGCCTTCAGCAGGGTGCCCGCGGTGGCGCCCTGCACGCTGGACACGAGCGGGATGCCCTGGGTCTCGTCGTCGATGCGGCCCGGGCTGCCGGTGGCCGTCGCGTGGATGACCGCGCGGTCGGCCGCGCTGATGGCGTCCCGCTTCTCGGCGCGGCGCTGCTTCTTGGCCGCCTTGAACAGGGCGGACGTCGCGCGCCGCGCCAGGGCCAGGTGCGGGTGGTCGGACGGCAGCCGGCTGATCTGGTCCGCGACGCGCAGGAAGACATCGAGCTCGGCGGCGTCGACGCCGTCGACGATCTCGGGGGCGGTGCTCACGGCAGTCATCGTGCGTTCCTAGCTGGTCGACAGTGGTGGCCGACGGGCGGGGGAGCACGAGAGCCGGGCAGGCGGGGATCGGTCGATCCTACCCGGCGGTCCGTGGCGCCCCGGGGGCATCGGACGAACCGGGACAGAACGGCTGCCGCGGGTCTACGTTCGGACTCGTGGGTGCGCGCCGGGGGACGGCAGTCCAGCCTGAGCTCCGGCAGGAACTGGAGGAGCACAGGTGAGCGAGACGTCCGATCCCCATGGCCCGATCCACGGTCGACCCAGCTTCCGGGAGCACGTCGACCGCAGCACGTTCCCCGCACGTGGGCTCGATCCGGACGAGGCCTACGAGCTCCTGCACACGGGCCTGATGCTCGACGGCCGGGAGACCCTCAACCTGGCGTCCTTCGTCACCACGTGGATGGAGCCGCAGGCCGAGAAGCTGATCCACGACGCGCTGCGCAAGAACCACATCGACCACGAGGAGTACCCGGCGGCGTCGCTGATCGAGGAGGCCTGCGTGCACATGCTCGGCGACCTCTTCCACGCGCCCGACCCGTCCACGGTGGTCGGCGTGGCGACGATCGGGTCCTCCGAGGCGATCATGCTCGGCCTGCTCGCCCACAAGCGCGCGTGGCGCGACCGCCGCCGGGCCACCGGGCTGCCGACGGACCGGCCCAACGTGGTGTTCGGCGCGGAGACCCACGTGGTCTGGGACAAGTTCGCCAACTACTTCGACGTCGAGATGCGCAAGATCCCGATGAAGCCGGACCGGTTCGTGCTCAGCGCCGACGACGTGGAGGCGCACGTCGACGAGAACACCATCGCGGTCGGCGCGGTGCTCGGCACCACGCACATCGGCGAGGCGGACCCGATCGAGGAGATCAACGACCTGCTGGTGCGGATCAAGGCGGAGAAGGGCTGGGACGTGCCGCTGCACGTGGACGGCGCGAGCGGCGCGTTCATCGCCCCGTTCGCCGAGCCCGACCTGCGCTGGGACTTCCGGCTCGAGCAGGTGGCCTCGATCAACGCGTCGGGCCACAAGTACGGCCTGGTCTACCCGGGCGTCGGCTGGCTGATCTTCCGTGACGCCTCCCGGCTGCCGGAGGACCTGGTGTTCAGCGTGAACTACCTCGGTGGCGCGCAGCCGACGTACACGTTCAACTTCTCGCGCGGCTCGGCCATGATCCAGGCGCAGCTCTACAACTTCCTGCGGCTGGGGCGCAGCGGGTACACCTCGATCGTCGAGACGATGCTGGCCAATGCGCGGTTCCTCAACGAGAGCCTCGTGGCCAGCGGGCGGTTCGAGATCCTCAACCCGGGGCTGGCGGAGCCGGTCGTCACGTTCACGATCAAGGGCGATCCCGGGTTCGACGTCTACCACCTGTCGGCGCGGCTGCGCGAGGACGGCTGGATCGTGCCGGCGTACAGCCTGCCGCCCGACGCCGACGCCGTGCACCTGCTGCGCGTCGTGGTCCGGCTCGACCTGAGTCGTCTGATGGTCGAGCAGCTGCTGCGCGACCTCATGAAGGCGTGGGACGAGCTCGCCGCCGAGCAGCCGGTGCAGCGACCGACCGCCAAGCCCGACCTGTGGACCTCCCCCGCGCACGCGGCCGCGCGGAGCAAGGCGCGCACCGGCCTGCGGCAGTGACCTCGACCGTCCCGGACCTCCCGTCGGGGTGGCGGGCGCTGCGCGTGCGTGGACCGGCCGGCTTCGTCACGCACGCCACCCTGGTGCGGCCGGACGGCAGCGAGGTCGAGTGGAGCTCGCGGCGGCACCGCAAGGGGCTCGGCCTGCGGGGTGCCGTGGTGGGCGGTGGCCCGGCGAGCGCCCTGAGCTGGTGGATCGGCGGTCTGTTCGCTCTCGGCTCCGTCTGCTTCGCGCTCGGGTCGGTGCCGCTGTACTTCGACCAGGTCGCCCCCGCCACCGTCGCGGCGACGTTCTTCGTCGGGTCGATCTTCTTCACGTCCGCTGCCTACCTGCAGTTCCACGAGACCCTCCGCGCCCCTACCGGTGTGCTCGCCGGATCGCCCCGGCCGCGCCTCCTGGCCTGGAGCTCCCGGCGGATCGACGCCTGGGCGGTCCTCGTCCAGCTGGTGGGGACGGTGTTCTTCAACCTCAGCACGTTCGCCGCCACGCGTGCGGACCTCACGCTCGCGCAGGAGCGGCACCTCGTCTGGGCGCCGGACGTCGGCGGGTCGATCTGCTTCCTGGTCGCCAGCTGGCTCGCGTACGCCGAGGTCAACCGCGGGATCCTGCCGAGGTCCGACCGGTCCGTGGGGTGGGGCATCGCGGCGCTCAACCTGCTCGGGTCGGTCGCGTTCGGCGTGGCCGCCGTCGCCGCCCGGTACCTGCGGTCCACGGGCGAGCTGGCGAACCTTCCGCTGGTCAACCTCGGTACGTTCCTCGGCGCCGTGTGCTTCCTCGTCGGCGCCGTCCTGCTGCCCGTCGAGTCGGCGAGGGAGCGTTCGTCGTCCTGACCCCTCAGACTCCATGCGTGGACGACGACCCGATCGGCCGGCTGCTGGCCGACCCGCCCGACCTGCCCGTGCGCCACGGGCTGACCGACGTGGTCGGTGCGGTCCGGGCGCGCGGCGTCGTCGTGGTGCAGGCGCCGCCGGGAACCGGCAAGACCACGCTCGTCCCGCCGGCGGTCGCCGCGGCGGTGCGGGGCCGCGTCGTGGTCACCCAGCCGCGCCGGATCGCCGCCCGCGCCGCCGCCCGCCGCCTCGCGCAGCTGCTGGGCGAGCCGCTCGGGCGGACCGTCGGCTTCTCCGTCCGGGGGGAGAGCCAGACCTCCGCGTCGACCCGGGTCGAGGTGGTCACCACCGGGGTGCTGCTGCGCCGTCTCCAGCGCGACCCGGAGCTGCCCGGTGTCGACGCGGTGATCCTCGACGAGGTGCACGAGCGGCACCTGGTGGACGACCTCGCGCTCGCCCTCATGGTCGACGTCCGGGCGCACCTGCGCGAGGACCTCGTGGTCGTCGCGATGTCCGCCACGGTGGAGGCTGAACGCACGGCGGCGCTGCTCGGCGGTACCGAGCCGGCGCCGGTCGTGGTGGTCCCGGGCGCGCTGTTCCCGGTCGAGACGGTGTGGTGCCCGGCGCCCGCGCGCACCGCCCGGACCGACGAGCGCGGCGTGACCCCCGCGTTCCTCGACCACGTCGCCTCGACCGTGCGCCGCGCGCTGGCCGAGCGCACCGGCGACGTCCTGGTCTTCGTGCCCGGGGCGGGCGAGGTCGACGGCGTCGCTCGTCGGCTCGGCGGGCTCGAGGCGGACGTGCGCCCGCTGCACGGTCGCCTCCCGGCGGCGGAGCAGGATCGTGCGCTCACGTCCGGGGCGCGTCGGCGGGTCGTCGTGTCCACCGCGGTCGCCGAGTCCTCGCTCACCGTGCCCGGCGTCCGGCTGGTGGTCGATGCCGGGCTGTCGCGCGAGCCCCGCACCGACCACGCGCGCGGCCTGGCGGGGCTGGTCACCGTGTCGGTCAGCCGGGCGTCCGCCGAGCAGCGCGCCGGCCGTGCGGGACGGGAGGGCCCAGGGGCCGTCTACCGGTGCTGGTCGGCCCACGACCACGCCCGGCTGGTCGCGCACCCCCAGCCGGAGATCCTCACGGCGGACCTCACCGCGTTCGCGCTGGAGCTGGCGTGCTGGGGGAGTCCGCAGGGTGCGGGTCTTTCCCTGCTCGACCCGCCCCCGACGGCTGCGATGGCGGTGGCGCACGCCACCCTCGTCGGGCTCGGCGTCGTCGATGCCGACGGGCACCCCACCGAGCGCGGCAGGGCCGTGTCGGCGATCCCGGTCGACCCGCGGCTGGGCAGGGCGCTCCTGGACGGCGCGGCGCTCGTCGGCGCCCGCCGGGCAGCAGAGGTCGTCGCGCTGCTCGCCGACGACGCGCGTGCACCCGGCGGCGACCTCGTGGCGGCGCTGCGCGCGCTGCGCCGGGGTGGGCCCCAGTCGTCGACGTGGCGCACCCAGGTGGCGCGCCTCCAGGCCTCGGCCCCGGGGAACGCGCCGACCGAGGACCTCACCGACGACCTCGCGGTGGGCCTGCTCGTCGCGCTCGCCCACCCGGACCGGCTCGCTCGGCTCCGACCCGGTGGGTCGACGTACCTGATGACGTCGGGGACGGGCGCCTCGCTCCCGCCGGGGTCGGCCCTGGTCGGGCAGCAGTGGCTCGCCGTCGCCGACGCCGACCGCGGGGCCGCCCGCCGGGACGCGACGATCCGCTCCGCGGCCCCGATCGACCAGAGCCTCGCGCTGGAGGCCGCCCCGGCTCTGCTGCGGGAGGAGGACGACGTGTCGTGGTCGAACGGGACCGTCGTGGCCCGGCGGGTGCGCCGGCTCGGCGCGATCGAGCTGACGTCGGTCCCCCTGCCGAGCCCGTCGCCGGCCCTCGTGGTCGACGCGCTGCGCGACGGCCTGTCCCGCGACGGTCTGGCACTGCTGCGCTGGTCGGAGGCGGCGACCAGCCTGCGGCACCGGATGGCGTTCCTGCACCGCGCGCTGGGCACGCCATGGCCGGACGTGTCGGACGCCGCCCTGGTCGCGCACCTGGAGGAGTTGCTGGGGCCCGACCTGGCCCGCGTCCGCGGCGCCCGGGACCTCGGACGCGTCGACGTCGTGCAGGCTCTCCGGCGGCTGCTGCCGTGGCCCGACGCGAGCCGGCTCGACGCGCTCGCCCCGGAACGGCTGGCCGTGCCCAGCGGCTCGCAGGTGCGCGTCGACTACACCGGCGACCAGCCGGTGCTCCCGGTCCGGCTCCAGGAGACGTTCGGGTGGCGCGCGACCCCCCGGCTGGCCGACGGGCGTGTCCCGGTGCTCCTGCACCTCCTGTCGCCCGCCGGCCGTCCCGCCGCCGTGACCGCTGACCTGGAGTCGTTCTGGCGCACGGGCTACCCGCAGGTCCGAGCCGAGCTGCGCGGCCGGTACCCGAAGCACGCGTGGCCGGACGACCCGCTGACCGCCGTTCCGGTGCGCGGCGTCCGGCGGTAGGACGATGGGTCCCATGGCGTCGTCGACGATGGCTCGCAGGACGTGGTGGCGCGTGCGCGACTACGCGGCCGTGCTCGGCTGGCAGGCGGCGGGGATCGTGTCCCGCACCGACCCCGACGACCTGCGCGGGCCGGAGCACCCTGTCGGTCCGCCGGTCGTCCTGGTCCCGGGCGTCTACGAGTCCTGGCACTTCCTGCTCCCGCTGGCGACGCTCCTGCACGAGCACGGCGTCCGGGTGCACGTGCTGCCGGACCTGGGCATCAACCGCCGGCCCGTCCCGGTCGGGGCGAGCATCCTCGGGCGCTACCTGGCCGACCGCGACCTGCGCGACGTCGTGCTCGTGGCCCACAGCAAGGGCGGCCTGATCGGGAAGCTCGCCATGCTGCACGAGGACCCGGACGCCCGGATCGCCTCCATGGTCGCGGTGAACACCCCGTTCTCGGGATCCGTCCTGGCCCGGTGGTTCCTGGCGCCGTCGGTGCGCGCGTTCCGGCCCCGCGACGCGACGATCCTGGCGCTCGCGGCCGAGCGCGAGGTGAACGCGAGGATCACATCCGTGTACAGCCACTGGGATCCGCACATCCCCGGGGGCAGCGCGCTCGAGGGAGCGCGCGAGGTCGTGCTGGACACCCCGGGGCACTTCCGACCGCTTGCCGATCCTCGCCTGCACGAGCTGCTGCTCGAACGGCTCCTCACTCCCGGGGCAGCTGCAGAACCCGGGTGAACCCCGGCTGGTCGGGGTCGTCGATGATCTCGACGCCGTCCAGCCAGGACGAGATCACGTGCGCGAGCTCGCCCGGGTGGCTGAAGTTCATCGCGTGCGCGGCGCCCTCGATGAGAGCCACGGTGGTGTGGTCGCCCGCGAGCCGACCCACCTCGCGCACCCGCGCCGGCGGCGCCATGAGCGGGTCCCGGCTGCCGATCACCGCCAGCGTCGGCACCTTCACCTTGAGCAGCCGCTCGAGCGACGGGAACCGGGTGAGCTCGCTGAACAGGTGGAACGTGTTGACCGGGCCGAACCGCAGGTAGTCGGGCACCGCCACGCGCGCCATCCGGCGGTTCTCGCGTGCGCCGTCGATCGCGAGCTGCCGCACGGCCCGACCGAGCCCCTGGTTGTGCACGCCTCCCGCCGGGGAGACGAGCACGATCCGGTCGACCCGATCCGGGGCGGCGTGCGCCACCTCCAGGCTGACCGGGCAGCCCATGGAGTTGCCGACGAGCACGACCTTCTCGAAGCCGAAGGCGTCCAGGATGTCGAGGACGGCGACCGCGAGCGCGGGGATGCCGAGCGTGTAGTCCCAGTCCTCGCTCCGGCCGTAGCCCGGCAGGTCGGGTACCACGTTCGTCGCGCGGGCTGCCAGCAGCCGGGCGGTGGGCATCAGGTAGGTGCCCGAGATCGCGAAGCCGTGGACGTGCACGATCGGCCACGCACCCGGGACGTCCGCGCTGATGCGGTAGAAGACGTGGTGCCCTTGCACCTCGAGGGTGCTCTCGGTCCATCCGCCGTCGACGACGCTCACAGCCTGATCGTGTCAGAGCACACACACGAACGGCACCCCGAGATCGGGGTGCCGTCGTGCGTGCTGCGGGAGTGCTGTCACCGCAGCCAGCTGAACCGCTGCACGAGAGGGATCTTCGCCCACCGGCGGCCGAGGCCCCAGGTGTCTCCGGCGAGGAGCGTCGCGCACACGATCAGGACGAGGGCGTAGATGAGGTGGTAGTCGACCAGCGGGTTGTTGGTGCCCTGGATGAACGGCCACTCGGCGGCCCACATGAGGACCATGAGCAGCGAGCCGGCGACTGCCGAGATGCGCAGCCCGATGCCCAGCATCACGGCGACGCCGACGCCGAGCAGGCAGAGCATGAACAGCCAGTCCGTCGCGGTGCCCGCCATCGAGGCGAAGGTGTCCTTGAACGGGCCGGTGGCGCCGAACTGCATGAAGCCCTGGCTCGGGGTTCCCCCGTCGAGCCACGACAGGCTCGGGTCGCCCTCGGCGACTGCGGCGCCCGTGGCGTAGTGCAGCCCGAACGTCTTGTCGAGGAAGGCCCACAGGAAGATGAACCCCGTGGCGAGCCGGGTGACGGCGAGCCAACGACGGCCCGTCGCGGACGTGACGACGTCGTCCTCGACCAGGACTGCGGGGTGGGTCGAGGTCCGCGCCTCGGGATGGATGGTGGCCATGGCGATTTCCCTCCGTGCTGGGCCCCGCGTTCGGGACCGGGGTGTGGACTTCCGATATGTCCACGGTGTGCTCCGACGGGCGGCACACCCCAGGGCCGAAGGTCCCGCGTGCGTCTCCCTGAACAGGGACTCAGGTCCCGGGACGCCGACCCTGGGGCGCGGGGAGGCTGGAGGTAGCGCGGCTGAGGCCGGCGGACGGCCGGTGCGGCCACGCGCGAGGAGCGAGGAGGCACCTCATGCGTACCGACGGACCCGTGGTCGTCGCACTCGACGGCACATCGAACAGCGCGCACACGCTCGAGTGGGGCGTGGCGGAGGCGGTGCGGCGGCAGGCCGAGGTCCTGCTGGTCCGTACGGTCGACGACGCGTGGCAGGTCACGGCCTGGAGCTGGTACCCGATCGTCGGCGGGAGCGACGTCGACGCCGAGGCTGCCCAGTACCTGGCCGACCTCCAGACGCGGCTGCTGGAGCGCCACCCCGGGGTGGTCGTGAAGTTCCGCGTGCTGCACGGGCAGGTCGTCCCGTGCCTGCGCGAGCTGAGCGGCGACGCCCAGCTCCTCGTGGTCGGCGCGCGTCCGCGGACCGGTCACGGACGGACGGGCTCCACAGGCGTGCACGTCGCCGCGCACGCCCGCTGCCCGGTCGCGGTGGTCCGGACCGACCCGGCCCACCCCACGACGCCGGAAGCACCGGTCCTTGTGGGCGTCGACGGTTCGGCGTCGTCGCTGGCCGCGGCGCACGTCGCGGCGCACGAGGCCTGGATGCGCGGGCGGCCGCTGACCGTCGTGCACGCGCGCCCGAGCATCCCCGACCCGTTCGGCCGGGGGAGCGTGCCGCCTCTGGCCACCGACGACGAGGACGACCCGACGCACAAGGCGGCCCGCGTGGTCGCGGAGGCCCTGCGCGCGGAGAACGCCGGGCTGGTGGTCGACCTCGCACTGGTCGACGACGACCCCACCGACGCGCTCACCGGGCTGTCCCGGGGTGCGGCGCTGCTGGTCGTCGGCTCGCGCGGCCTCGGGGGCTTCCGCGGGATGCTGCTCGGCTCGGTCAGCAGCGCGGTGGTGCGGGAGGCCACCTGCCCGGTGCTCGTCGTGCACGACAACGGCTGACGGCGCACCGACGCAGAAGGGCCCGGCTCGGGGAGCCGGGCCCTTCGAGTGCGCCAGCGCTCACCGGGTCATCACCACCTTGAGGGCCTGCGTCTGGGCGGCGTTCCCGAACGTCCGGTACGCGTCCAGGATGTCCGCCAGGGCGAACCGGTGCGTGACGAACGCCTCCACCGGGAGCTTGCCGGCCTCGACCAGGCGCAGCAGCATCGGCAGCGTCGTCGTGTTCACCAGACCCGTGGTGAGGGTGACGTTCTGGATCCACAGGTCCTGCAGCGCCAGCTCGACCGGACGGCCGTGGACGCCGACGTTGGCCACGTGACCTCCCGGGCGCACCATCTCGGTGCACATCGTGAACGTCTCGGGGATGCCGACGGCCTCGATGGCCACGTCCGCCCCGGCGTCACCCGTCGCCGCCATCACCTGGGCCTTCCAGTCGGGGGTCGACGAGTCGACCGTGAGCGTCGCGCCCAGGCGCTTGGCCACGTCGAGCCGGTGGCTGTCCCGGTCGATCGCGATGATCTGCGCAGCCCCGTACAGGCCGGCGGTCGCGATGGACGCCAGCCCGACCGGTCCCGCGCCGACGACCGCGACGGTGTCGCCCGGCTGGACCTGCCCGTACCGCACGCCGATCTCGAACCCGGTGGGCAGGATGTCGGAGAGCAGCACGGCGAGCTCGTCGGGAACCGTGGGCGGCAGGTGGTGCAGGGAGCTGTCCGCGAACGGGATCCGCACCAGCTCGGCCTGCGTGCCGTCGATCAGGTGCCCCAGCACCCAGCCGATGCCGGAGGTGCCCTCGGGCGCAAGGCAGTGCGACGGGAACTGCGCACGGCAGTAGGTGCACACGCCGCAGCCGCTGATGCACGCGATGATCACCCGGTCCCCGGGTGCGTGGTTACGGACGCCGTCGCCCACCTGGACGACGGTGCCGACGCCCTCGTGCCCGAGGATGCGGCCGGCCGCGACGGTCGGCACGTCCCCGTGCAGGATGTGGAGGTCGGTCCCGCAGATCGTGGTGGTGTCGATCCGGACCACCGCGTCGGTCGGCTCGATCAGCGTGGCGTCCGGGACCTCCTCCCACGTGATGGTCCCCGGACCGTGGAACACGAGCGCTCTCATGGTGACTCCTCACCTCGACCGCGTCGGGCACGGTCGCCCGCGCTCCTCCAGCGTGGATCCGCGGTCGGCAGGCCCGGCAGGGTCGATGGTCCCGTCAGGGCAGGGGCACCGACCACTGGAGGTGGGTGCCGCCCTCGGGCAGCGCCGTGACGACGAGCGCGCCCCCGCGGCGCACCGCGCGGTACTCCAGGTTGGCCAGCCCGCTGCGCACCGCCAGGTCCGCGGGGACGCCGATCCCGTCGTCCTGGACCTCGATCAGCAGGTCGAGCCCGACGACGAGGCGGACCACCACCTCGTGGGCGTGGGCGTGCCGCGCGATGTTGGACAGGGCCTCGCGGACGACCGCGACGGCGTCCTCCGCGACGTCCTCGGGGACGGTGGCCGTGACACCGTCGGTGCGCAGGCGGGGCATGAAGCCGAGCCCGTGCCGAGCGTTCACCACCTCGGCGTCGATGCGGTGGCGCAGCCCCGACCCGGTGGCGCCGCCGCGGGCGCTGAGCCGGAAGATCGTCGTGCGCACGTCCTTGATGGTCTCGTCCAGGTCGTCGACGGCGCCCTCGAGCCGGCGCGCCACGTCGGGGTGCACCACCTCCTGCGCGGCGCCCTGCACGTCCAGCCCGATGGCGAACAGCCGCTGGATGACCATGTCGTGCAGGTCCCGCGCGATCCGCTCGCGCTCCTCCAGCACGGCGAGCCGGGCGCGGTCCGACTGCGCGTCCGCGACGTCGAACGCGAGCGCGAGCTGCTCGGCGAAGCCCGCGACGCTCGGCAGGTCCGGCTCGGGCGCCGTCGTGGTGTCGCCCGCGGGCCACGCCAGGGCGAGCGCGCCGATCCAGCGCTCGCCGCTGCGCAGCGGCACCGCCAGCACCCACGCGGTCCCGTCCTGGTCGAGGTCCGCACAGTCGGCGACCCGGTGCAGCACCGGCCACCGACCGGCGAGGTCGGGCTCGATCTCCGGCGGGAGGTCGTCGGCGAGCCCGTACAGCCGAGAGGTGTGGGCGCCCGAGCTCTGCCGGACCCGGGCGAGCACGGACGCCACCGCGTCCTCGCGCGGCAGGCCGCTGGTCAGGGTCGAGGTGCAGGCGGCAGCGGTCTCGAGCCACAGCTCGTGCTCGCGCGCCTGCCGGTAGGCGCGCGCGTGCCCGAGGGCGACGCCCGCGGCCGCGGCGAGCGCCACGGCCACCTGCTCGTCGCGCGCGGTGAAGTCGGCGTGCCCCGCCTTGTCCGTGAGGTAGAGGTTGCCGAAGACCGCACCCCGCGCCCGGACGGGGACGCCGAGGAACGTGTGCATCGGCGGGTGGTTCGGGGGGAAGCCCACGGACGAGGGGTGGTCGGCCAGGTCGTGCAGCCGCAGCGGGTGGGGGCTCGAGACGAGGTGGCCGAGCACGCCCTTGCCCTCGGGCAGGTGACCGATCCTGCGTGCGGTCTCCTCGTCGATGCCACGGTGCACGAACTCCTGCAGCCCGCCGTGGTCGCCGAGCACCCCGAGGGCGCCGTAGCGCGCGCCCGTGAGCGTGCACCCGGCGGAGACCAGACGCTCCAGCACCGTCGCGATGTCGAGCTCGGCCGACATCGACACGACGGCGCCCATCAGCGCCTCGAGCCGCTCGTCGCGTTCCGTCCCGGCCTCGTCCGCTCGCATGCTCGGAGCATAGGTGTGAGCGCTCGTCGTGGAGACGAACAGGGCCCTTCGGCCCTGGGGCGGCGGCAGCGACCGGCGAATCCTGGACCCAGGTCGACACACGAGGAGGTGAGGGCGATGCGAGCACTGGTGGTGTACGAGTCGTCGTTCGGGAACACGGGCCAGATCGCGAAGGCGGTCTGGGAGGGCATGTTCAGCCGGATGCAGGACGTCGCGCTCCTCGACGTCACGTCGGCCCCGCGCAGGCTCCCGCCGGAGCTCGAGCTGCTGGTGGTCGGCGCGCCGACGCAGGCGTTCGGCATGAGCCGGCCGGCGACGCGCGCGGACGCGGAGAAGCAGGCCGGGACCGAGCCGGACGGCACGTCGATCGGCGTGCGCGAGTGGCTCCGGGAGCTGGACCCGCCGGAGCGGACGGTCCACGCAGCGACGTTCGACACCAGGATCCACAGCCCGCACGTCCCCGGGTCGGCCGCGGTCGGCGCGTGGCGCGTGCTGCGTCGTGCCGGTTTTCAGGTGGCGGCGGAGGCTGAGAGCTTCTGGGTGATGGGGATCAAGGGACCGCTGCGCGACGGCGAGCTGGAACGGGCGCGCGCCTGGGGGATCGGCCTCACCGGCTTGCTGCTGGGCCTGCGTCCGATCGACCCTGGTCCGCTCGGGGCTCCGGCCCGGTGAGCCCGGCCGGGTCAGGGTGCAGACGATGCTGCTCCGCGATGAACAGAGCGGCCTGAGTCCGTCCTCGCACCTCGATCTTGGCCAGCAGGCTGGAGATGTAGTTCTTCACGGTCTTCTCGGCGAGGAACATCCGGTCGGCGATCTGCCGGTTGGTCAGCCCCTCGCCGATGAGGTCGAGCACGGCGCTCTCCTGGGCGGTCAGCAGGTCCAGGCGGGCGTCGTGCCGCTGCGACTCCCGGAGGCGGTCGAGCACCCGGCCGGTGGTCGCCGGGTCGAGCAGGGACCTGCCGCTGGCCACCAGCCGTATCGAGTCGAGCAGCTGCGGTCCGCGGATCTCCTTGAGCACGTAGCCGGCCGCGCCCGCCGTGATCGAGGCCAGCAGCGCCTCGTCGTCCTCGTACGAGGTGAGCATGAGGCACCGGACGCCGGGGGCCGTCGCGGCAAGCTCGCGGCAGACCTCGACGCCGTTGCCGTCGGGCAGCCGCACGTCCAGCAGGGCGACGTCCGCGGCTGCACGCGGGACGCGCACGAGCGCCTCCGCGGCGGTCGCCGCCTCGCCCACCACGGTCATGCCCGGGTCCGCCTCGATGAGGCGCAGCAGACCCTGGCGCACCACCTCGTGGTCGTCCAGCACGAACACCCGGATCTGGGCCATGACGCCACTGTGCACCATCGGGACCTCCCTGTGTCAGGCCTCCCCGTGACCACCGGCGTGGCGGTCGAGGAACGCGTACACCTCGGCGTCCTCGACCCCGGGGAACGACCCGGTCGGCAGCGGCGAGAGCACGTGGGCGTGCACGGCAGCACTGGGCCAGGCGTGGGGGGCCCACCGGGCGGCGAGCCCGGGATCCGGCTGCCGGCAGCAGGTGGGGTCGGGGCAGCGGGACTCGCGACGCGTCGAGGTGTCCCGTCCGCGGAACCACTTCGCGGCGCCGAACGGGACCCCCACCGTGATCGAGAACCCGCCGGCGGACGTGGAGCCCGTCTGGGTGCTGCACCAGTACGTGCCTTCCGGCGTGTCGGTGTACTGGAAGTACTCCGTGGCGCGGTTGCGTCGCGTGAACGCCGACCGGGCGGCCCACTGGCGGCACACCACCTGGCCCTCGATGGCGCCGGTCCCGTCGGCGGGGAACCGCACGGCGTCGTTGGCGTAGCCCTTGAACAGGGTGCCGTCGTCGCCGACGCGCAAGAAGTGCAGCCGGATGTCCAGGTGCTCGGTGAGCAGGTTGGTCAGCCGCTGGGCGGCCGCCTCGTGGGTGACCCCGAAGGCGTCGCGGAAGTCCTCGACGGCCAGCTCCTTGCGACGCTTGGCCGCGCTCAGGTGGGCCACCGCGGCGGTCCGGGGCATGAGACAGGCGGCCGCAAAGTAGGTGATCTCCACCCGCTGACGCAGGAAGTCGGCGTAGCTGCGCGGCGTCGAGTGCCCGAGCACCCGGTGGGCGATCGCCTGGAGCGCGAGGGAGCGCAGGCCGTGGCCGCCGGGGATCGACGCCGGCGGCAGGTAGATGCGCCGGTTCGCCAGGTCGGTGACGGTGCGCGTCGAGTGCGGCAGGTCATCCACGTGCAGCAGGGAGAAGCCGAGGTCTGCGGCCATCTGGGCCACCGCGCTGTGGGTGAGGGCGCCGGTCGTGTAGCCCGCCCGGCGCACGAGGTCCTCGGCGACCTCCTCGATCTCGGGCAGGTGGTTGTTGCGCTCCGTCAGCCAGAGCCGCAGCGCGGTGGTGGCGCGACGCGCCTCCTGCGGCGTGGCGATGGCGGCGTCGTCGCGCCGGGCGAGCTCGAGGTGCAGCCCGACCAGCGCCTCGAGGGCCTCGGTGGACAGGTTCCGGGCCGGGCGCACGTGGGGCAGCCCGAGGGCGGCGTACGCGGCCGTGCCCTGCGCGCGGTCCAGCTCGATCTCGAGGGCGGCCCGCCGGGACGGGGGAGACTCGTCGAGCAGGTCCGTCGTGGTGGTGCCCAGTGCCGCCGCCAGGGCCTGGAGGAGACTGAGCCGAGGCTCGCGGCGGCCGTTCTCGACGAGCGACAGCTGGCTGGCCGTGCTGCCGGCGAGCCGTCCGAGCTCGTCGAGCGTCAGCCCTCGCTCGGTGCGGGCGTGCCGGATGCGCCTCCCGAGCATGAGCAGCTGCGACCCCGCGCTGGTCGACCCGCGCGGTTCGGTGGGGAGGTCGATGACCGGTCGGGGTGACTGCGTCGCCATGCGTTGACGCTAGAGCAAGTTGCGCTGTTCTTGACAGCGCGGACCCATTGAAGCCGCTCCCGAGCAGCCTGGACGCTCGAAGCCGGCGAGTATTCCTCTCGTCCAGGCCTGTGGACAGGAGCCTTTCATGACCAGGTACGTCTCCCGGTTCGTCGACGGCGACAAGGACAAGAAGGACCTGCTGGGCGGCAAGGGAGCCAACCTGGCGGAGATGACCAAGCTCGACCTGCCCGTCCCCCCGGGGTTCACCATCACCACGGAGGCGTGCCGGGCCTACATGCGTGACGGGCACGTGCCGCCCGAGCTGCGGGTCGAGGTGACGCTGGCGGTCCGGGAGATCGAGGACACGATCGGCCGGCGCCTCGGCGACTTCCACGAGCCGCTGCTGGTGTCGGTGCGCTCCGGGGCCAAGTTCTCGATGCCGGGGATGATGGAGACCGTCCTGAACATCGGGCTCAACGACGCGTCCGTGAAGGGCCTCACCGAGTTCTCCGGCGACGAGCGGTTCGCGTGGGACTCCTATCGCCGGCTCATCCAGATGTTCGGCAAGACGGTCCTGGGCATCGACGGCGACCTGTTCGCGGCGGCCCTGGACGAGCGCAAGACCGCCGTTGGCGCCGCGACGGACGTCGACCTCTCGGCGCAGGACCTGCACGTGCTCGTGCACACGTTCAAGGAGATCGTGGTCGAGCAGACGGGCCGGGAGTTCCCGCAGCACCCGCGCGAGCAGCTCGACATGGCGATCGAAGCGGTCCTCGACTCGTGGAACACCGACCGCGCCCGGCTCTACCGCCGCCGCGAGCGCATCCCGAACGACCTGGGGACGGCCGTCAACGTGGTGAGCATGGTGTTCGGCAACCTGGGCGAGACGTCGGGGACCGGGGTGTGCTTCACGCGCGACCCGTCCACCGGCGAGACCGGGGTGTACGGGGACTACCTGCCCAACGCGCAGGGCGAGGACGTGGTGGCGGGGATCCGCAACACTCTGCCGCTCGCGGAGCTCGAGCTGCTCGACCCGGTCTCGTACGACGCGCTCCGGCACGCGATGCGGCGCCTGGAGACCCACTACCGCGACCTGTGCGACATCGAGTTCACCATCGAGCGGGGCAAGCTGTGGCTGCTCCAGACCCGGGTGGGCAAGCGCACGGCGGCGGCGGCGTTCCGGATCGCGACCGAGCTGGTCGACGAGAGCCTGATCACGATGGACGAGGCGATCACCCGCTGCCCGGGCGACAAGCTCAACCAGCTGCTGTTCCCGCAGTTCGACGCGGGTGCCGACCGGCACCTGCTGACGACCGCCATGGCGGCGTCACCGGGCGCGGCGGTGGGCGAGATCGTCCTGGACAACGCGCAGGCCCTGGAACGTACCGAGGCCGGGGCGCACGTCATCCTGGTCCGCCGGGAGACCAACCCGGACGACCTCCAGGGCATGATCGTCGCCGACGGCATCCTGACCGCCCGCGGCGGCAAGACGTCGCACGCCGCCGTGGTCGCCCGAGGCATGGGCACGTGCGCGGTGGTCGGCGCCGAGGAGGTCGAGGTGGACTCGGCTCGCGGAGAGGTCCGCGTGCGGGACCAGGTGCTCCACGCGGGGGACACCATCGCGATCGACGGCTCCACGGGCGAGGTGTTCCGCGGCTCGGTGCCGGTGGTCGACTCGCCGGTCATGGTCTACGTCGCCGAGGGGCTCGACGCCGGGCTGGCTGCGGCGACCGATCCCGAGGCTCGTGCACTCGTCTCGGCCGTGGACCGCGTCCTGCGGCATGCCGACTTCGTCCGCCGGATGCAGGTGCGCACCAACGCCGACACGGCCGACGACGCCCGCCGCGCGCGGGCGCGGGGTGCCGAGGGCGTGGGCCTGTGCCGGACCGAGCACCAGTTCCTGGGGGAGCGGCGCCAGCACATCGAGCGGCTCGTCCTGGCCGACAACGACGAGGACCGCAAGGTCGCCCTCGACGCCCTGCTCCCGCTCCAGCGGGACGACTTCGCCGGCCTGCTCGAGGCGATGGACGGGCTGCCGACGACCATCCGCCTCATCGACCCCCCGCTGCACGAGTTCCTGCCGGACCTCACGGAGCTGGCGGTCAGGGTGGCCACGGCCGCCGAGCCGGACCCGAAGGACGTCACCCTCCTGGCCGCGGTGGAGCGCATGCACGAGCAGAACCCGATGCTCGGGCTGCGCGGCGTCCGGCTCGGGCTGACCCTGCCGGGCCTGTTCGCCCTCCAGGTGCGCGCGATCGCCGAGGCGACCGTGCAGCTGCGTCAGGCCGGGCTCGACCCGCGGCCGGAGATCATGGTGCCGCTGGTGGGATCGGTCCGGGAGCTCCAGCTGGTCCGCGAGGAGGCCGAGCGCGTCCTGGCCGAGGTCAGTGCGTCCTCGGGTGTCACGCTCGACGTGCCGATCGGCTGCATGATCGAGCTGCCGCGCGCGGCGCTGACCGCGCACCGGATCGCCGAGGAGGCCGACTTCTTCTCCTTCGGCACCAACGACCTCACGCAGACCACGTGGGGGTTCTCCCGGGACGACGTCGAGCGCGCGTTCTTCGCCGACTACCTCCAGAACGGGGTGCTGACCATCTCCCCGTTCGAGACGCTGGACGCCGACGGCGTCGGCGCGCTGGTCCGCGCCGGGGTCGAGGGCGGCCGGTCCACCAAGCCGGGCCTGCACATCGGGGTCTGCGGGGAGCACGGGGGAGACCCGGAGTCGATCCACTTCTTCCACGAGGTGGGGCTGGACTACGTGTCGTGCTCGCCGTTCCGCGTGCCCATCGCGCGGCTCGAGGCCGGCCGGGCGGCGGTGGCGAAGGCGTGACACGACGCGGGCGCCGCACCTCGTCGAGGAGGTGCGGCGCCCGCGTGCGCGCTACGGCGTGACGGTCAGCGGCGTGCCGCCGGACGTCAGCTGCCAGTCGGGGTTGGTGGCCGAGAACACGCTCGGGTCCACCACCTCGTTGGCGCTCACCCAGTCGATGAGCAGCTGGCGGATCTCCACCTGCCGGTTGTAGACGACGGGTGCCGTCGTCACGCCCGGGAAGTTGCCCCCGCCGGACTGCCGGTAGTTGTTGATCGCGACGACGAACTCCTGCGTGTCGGTCACGGGCACGCCGCCGTAGGCCAGCCCGGTGATGCGGCTTCCGACGGGCTGCGCCAGGTCGATGTCGTAGGTGAGCGGCTGGTCGAGCCCGCCCATGACGTCGTAGTTGTAGTCCGGGGTGCCGTTCGGCGCCGTCGGCGTCACCGCGTTCGTGAGGCTGGCGGCGGGGTAGGTGCCGGGGGTGGGGGCGGCCTTGAAGTACTCCGCCGACTTCTCCAGGTACGCCTTGACCTGCGCGCCCGTGAGCTTGATGCCCAGGAGCGTGTTGTCGTAGATGTACAGCCCGGCGATGTCACGCACCGAGACGTCACCCTGCGGGATCGCCGCGTCCTTGTTGAACGGCGCCGCGATCGAGAGCACCGGGAGGTCGGCGTCGGCCCCCGTGAGCTCGGCCTTGACCGCACCGGCCTGCACGTAGTTGATGAAGTCCAGCACCGCGGTGTCCTCGTACCGTGCGGTCGCCGCGGACATGGCCTCGGTCGAGGTGCCCACCACGCCGTTGACGTAGTCGACCACCTTCTGGTGATCGGCCTGGAGCAGGGCGACGATCGCGGGATCCTCGGGGACCGTGTTCGAGTTGAGCACAGAGGCGTCCACCGACCGCACGCTCCAGTGCCCGCGGCTGAACGTGAGGTCGATGTCGAACACCGACAGGCGCTCACCCCACTTGAGGGGCTCGGACAGGACGACGGGCTTGCCGGTCGCGGTGTTGGTGACCACGCGCTCGGCGATCTCCTGGTGGGCGTGCCCGACCAGGATCGCGTCGATGCCGGGCACCTGCTGGGCGACCAGGGTCGCGGCGTTCTCCGGGAACGGCAGCGTGTCGCCGTAGGAGGACGACGTGTCCGCACCCGAGTGCGCGGCGACGACGACGACGTCGGCACCCTTGCGCTTCATCTCGGGCACGTACCGGGCGGCCTGCTCGACCAGCCCACCGAAGCTCATCTGCCCCTCGACGTTGGCCTTGTCCCAGATGGCGATGCCGGGGTTGGTCAGGCCGAGGATGCCGACCTTGATCGCCTTGCCGTGCGCGGGACGGACCGTCTTGATGACGTAGGGCGCGAACGCGGGCCTGCCGTTCTTGTCGTTGGTCGCGTTGGCCGCCAGCAGCGGGAAGTCGAGCTGCTTCTCGAAGGTGCGCAGGTACGGGATCCCGTAGTTGAACTCGTGGTTGCCCAGCGCGGCGGCGTCGTAGCCGATCGCGTTCATGGCGGCGGCCATCGGGTGCTCGACCGTCTTGGAGATCGGCTGGATCTTGGCGTAGTAGTACGCCAGGGACGTGCCCTGGATCGTGTCGCCGGCGTCGATGAGCAGCGTGTTGCGGTCGCCGCGGTCCGCCCGCACCTGGTTGACCAGCGTGGAGACCTTCGCCAGGCCCACGTCGTTGTGCGCGCTGTCGTCGTACTCGGCGTTCTTGAAGTAGTCCCAGTTCAGCGCGTTGCCGTGCAGGTCCGTGGTGCCCATGACCGTGAGCTGGTACTCCCTCGGCCCGTCGTGGCCACCGCCGTTGCCGGCCGAGGCCGGTGAGGCGAGGCCCACGACGAGCACCGCGGCCGTGGCCACCGCACCCGCCCTCACGCTGGTCCGTTGCAGGACGTTGATTCCCATGCCGGAGTCCTCCCGTGCTGTCGGTTCTGCACCGGGTTGCGGTGCCTCGGGCACGGTAGCCCGTCCGGGTGACGCGGTCATGTCGTGGGAGTGGGGGTCGAGCCGGGCGAATGGGGTATCCGGGCGCCGCGGCGCGACCCTAACCTGAGGCAACGGTGGATCGTCCGACGGGGGCAGTCACATGACCGGGAACGATGTTCGGTGGTACCGACGGGCCGATGGGGTGGTGCCGGGTCCGGCTGACTCGACGCCGGCGGTGGGGCCACCGACCTACACGCTGAGCCCGTCCCTGCTCACGGTCGAGGCGCTCGGGTTCACGGACGCCGTGCTCGACCAGCTGAACGCGCGGCTGCTGGAGCATGGCGGCTCGCTGGCGGTCGAGAAGGTCGAGGAGGATGCCGACGAGGTCGACGAGAGCCGGCTGACGCTGCGGGTCTCCGGGGTGTCGGAGGCGTCCGGAGAGTCCGAGATGACGGCGATGGAGGCGGGCCAGCGGCTGCAGGCGGAGCTCCCAGCCTTCGGCGAGCCGACCACCCTGGACACGCCGCTCGCGCGGACCGTCGCGTCGCTGCGCCCGGTCAAGGTGCCGACCGAGGGAGCCGCCACCCTGGAGGATCCCTCCGCGGTGCGCAGCCCGTTCGCGGGCGTCACGGCGCCCGCCGCCGTGCGCAGCCCGTTCGCGGTGCGGAGCCCGTTCGCCGTGCGCAGCCCCTTCGCGGCGTTCAACGATGCCGACCCGCGGACGGCCCTGGCGGTACGGAGTCCGTTCGCGGTGCGGAGCCCGTTCGCGGGCGGCGTGCGTGAGGCCGTCGACGTCGGCACGCTCGCGCCTCCTGCCGACCCCCTCCCGCAGCTCGACCGCCGTCCGGTGGTGGCCGTCGTCGACGGGGGGATCGCCGCCCATCCCTGGTTCGTCGAGGACGACGAGTCGATCGTCACGCACGCTCTCGGTCTCGACTGGCACCCCGCAGAGGCGCTCCCGGGACCGCGGAAGGGCGACGTGGCCGGCGACGGCGAGCTCGACGACGCCGCAGGGCACGGCACGTTCGGCGCCGGCCTGGTGCGGCAGCACGCACCGTCGGCCCGCCTGCTCTCGGTGCAGGCGATGGCCTCAGACGGCTGGTTCCCGCCGGGGAGGTCCCTGTCGGCGCTCACCTGGCTCCTCGAGCGCGTCCGCGGTGCCGACGCCGACCACCGTGACCACTTCGTCGACGTGGTGTGCCTGGCCTGGGGGTACGTCGACGAGGGACCGACGGAGGAGCCGAACACCACGGCGCTGCGGGACCTGCTCGGTGAGCTGGGCGACCTCGGCGTGCAGGTGGTCTGCGCGGCCGGGAACCGCTCCGACCGCACCCCGATGTTCCCAGCGGCGCTCACGGCGCTGGCGGACCCCGCCTCGTGGCCCGCGGTGCCGCTGGTCAGCGTCGGGGCCACCAACCCGGACGGCTCGCTCGCCGCGTTCAGCAGCTACGGCCCCTGGGTCCAGCACTACGAACGAGGGTCGGCCCTCATCAGCGCGATGCCCGCGACGTTCGGCAGTCCGCTGACGGCCGGTCAGCGGGTCGACGCGACGGACCAGCCCTGGGCGTTCGTCCCGGACGACATGGCGACCGGCACCGCGCGTTGGGGCGGCACCTCGTTCGCGGCGGCGATCGTTGCGGGCAAGCTGGCGCAGGCGCTCGCCGGGGACGCGGTCTGCTCGTCGGTGGCTCGCGCCGACGTCCTGGCACGGGTGGGACGTGCGCGGCAGGCAGTCCTGGGCCTGCCGTGAGCCAGGACCTCCAGCCCTCGGCTGCCCCGGTCGACGGGCGCGCGGGTCGTGGCGCCCGGCTCGCCGCCTGCCTCGCCCGGGCGCGGGAGGGAGACACCACCGCGATCGAGGAGATGGTGCGTGAGCTCAACCCGCTGCTCTGGCACGTGGCCCGGTCGCAGGGGCTCGACGCCCCGACGGCGGCCGACGTCGTCCAGACGGCCTGGCTGGAGCTGGTGCGCCGGCTGGACGAGATCCGGGTTCCCGAGGCGCTGACCGGGTGGCTGGCGACGGTGACGCGGCACGAGGCTGCCCGGGTGCACCAGCGTGCGCGGAAGGTCGTCCCGACGGACACGACCGCGCTCCTCGACACCCCCGACCCCGGCCCGGACGTGTCGGACGGTCTGCTCGCCCAGGAGCGCGCCCGGAGCCTGTGGCGGTGCTTCGGCCAGCTCTCCGAGCGGTGCCAGCAGCTGCTGCGCGTCGTGGCCCAGGTGGACCGTCCGGACTACACGGAGATCTCCGAGGCCATGGGCATGCCGCACGGCAGCATCGGGCCCACCCGGGGTCGGTGCCTGACCAGGCTGCGCGAGCTGCTGCTCCTCGACCCCTTGTGGGGTGCCCCATGAGCGACTGGCCGGACGCCCTGGACGACCAGATCCTGGCCGGGCTGCGTGCCGGGTTCGACGCGAGCGACCCGCCGCCGGCGTTCCTCGACGACCTCGTCGTGCTGGCCCTGGGGTCCTCACGACTCGACGCCGAGGTGGCCCGGCTCGTCGACGACGCTGCCGTGGCGCCGGGCGCCCGGGCGTCCACCCGGGTCCGCACGCTCCGGTTCGAGGGCGGCGGCACGACCGTCCTGCTGAGCGTCGCAGAAGGGCCGACCGGCGCGCGTCGGGTCGATGGCTGGCTGGTCCCGGCTGCGGCGGCCGGTGTCGCCCTGCACGGACCGGCGGGCACCGTGACGGTCGACGCCGACGCGTCGGGCCGGTTCAGCTTCGAGGACGTTCCCGCGGGCGCGGCCCAGCTCGTCGTGCAGGGGCCGCACGGGGTCGTCGTCACCACCGCCGTCCAGCTGTGAGCCGGGCCGGGGACCTGTACGCGGCGGGGGTCGCCGCCAACGAGGACATGCGGCCCGCCGCCGGGGCGCGGCTGCTGCGGGCGGCGCTGCGCGCCCTGGGCGACCCCGAGCAGGACGACGAGGACGCGCGCACGCTGCGCGGCCGGGTGAGCGTCAGCCTGGCGATGGCGGAGGCCGAGGCGGGGCGCCTCGCGACGGGTCTCGAGCTGTTGGCGACGGCCGCGGGGCTGCTGCCTGCCCAGGAGCGCGCGATCGCCCACGCCCAGCGGGCCATCCTGCTGCGGCGGGCGGGCCGTGACGAGGAGTCCCTCGCCGAGTACGCCGTCGCGCTCGCGCACCTGGACCTGGACAGCCAGCCGGTCCTGGTGGCGAAGGTGCTGGTCAACCGCGCGGTGGTGTACATGGGCGCGGCCCGTCTCGGTCCGGCGCGGGCAGATCTCGACCTGTGCCTGACGCTCGCCCGGCGGGAGGGCGCGCAGGTGCTCGTCGCCAAGGCGGTGCACGACCTCGGCTTCCTCGACTACGTGGCGGGCGACCTGCCGTCGGCCCTTCGGCGGTACGTGGAGGCCGAGCAGCTCTACGAGGGTCTGCTGCCCGGGATCCTGGCGATGCTCGGGCTCGACCGTGGGCGGGTGCTGGTGGCCGCCGGGCTCGTCACGGAGGCCGAGCGCGAGCTCGGTGCCGCGGTCGCGTCCCTGCGGGAGCAAGGGTCGTTGCAGGACGCCGCCGAGGGTGAGCTCGCCCGCGCCGCTGCGGCCCTGCTCGACGGCCGAGCCGAGGACGCACGGCGGCTCGCGCGTGCGGCGCGGACGGTGTTCCGGCGGCGCGGCAACGCCCGGTGGGCGGCCCGCGCCGAGCTCATGGACCTTCGTGGCGCGGCCGCGAGCGCCCGCCGACGGGTCGGCACGGCGCGGCGGGCCGAGGAGCTGCACGGGGTGCTGGCGTCGCTCGGGATGCGCGAGGACGCCCGGGTCGCCGCGCTCGTCGCGGCGCGCGCGCACGCCGCCGCCGGGCGGTCGGCGGAGGCGCGTCGCCTGGTCGAGACCACCGGCATGCGCGGGGCGGGTCTGGAGACAAGGCTGCTCCAGCGCGCCGCGCGTGCCGACGTCGCGGCCGCGGACGGACGCGTGCAGGCGGCGGCGCGGGAGCGCAGGAGCGGCCTGGCTGCCCTGCACCGGGCCCGCGCGCTGCTGGGAGCGCTCGACCTCCAGGGCGGCGCGGCGGTGCTCGGCCGCGAGCTCGCCGGGGCAGGTCTCGCCGACGCGCTCGCCACCGGTCGCGCCGCCGACGTCTTCACCTGGGCGGAGCTGGCCCGCGCCCAGGCGATGCTCACCCGCCCGGCCGTGCTCGGCGACGAGGACCACGGGGCGTGGCAGGACCTGCGCGCCCTCGGGGTGGCGCTCGGCCGTGCGGAGCTCGACGGTCGCCCGACTGCCGAGCTCCGCACCCGTCGCGCGGCCCTCGCCAGGGACCTGCGCCGGCGGACGTGGGCCGCTCCCGGCACCGGCGTGACGCACCGGCCGGCCAGCCTGTCCCGCGTGCAGTCGGCGCTCGACGGTGCCGCGATGGTGGTCTACGTCCAGCACGAGGGGGTGCTGCGCGCCCTGGTCCTGACCAGCACACGGGCTCGCCTGGTCCCGCTCGGCCCGCTCGGCGTCGCGCACGAGGCCACGTCCCGGGTGCGGGCGGACCTCGACGTCCTCGCCGGTGTCCTGCCCGCCGGGCTCGACGTCGGGGTCCGGTCGGCGCGTGGGACGGATGCGGCCGCGCTCAGCGCCCTGGTGCTCGACCCCGTCCTCGACCTGGTCGGCGACCGGGACCTCGTCGTGGTGCCCACCGGCGGCCTGCTCACCGTGCCGTGGGCGGCGCTGGCCGCCACCCGGGGGCGCGCGGTGACCGTCGCCGTCTCGGCGACCAGCTGGGTCGACCGGGTCGGGGTCGCCGCCCTGGCGCCGCCGACCCCGACCGTCCTGGTCGCCGGACCGGGCACCACGCGCGGCGATGCGGAGGTCGCGGCCGTCGCGGAGCTCGTGCGGGCGGCGGGCCCGGCGCCGCAGGTGCTGCTCGGTGGTGCGGCGACCGTGGGACGTGCCCGGGCCGCGCTGGCGGGTGCCGGGGTGGTCCACGTGGCGGCGCACGGCCGGCACGAGGCCGACAACCCGCTGTTCTCGAGCCTCGAGCTGGCCGACGGACCGCTGATGGGCTACGACCTGTTGCGGCTGCCCAGTCCGCCCGGGCTGGTCGTCCTGTCGTGCTGCGACCTCGGGCTGCACGACAGCCGTCCCGGGGACGAGTCCCTCGGCACCGCGAGCGCCCTGCTCGCGTCGGGTGCGCGCACCGTCGTCGCCAGCGTCACGCGGGAGGCTGACGACGTCGCGCTCCCGCTCATGGTGGACCTCCACCGCCGTCTGGTGGCCGGTGAGCGTCCGGCCGCCGCCCTGGCCGCAGCCGGGTCGGCCGCAGCGACCGGCTTCGTCTGCTTCGGATCGGGCTGACGGCTCACCACCAGCCCTGGCGCTTGGCCCACCAGAGCAGCCCGCCCGACATCGCGATCATCACGGTGAGGGCCGTCACGAGGGGGACGACGGTCGTGTGCTGGTTGACGATGAGGTTCATCCCGAGCACGGAGGCCAGGGCCGTGATGGGAAGGGTGACCACCGCGATCACCGCGAGCCGCTCGGCCGCGATCGTCATCTTGGTCTCGGTACGGGCGCGGTAGAACTCGATGACGCCCTGGAGGTAGTCCTTCTCCTCGACGGCCAGGCCGGCGATGCGGTCGAACTGGTCGACGAGGTCGCCCACGAGGTGCCGGCTCTCCTCCGGAACAGCCCGCTGGAGACCCATCACCCGGCGGTAGATCTCGGCGGTCTGCGCGGCGATCGTGCGGACGGCGAGCAAGCCGTGCCGCGTCCGGAACATCTCGTCGAGGAACTTCTCGGGGTCGTCGTAGGCGCCCGCCGTCACGCGTCGCTCCAGCTCCCACACGTCGGCCGTGAGCTCCTCGACGAACTTCTCCATCCGCCGGGTGAGCGTCGAGACGATCGCGTGCGAGATGTCGAAGGACGTCCGGGGCCGCAGCCGCCCGGCGCGGATCCGTTCCAGGACCTCCCGGGTGTCCCGGAGCGCCACGTCCAGCGGGACCGCGGGGTTGACCGGCCCGTGCACCGTGACCAGGTAGCGCGGTCCGATCAGGCGGTCGAGCTCGACGTGGTGCACGTGCCCGCCCGCGCCGCGCTCGGGGGCGTGCAGGACGAGGAACAGCGAGTCCGGGTAGGCGTGCACCTTGGGCAGCCGGTTGCGGACCTCGCAGTCGTGCACGGCGAGCGGGTGCAGCCCGAACACCCGGGTCAGCACGTCCCGCGCCTCCGCGTCCCAGGTGGGGATGTCGACCCAGACCAGCCCGACGCGGGAGGCGAGCAGGGCCGGCAGCTCGTCGACCGAGCACTCGCGCACGCCGTCGGCGGTGAGGTGGTGCACGTCCACGGTCGACCTCCCGTCCTCCCGCCATCATGCTGCGGTCGGGCGGCAGCCGCGCCCTCAGCCGACGACGGCCCCGAACAGCCGCTCGTAGTCGGCCACCATCCGGTCCGCGCTGAAGCGGGTCTCGGCCTCGCGGCGGCACGCGTCCCGATCGACGGACGCCAGGCGGGCCACCGCGGAGACGGCCGCATCGGAGTCGGCGACCAGGAAGCCGGTCGACCCGTCGGTGACCAGCTCGGGCAGGGATCCCCGCGGGGTCGCGATCACCGGCGTCCCCGCGGCGAGCGCCTCGACGACGGACAGCCCGAACGGCTCGTCGAAGTCGATCAGGTGCAGGAGCGCCGCGGCACCACCGAGCAGGCGGTCCCGCTCCTGCGGTCCGACGGACCCCACGAAGCGCACCAGGGTCCCGTCCACGAACGGCTCCACGAGCGTCCGGAAGTAGTCCTGGTCGTGCACCACGCCGGCGATGACCAGTGGCATGCCGGACCGCCGGGCGACCTCGATCGCGACGTGCGTGCCCTTGTCGGGATGGATGCGACCCAGGAACAGCAGGTACCCGCCGTCGCCGGCGCCAGGCGTGAACTGCGCGAGGTCTAGGCCGTGGTGGATCGTCGCGTCGTAGGTGAGGTCCGGGTGCCGGTTGGCGTCGCTGATCGACACGTAGTGCGCGATGTCGTCGTAGGCGCGGTAGACCGGCAGGATCCGCTCCGACGAGAAGCCGTGGATGGTGGTCACCACGGGCGTGTCGACGAGCCGGCTGTACGTGAGCGGCAGGAAGTCGAACTGGTTGGAGATGACGTCGAACTCGGCGGCCCGCTCGAACACCGCGGCGAGGTGCAGCGACTCGCACACCTTGACGTCGATCGACGGGTCCTCCTCGTACCCCGCCGGCGCCTCGGCGTGCAGCCGTGCCCGGGTCAGCGAGTCGGCGGTGGCGAACAGGGTGACGTCGTGCCCGCGGCCGACCAGCCCCTCCGCGAGGGTCGAGGCCACCTGCTCCCAGGGCCCGTACGAGCGGGGCGGCGTGCGGTGGGCGATCGAGGCGAGCACGGCGATCTTGACGGGGTGCCTCCACGGCTGGAGCGGTCGGAGGTCACAGGGTTCTGCCGACTGCGACTGGTAGCCTAGCCATGCGGCGCACGGCCCGGCTGTGAGCTCGACCGGCCGGCCAGGACGCCCGGGGATGTCGATCATGCCCCGCCCGAGGTCGGTAGCGCACTCCGCTGCGAAGCACCACCAGTGCGAAGGGCCTCCATGGCCATCAGGTTCGGCGTCCTGTCCACGTTCCCCCCCACGCAGTGCGGCCTTGCCACGTTCTCGTCCGCGCTCGCCACCCACCTGGTCGAGGCCGGCGCCGACGTCGCGGTGGTGCGCGTGGTCGACTCCGTGCAGCCGCCGATGCCGCTCGTCTCGCACCAGCTGGTGATCGGGGAGCCCGACGGGGCACGGGCCGCGGCGGCCGCGCTCAACGCCTGCGACGTCGCCCTGGTGCAGCACGAGTACGGGATCTTCGGCGGCCCGGACGGCGCGGACGTCCTCGACGTGCTCGCGCGCGTCCGTGTCCCGGTGATCACCGTGCTGCACACCGTGCTGGCCAACCCGACGCCCCACCAGCACGAGGTGCTCGCCCGGGTGGTCGCGGCGTCGTCCGTCACGGTGACGATGACGGAGGCGGGCCGCCAGCGACTCATCGCCGGCTGGGGCGTGGACCCCTCGTCCGTCACGGTCATCGCCCACGGCGCCCGGGACAACCGCGTGCAGGACGAGCACGCTGCTGCGGCGCTGACGGCGCCCACGGTGCTGACCTGGGGGCTGCTCGGCGAGGGAAAGGGGATCGAGTGGGCGATCGAGGCCCTGGCGGGACTGTCGGACCTGCGTCCGCGCCCGGTCTACCGGATCGTCGGCCAGACGCACCCGAAGGTGCTGGAGCGCAACGGCGAGGCCTACCGTCAGCGCCTGGAACGCCTGGTCGACCGCCTCGGTCTGGGTGCGGTGGTCCAGTTCGACGACCGCTACCTCGACATCCCGACGCTCCAGCGGATCGTGGCGTCCGCGGACGTCGTCCTGCTGCCCTACGACTCACCCGACCAGGTGACGTCCGGCGTCCTCACGGAGGCGGTCGTCGCCGGCAAGCCCGTGGTGTCGACGGCGTTCCCGCACGCGGTCGAGCTGCTGTCCGACGGCGCGGGCATCCTCGTCCCGCGGCGTGACCCGGTCGCGATCGCGGCGGGGCTGCGGCGGGTGCTCACCGAGCCGGGACTGGCCGCGTCGATGGCAGCCGTCTCGCGCGGGCTGGCGCCCGGTCTGTCGTGGACCGCGGTCGCCGGCGAGTACGTCGCGCTCGGTGCCGGGCTCCTGCACACGCGCACCCTGTCGGCCGCCTGATGTACCCGGCACCCGTCTTCGACCACCTGGCCCACCTCAGCACGCCGATCGGCCTGTTCGAGCACGCCCTGCTCACCGAGCCGCGGCCCGAGCACGGCTACTGCCTCGACGACGTCGCGCGCGGCCTGGTCGTCACGTCCCGCCAGCTGCACCCGTCGCCCCAGGTCGCCGCGCTCACGGCGACCTACCTGCGGTTCACCCTCTTCGCCCAGGACGGTCTCGGGCGGTTCCACAACCGCAGGGACCTGGCCGGCCGCTGGACCGACACCGCGACGGTCGAGGACCACTGGGGACGAGCTCTGTGGGCCCTCGGCACGGCGGCCGCGGGCACGCGTGACCCTCGCGTGCGCCGAGCGGCGCTCGACGCGGCGGTCGTGGGCATGCACCAGCGCTCGCCGTGGTGGCACGCCATGGCCTACGCGGCGCTCGGCGCCGCCGAGGTGCTCGAGGTCGCACCCGGGAACCGGGCGGCCCTCGCGCTGCTCGCCGACGCCCGGACCCTGCTCGCCGAGCCCGCCGACCCGGCGTGGCCGTGGCCCGACGCGCGGCTCAGCTACGCCAACGCCGTCCTGCCCGAGGCGCTCATCGCCCTGGGCACGGCGCTGGGCGACGACCGCACCCTCCGGGCGGGGCTCGACCTCCTGCACTGGCTCGTCGCGCAGGAGACCCACGACGACCACCTGTCCTTGACGCCTGCGGGTGGCTGGCAGGACGGTGACGAGCGCCCCGGCTTCGACCAGCAGCCCATCGAGGTCGCGGCCCTGGCGGAGGCGTGCTGGCGGGCGTTCCGGGCGACGCGCCAGGAGATCTGGCTGACCTACCTCGACCGCTGCGTGGGGTGGCTCCTGGGCGCCAACGACAGCGGGGCGACCCTCTACGACGAGGTGTCGGGTGCCGGGTTTGACGGGCTCCACGCGGACGGCGTCAACCAGAACCGGGGCGCCGAGTCGACCCTCGCGGCCCTCTCGACCCTCCAGCTCGGACGGCTCGCTCTCGTCCAGGCGGTCGCGTGACCGCCGTCGGTACGCGTCCGCTCGTGCGCCGGACGCCCCACGTCCTGCGCCCGGACGCGTCGCGGGTGGTCAGCACGCCCTTCCTGCCCGGCGTGGAGATCGAGGGCGCCGGCCTGTCCCGCCGCGCGATCGTCCTCGCGCGCCTGCTCGCGCTTCCCGACGCGGAGGTGGACGCGGCGCTCATCGACGTCCTGACGTCGTTCAGCGCCCGTCACGACGACCTCGTGGGACTGCTCGACGAGCGCTACGCACTGGTCGCCCCGCACATCCACGGTGCGGACGCCCTGTCGCTCGAACGGCGTCGGCTCATCGGGGCCTGCATGAGCCAGGAGTACGCGATCGAGTCCGCCGCCCTGTTCAACCCGTCGATGGTGGCGCACCCGGACCAGGGCGGACTGCCCGAGGGCGCCGTGCGGTTCGTCATGAGCGTCCGTGGCGTGGGCGAGGGGCACGTGTCCTGCGTCGAGCTGCGCACCGGGGTGGTCGACGCGGCGGACGTCGTCACGTTCGACACGCCCGGTGCGACGACGTCGGTGGCGGTGCGCCACGAGATCGAGCACTCCCGCGCCGACCTGCTGCGGCAGAACGAGGAGCTCGAGGGGGACCGCGACGACGACGACGCCCAGCTCCGGGCCCTGCCGGAGTCGTTCCTGGGCGCGGCGGTCGAGGACAGCCCCCGTCTCGCGTGGCTCGCGTCCTGCTCGTACGACGCCGAGTTCCCGGCGGCAGGCGCCGTCGACTCCCGCGTGCTCCTGCCCGGGAGCCCGGCCGAGCGCAACGGCATCGAGGACCTCCGGCTGGTCGAGGTGGAGCACACCGAGGGTCGGCGCGGCTTCCTGGGCACCTACACGGCGTTCGACGGTCGGTCCGTGGCCCCGCACCTGCTCGCGACCGACGACTTCACCACGTTCCGCATGCGGCGGCTCTCCGGCCCCGGTGCGAAGAACAAGGGCATGGCTCTGTTCCCGCGTCGCGTCGGCGGGCAGTACCTGGCCCTGTCCCGGTGGGACCGCGAGAGCAACTCGCTCGCGGCGTCCACCGACCTCCAGCACTGGGACGACCTGGGCACGCTCAGCGCGCCCGTGTGGGCCTGGGAGATCATCCAGGTCGGGAACTGCGGGTCCCCGATCGAGACGCCCGAGGGGTGGCTGGTCCTCACGCACGGCGTCGGGCCGATGCGCCAGTACGGGATCGGAGCGATGCTCCTCGACCTGGAGGACCCCCGGCGCGTGCTGGGCAGCCTCCGGTCGCCGCTGCTGACGCCGAGCGCCGACGAGCGCGACGGGTACGTGCCGAACGTGGTCTACACGTGCGGGGCGCTGCTGCACGGGGACACGCTCGTCCTGCCGTACGGGTGCAGCGACGCCGCCATCAGGGTCGCCCTGGTGGACGTCCCGCAGCTGCTCGCGGCGATCCTGGCGGGCTGAGGACTAGCCGCCGGACACCGTCGCGACGGCCTCGATGGAGACGAGCAGGCCGCGGGGGAGGACCACGTTGGCCGGCGCGGACCGTGCGGGCGGCGGGGTGGGCATGTGGCGCGCGTAGACGGCGTTGAGCGCGGCGAAGTCGGCCACGTCGGCGTAGAAGATCGTGGTCTTGACCAGCTGGTCCATCGACGACCCCGCGGCCGTGAGGATCGCCGCGAGGTTGCGCAGGGCCAGGTCGGTCTGGGCCTCGATGCCCGGGGGGATCTCGCCGGTGACCGGGTCGATCCCTGCGGTGCCCGAGCAGAAGACGAGACCGCCCGCGACGATCGCCTGGCTGTACGGGCCGAGGGCTGCGGGTGCGTCGTCGGTGTGCACGCTCCGTCGGGTCATGGCGTCTCCTGGGCGAGGTCGGGTGGGTGCTCGCCCATCCTCCTCCGCGCGTCCAGGGGGCTACTGGTCGGGGCCGCGACGGTCGGGCGTCCCCGGCCCCATCGGGACGTCGGGCATCTCGTACGTCCAGTCGTGCCCGCGCTGCCAGCCGCCGTCGTCGACGGCGTCGCGGATCGCGACCGCAGCCACCACCGCCCACAGGATCGAGAGCAGCACCGACGCGGCGATCAGCGCCGCCCCGACGCAGACGCTGATGATCCCCCACCTGCGGGCGTTCGCGGACTCCCGGTAGGCGACCTCCGTGTCGGCGGCGCCGTACGCGCGGGCCGCGCGGTGCGAGGCCAGCAGGGCGGGGATGCCCGTCGGCCAGAACAGGATCATCGCCGCGATCACCCAGCCGACCGGCGCCGTCGGTTCGGGCCGCGCCGGCGGGGGTACCAGCGGCGGGCCGGGGACGGGCGGCGGAGGGGGCGTGGGGAGCGGTCTGGTGGGGGGACCGCCCGCGGGCGGGTCGGGGGTGGCGCTGGGACTCGACTCGGTTGTCATGGTTCCTCCCCGGGCGACGCGACTGTGCAGCATCACCGTAGGACCGTCCGCTGGGAGGACGCTGTGCCTACTCCGGTCCGAGCAGGGGCCTCAGCAGGGCGAGTGCCCGGTGCACGGCCTCCTTCGCCTGCGCGGCGTCCAGCGACGTCGCCACCACGCCGTAGACCATGCGCTGGACCAGGATCACGTCGGCGACCGTCAGCCGGGCGTTGACCAGGCCTGCGGCCTGCGCGCGCGGCAGCGTGGCCGCGACGGAGGCGGGCAGCCGCTCGCCGATGTCGGTCTCCGGGAGGGTCCGGCGTGCGTCCAGGAACATCTCCACGAACGCGGACTCCTCGACGGTGAGCTCCACCACCCGTGACCAGAGGCGCAGGAACGCGTCGTCGTCGGGCAGTGCGGCGATCGCGTCGAGCTCGGCGAGGTGCTCCTCGAACACCGCGAACGCGAGGTCCAGGCGGGAGGGGAAGTGCCGGTAGAGCACGCCCTGGCCGACGCCGGCGCTCTGCGCGATGGCACTGAGCGGGGCGTGGTAGCCGCGGTCGGCGAACACCCGCCGGGCGGCGTCGAGGATGGCTCGACGGTTCTCGGGCGCAGCGGCCGGACCTCGGTTGCTTGTGCGCGGCGGCGTGGGCATGATGGCATCCTAGACATCCGGACACTGTTGTCCGGTTACCGAAGGAGCAGTCGTGCCCGATCACTTCGACCACACCTACGACGTCGTCGTCGTCGGCTCCGGCGGCGCCGGGTTCGCCGCAGCGATGGGCGCCGCTGACGAGGGTCTGAGCGTGCTCATGCTGGAGTCGACCGACAAGTGGGGCGGGAGCACCGCCATGTCGGGTGGCGGCCTGTGGCTGCCGAACAGCCCGGTCATGCAGCGTGCCGGCGCGGGGGACTCCCGCACGGAGGCGCTCACCTACCTGGAGGCGACCGTCGGCGACGAGTACCGGGCCACCTCGAGGGCGCGCAAGGAGGCGTTCGTCGACGGCGTCGAGGACTTCGTCACCACCGCCGAGAAGTACGGCATGCGGTTCGCCCGCGCCGCGGACTACCCCGACTACTACCCCGAGCTGCCCGGCGGGAAGGTCGGCCGGGCCGTCGAGGTCGAGCCGTTCGACGCCAGGAAGATCGGCGCGTGGTGGCGGTCCACCCGGGCGATGATGCCCCTGCCGCTCAAGACGGACGACGTCTGGCTCCTCGGGCGCTCCTGGTCGACGCCCTCGGGGTTCGTGCGCGGAGCCCAGTTCGTCTTCCGCACCCTCGGCGGGGCGGTGCGCGGCAAGAAGCTCGTCGGCACCGGCGCTGCGCTGGCGTGCTCGTTCCTCGACATCGTGGTGCAGAAGCAGCGCACCCCGCTGTGGCTGGAGGCGCCGCTCGAGAGCCTCGTGGTCGACGGCGAGCGGGTGGTCGGTGTCCGCACCACGCACGAAGGCCGGTCGGTCTCGGTCCGTGCGAACCGGGGCGTGGTCCTCGCCGCGGGCGGGTTCGACCACAACACGGTCCTTCGGCAGAAGTACCAGGGGATCGACGGCAACCCGTCCGGGAACCCGGGCAACCTCGGGGGGACGCTCGACCTCGCGCAGGACCTGGGCGCCGCCGTCGAGCTCATGGACGACGCGTGGTGGGGCGCGTCGGTGGCACCGGCGCCCGGTGAGAGCCCGGGGTTCCTCGTCGGCGAGCGCTCGATGCCGTACTCGATCCTGGTGGACTCCGAGGGCGACCGGTTCGCCAACGAGTCCGAGTCCTACGTCGACCTGGGCCACCACATGCTCGCGCACGACCGGGACGGAACCTTCTGGATCGTCGCCGACACCCGGCACGCCCGCCGGTACCTGCGCAGCTACGCGATGGACCCGCGCGCCACCAAGGCGATGGCCGCGGCAGGAACGGTGGTCAAGGCGGCGACCCCCGCAGAGCTGGCCACGAAGATGGGGGTCGACCCCGGACGGCTGACGGCGACGTTCGAGCGCTTCAACGGGTTCGCGCGCTCCGGTGTCGACGCCGACTTCGGCCGCGGCAACTCCGCCTACGACCGCTACTACAGCGACCCCACCGTGCACCCGAACCCCTGCCTGGGTCCGCTGGAGAAGGGGCCCTTCACCGCGTTCCAGATCGTCATCGGCGACCTGGGGACCAAGGGTGGCGTGGTGACCGACGCGGACGCCCGCGTGCTGCGCGAGGACGGCTCGGTCATCGAGGGTCTCTACTCCGCCGGCAACAACTCGGCGTCCGTGATGGGACGCACGTATCCCGGCCCGGGGTCGACCATCGGCCCGGCCACCGTCTTCGGTCTGCGGGCTGCTCGGCACATGGGCCGCGATCGCGCCTGAGTCCCCACGCGCCTGTCGCACAGGACAAGCGTCCATGTCATCTCGTGGGAAGCGATCTCACCCTGTGACATCCTGCACGGTGCCATTTGTGGACAGACCTACTCACACTCCGTAGCGTCCTGCACAACACCAAGGCGGCGGCGCCTGTTGAGATCCGGTCCCACCGGAGCTCGACCGGCCCGTCGCCTTACGTGCTCCTGGCGCCAGCGTCGCTGTCACACCGGTCAGGTGGACCCGTGAGTCCACCCGGCCGTCCGACTGGACGACCGAAGGGTGCTACCCATGGCAACGACGTTCGACAAGCTCCTGCTGGAACCTCGACGTACCGAGCAGATCTCGATCAAACCCACCCGAGCCGCCGAGAACGAGTCGGCACAGAGCCCGTCGCTCATGCTCCTCGTCCTGCTGGCCTGCGCCGGCGTCATCATCTACGCGGTCTTCCTGCTCAACCCGGCCAACCGGGGCGACTGGCTGCCGTACACGCTGGTCATGGTCGCCGAGTCCGTGCTCGTGGCGCACGCCCTGCTGGCGATGTGGACCGTGCTGTCCAGCGGTCACAACCCTCGCGGCTTCGCGTTCCACCACGCCCAGGACCGCCTCTACGACCTCGCCGAGATCATCCGCGACGGCACCGAGAAGGACCCGCCCTCGTGGCGCATGTACCTCCAGGAGTGGCCCATCAGCGTCGACGTCTTCATCACGACGTACGGCGAGGACCTCGACACCATCCGACGCACGACGTCGGCGGCCGTGGCGATGCAGGGCAGGCACGACACCTGGGTGCTCGACGACGGCCGCTCCGACGAGGTCCGTGACCTCGCTGCCGAGCTGGGCGCGCGGTACGTCCGGCGACTGTCCAGCAACGGCGCCAAGGCGGGGAACATCAACCACGCCCTGTCGATCGCCAAGGGTGACTTCTTCGTCATCTTCGACGCCGACTTCGTGCCGCTGCCGCAGTTCCTGCACGAGACCGTGCCGTTCTTCGCCACCGACGACGTCGCCTTCGTGCAGACGCCGCAGGTGTACGGCAACCTCGACACCGTCATCTCCAAGGGCGCCGGCTACATGCAGTCGGTGTTCTACAAGTTCATCCAGCCGGGCCGGAACCGGTTCAACGCCGCGTTCTCCGTGGGCACCAACGTCATCTACCGGCGCACGGCCGCGGACTCGATCGGTGGCATCTACTCCGACTCCAAGTCGGAGGACGTCTGGACGTCACTGATGCTGCACGAGAAGGGCTGGCGGACGGTGTACATCCCCACCGAGCTGGCCGTGGGGGACACCCCGGAGACCGTCGAGGCCTACACCAAGCAGCAGCTGCGCTGGGCGACCGGTGGCTTCGAGATCATGCTCACCCACAACCCCCTCTCGCCCAAGCGGAACCTGACCATGGACCAGCGGCTCCAGTACCTGGTGACGTCGACCCACTACCTCACGGGCATCGCACCCTTGCTGCTGATCCTCGTGCCGCCGCTCCAGATCTACTTCAACCTCACCCCGATGAACCTCACGATCACCCCGATCACGTGGCTCCTGTACTACGCGGGCTTCTACGTGATGCAGATCCTCGTGGCGTTCTACACGCTCGGCTCGTTCCGGTGGCAGGTGCTCCTGCTCGCCGCCGTGTCGTTCCCGATCTACACCCGGGCACTGATCAACGCCATCTTCAAGAAGGACCAGAAGTGGCACGTGACCGGCCAGAAGGGCGCCTACCGATCCCCGTTCGCGTTCATGATGCCGCAGGTCCTGTTCTTCCAGCTGCTGCTCATCACGACCGTGGTGGGCGTGTGGAAGGACCTGAGCAACGGCTACCCGAGCCTGGCCGTCGCATGGAACGCCACCAACACCCTGATCCTCGGCGGCTTCGTCGTCACCGCCTGGAGGGAAGGTCACCGCGCCCGCGCGACCGCCAAGGCACAGCGCGTGCCGCGGCGTGACCACGCACCCGTCCTCGCCACCGCACTCCCCGGAGGTGCCGCATGACCTGGACAAGCCGTATCCGACTCCTCGCGGGCATGGTGCTCGTGCTCGCGTTCGCCGCGTTCGCCACCTATCACCTCAACCAGACGCGCGGGGTCGCTGTGAGCGACTCCGCGCAGATCCTCGCCAAGTCCTACGGCGTCGGCACGCCCTATGCCGGTCTCGTCGTCGACCAGCTGGTCGACGTCGGTGACGACGTGAGCACGGGGGACCCGCTGTTCGTGATCGACTCGGCGACGCTCCAGTACGACGTGAAGAACGGCTTCGCGCGGACGTCCACCGAGGCGACGCAGATCGACGCTGACGGACGTCTGGTGGTGCTGGCCACGGGCGACGGGGTCGTCACGGAGATCGCCTCCGAGCGCGGCACCTTCGTCCAGTCGGCCACCCAGCTGGCGACCGTGCAGCGCGCCGACACGCTCTACGTGCAGGCCGAGTACACCCTCACCCCGAAGGAGTACGCACGGGTGGCGGACGACGCCACCGTCGCCGTGGTGCTGCCGAACCAGCGCGCCATCACGGTGCACGTCTCCGAGGTGAAGGTCGAGACCGTGGCGGGCGCCGCCCAGGCGGTGCTGATCCTCACGGGTGACTCGCTCGAGGACGGCGCCCAGAACGGGCTCGTCTCCGCGGGCACGCCGGTCACCGCCGAGCTCCAGCTGGAGAACGACGGGCTGGTGACGCGCACCGCAGACGCCGTGAAGACCTACGTGGGAGGACTCTTCGGATGACGACTCGGACGACAGGACCCCTGACAGAAGTTCGCCCCCCGCCCCCGTCGTCGCACCGACGGTGGTGGGTGGTCGGCGTGGGTGCGGCCCTCGTGGTCGCGCTCGTGGCGGTGCTCGTCGTGGTCGCGCCCTGGGCGGACGACGACGAGACCGTCGACGGTGCCTCCGGCGGTGCCGGCTCGGCCCCGGTCGCCGACGTGAGCGGCCCGCCGGACGCCACCCCGCCGGAGGTCGACCCCGCGGCGCTCGTCGGCGCGGTGCCGGCCGAGGCGGTGGCCAAGATCGACCCCGTGCGCCTGGCTCCGGGTGTGGTGCCGCCCACCAACCGCTGGTACAGCGGCCTGGTGTTCGGCGACCAGCCACAGCCGGTGTTCGCCGAGCCGCTCTCGTTCGGGCTCACGGACTCGGGCTTCACGCTCGGGCTGCCGGCTCCGACCGTGGACGCCAAGGTCATCATGGCGCCGCACGTCCCGGCCGTGACCGTGGACGCGGGTGCGGCCTCCGCCCAGGTCAGCGCCGCGGACCCGGTGAGCGTGACGATCGACCTGCTCGACGCGTCCGGTGCTGTGCTGGGGAAGGTGGTGCTGGCGGCGGGCTCGCCCTTCGTGAGCTTCACGGCCGTGCAGGACATGACCGTGAGCTCCGCGGTGACCGGGGGGTCGTTCGCACCCGGCGCGGAGGGCGCGGCGACGGCGGACGCCGGAACCTCGCAGTGGGGACTGGTCGGCGGGTCGACCGAGGGCGGGTCGACGACGCTGGGCGCCGGTCAGTCCGCGTCCTGGTACGCGCTGCCGCCGGACGCGACCGACGAGGCTGCGACGGCCCTGCGGACCGCCGCTGCCGACCCCGTCACGGGGGTCGACGTGACCTATGGCGTGGACGACAGCGTCGCCCGCACCACCCTCACGTACCGCACGGCTGGCGGGTCACCGACGGCGTACGTCCTCATGCCGCACCACCGCACCGGTGACCAGCCGGACCGTGCGGACTGCGGGCTCGGCACGTACAGCAGCGTCTACGGCGACCTGGAGCTCTGCGTCGGGTCGCAGCTGTCGTCGTTCGCGCCGGCGCTGCCCGCCGCGCGGGAGCTCGACCTGGACGGCATCTCGGACGACCAGCGCACGGCGATCGTCGACGCGCTGCGGGCGGACGTCGCGGCTACCGGGGCGTTCCCGTCGGACACGTACTTCGGCGGGAAGGCGCTCAACCGTGCCGCGTCGCTCGTCGTGCTGGGGGAGCAGCTGGGTGCGCAGGACGTCGTGGCCGACCTGAGGACCACGACGGTCGACGCCCTGACCGAGTGGGCGGAGCCGGACGGCTGCACGCGTCGCGAGGCCCGGTGCGTGGTCTACGACGAGTCCGCCCGTTCGGCCATCGGGCTCACGCCGTCCTTCGGGTCGGACGAGCTCAACGACCACCACTTCCACTACGGGTACATCCTCGCGGCGGCGGGCCTGCTCGCGCAGGACGACCCGGCGCTGGCCGCCGAGCTCGCCCCGGTGATGAACCTGCTCGCGCAGGACATCGCGGCGGCGCTGCCGTCGGAGGAGCTGCCGCAGCTGCGGTCGTTCGACCCGTACGCGGGCCACTCGTGGGCGTCGGGGACGTCCCCGTTCGCGGACGGGAACAACCAGGAGTCCTCGTCCGAGGCGGTCAACGCCTGGAACGGGCTCGGCCTGTGGGCGCTGGCCTCGGAGCAGCCCGACCTCGCGACGGAGGCCACCTGGCTCGCGTCGACCGAGGCCCTGACCGCCCGGACCTACTGGACGGCGCCGGACCTCGAGCAGCTCGACGGCTTCGAGCACACCATGGTGTCCCTGAACTGGGGCGGCAAGCGGGACTACGCCACGTGGTTCAGCCCCGAGCCCAGCGCCATCCTGGGCATCCAGCTGATCCCGATGGGGCCGGTGCAGGTCTCGGTCGCGCAGGGCGTGGCCCCGGAGCAGATCCGGGCCTCGGTCGAGGAGGCGACGCCCGGCGGGTACGGCGTGCAGTTCGGCGGGTACCTGCTCATGTACCGGGCGCTCGCCGGCGCGGACGATGCCTCAGCGGCCTGGCAGGAGGCGTTGGGCCTGCCGGACGTGGCGGTCGACGACGGCAGCTCGCGGTCAGCGATGCTGGCGTTCATCGCGTCGGCGCAGGCGCGCTCCGGAGGCTGACGGGTCGCACGTCCGCACGACCACGACGCCCGCTCCCACGCCCGGGAGCGGGCGTCGTGCCGTTGACCGGCTGTTCGAGGTGCACGAGCACGGTGTCAGTCGAACGAGCGCTTGACTTTGTCGTCCCCGCGTCCGACTCTTGGGGCACACGGTAGTGACACGAGTCACTCAGGAGGAACCTCACCGGCGAGGCCGTCCCTCCAGGAGCGTCGCGTGCCCCACGTTTCCGGCAGCGGACCCCGAATCCCGCGACCGGATCACGCACAGAACCAGGCTGGCGAGAGTCAGCCAGGGCCGACCCGGCCGCGCGCAGCGTTGCGCGCGACCTGTCGGCCCGCTCGCTCACCGCGGCCGTCGCCGGACTGCCGCGTCACCGCGCCCCTGGGCCCACCGTGCCGACCCCACGTCGGCAGGCGTGCCGCACCCGATCGGAGACAGCAGGATGTCTGCTCACGCACGACCACTCCCGTCCCCACGCACCCTCGACCGACGCCGGCTCGTCGCCATGGTGGCCGTCGGCGCCATGCTGGCCTACCTGGTGCAGGCGATCCTGCTGCCGGTGCCGCGCGCAGAGGCGGTGAACGTCGGCTCCGGGAGCTATGCCGAGGGCACGCCGACGGGCGGTGCCGTGCCCACCGAGTGCAACGGCACCCCGGTCACCAACCCCCGCGCGCACGTCACCGCGAACTTCCCCGCGGGCGCGGTCCCGACCAACGACTGGTGGACGTCGCTGCTCTGGCGCAAGTTCAACTGCGCGTCGATCTCCGAGAACCTCATGGCGCACCCGCTCTCGTACCACGCGTACACCAACGGCCTCGGGGTGAGCTACCCGACCACGGCGAGCATCTCCGGCACCGCGACGGGCGTGGGGGAGTACCACTACAACTACACGGAGGACTTCCGGCTCGGGATCGCCGGCCTGGACGCCGACGGCAAGGTCGACGGCTACTCGGACTGGACCGTCAGCGAGCTCTGGAGCAACGGCAGCAGCAGCCTGCGGACCACCTTCGGCCACGGGCTGCCCTTCGTCTACGCGACGAAGACGGGCGGCAACGCGACCCTCACGGGCGTCACGGCGCCCACCGTCTGGAGCAACGTCTACGGGCAGATCGGCTACACGATCAACGGGCACGACTACGCGGCGTACGCACCCACCGGCTCCACCTGGAACGTCTCGGGGAGCACGATCAGCTCGTCCCTGAACGGCGGCACGTTCTTCTCGGTCGCCGTCCTTCCGACGCAGCCGAGCAGCAGCAACGCCGACCGGCTCGCGGCCCTGAACGCCTACGCGCCGTACGCCCACAACCACGTGACCGGCACCAAGGTCTCCTGGTCGTACAACGAGGCCACCGCGAAGATGACCGCGACGTACGCGTTCACCACGACCGCGCGCCAGGGCACCGCCACCGGCACGGTCTACGCGCTCTACCCGCACCAGCGCGACAACCTCAGCGGCGCGACGCTCACCGGCTACTCCTACGTCTCCCCGCGCGGTCCGATGCGCGTGGTGGTCGGCAGCACGCAGTTCCAGACGGTGTCGACCTTCAACGGCGTGCTCCCGCAGCTGGCCAACACCGGCTTCCCGGCGGGATCGGCTGACGCCTCCCAGCTCAACGGGTACATCTCGCAGGTCGCCTCGGGCGACCCGTTCGCCGGGTTCGGCGACGACACCTACTGGACCGGCAAGGCGTTCGGGCGGATCTCGCAGGTGGCCCACATGGCCAACCTCACCGGCAACACGTCCGCGCGCGACAGCCTCGTCAGCTCGATGAGGACCCGGCTCACGGACTGGATGACCGCCTCGCCCGGCGAGACGACCCGGTCGTTCTGGTACAACTCGTCCTGGGGGACGCTGATCGGCTACCCGGCCTCCTACGGCTCGGACACCGACCTCAACGACCACCACTTCCACTACGGCTACTACGTGGTGGGGGCCGCCACGGTCGCGCAGTTCGACCCCGCGTGGGCGGCGGAGTCCGCGTACGGCGGCATGGTGAACACCGTCATCAAGGACGCGGCCAACTGGGACCGCACCGACACCCGGTTCCCGTTCCTGCGTGACTTCGACATCTACGCGGGTCACGACTGGGCTGCGGGGCACGGAGCGTTCGGCGCCGGCAACAACCAGGAGTCGTCGTCCGAGGGCATGAACTTCGCCAGCGGACTCATCCAGTGGGGCCAGGCGACCGGCAACACGACGGTCCGTGACCTGGGCATCTACCTCTACACCACGCAGGCGTCGGCCATCGAGAACTACTGGTTCGACACCGACGACGAGGCGTTCCCGGCAGCGTTCGGGCACTCCACGGTCGGCATGGTGTGGGGCGACGGCGGCTCCTACTCGACGTGGTTCAGCGCCGAGCCGGAGATGATCCAGGGCATCAACCTGCTGCCCAGCACCGCGGGCCACCTGTACCTGGGCTACAACCCGGCCTACATCAGCCGCAACATCGCCGAGCTGGAACGCAACAACGGCGGACCGGCGGCGGTGTGGAAGGACATCGTCTGGGAGTTCCAGGCGCTGGCCGACGCCCCCACGGCGCTGTCGCAGTTCAGGTCCCAGGCGGACTCCTACGCGGTCGAGGAGGGGGAGTCGCGGGCGCACACGTTCTACTGGCTCAAGAGCCTGTCCGGGCTCGGCACGGTGGACCGGTCGGTCACGGCGAACACCCCGCTGCACGCGGTCTTCGTCAAGAACGGCGTCCGCACGTACCAGGCCGCGAACATGAGCGGGTCGGCGATCACCGTCACCTTCTCCAACGGCGTCACCCTGGCGGTCCCGGCCCGGTCGGTCGCCAGCTCGAACGTCTCGGTCCCCACGGACACCACGGCGCCGTCGGTCCCGGCGGGCCTGTCCGCCTCCGGCACGACGGCGTCCTCGACGAACCTGTCGTGGTCCGCGTCGACCGACAACACCGGTGGCAGCGGAGTCTCGGGCTACGAGGTGCTCCGGAACGGGACCGTCGTCGGCACCGCGACGGGAACCACGTTCACCGCCACGGGTCTGGCTGCCTCGACGGCCTACCAGTTCACGGTCCGGGCGCTCGACGGCGCAGGCAACCGGTCGGCGAGCAGCAACACGGTGAGCGTCACCACCTCGGGCGGGGGTGACACGACGGCACCCTCGACGCCCACCGGGCTGACCGCGTCGGGCACCACCTCGACGGCGACGACGCTCGCGTGGTCGGCGTCCACCGACAACGTCGGCGTCACCGGCTACGACGTGCTGCGCAACGGGTCCGTCATCGCCTCCACCGCGAGCCGGAGCTACACGGCGACGGGTCTGTCCCCCTCGACCGGGTACGCGTTCACCGTGCGGGCGTACGACGCGGCGGGCAACCGCTCGGCACTGAGCAACGCCGTGTCCGTCACCACGTCCGGCACCTCGACCGGCACCGACGCCACGTCGCGGATCCAGGCCGAGGCGTACAACGGCATGGCGGGCGTCGCCAAGGAGGCGACGCAGGACACCGACGGCGGCGAGGACGTCGCCTGGATCGCGAACGGCGACCACATCCGGTTCGACAACGTGAACTTCGGCAGCACGCCGCGGGGGACGTTCAGCGCGCGGGTGGCCTCCGGAGCGGCGGGCGGGATCAGCGGGCTGGTGAACGTGCGGCTCGACAGCCTCACGGGTCCGTCGATCGGCAGCTTCGCCATCAGCAACACGGGTGGCTGGCAGACGTGGCGGACCGTCCCGGCGAACATCCAGGCCACGACGGGCACGCACACCGTCTACCTGACGTTCGACTCCGGGCAGTCGGCCGACTTCGTCAACGTCAACTGGTTCACGTTCAGCTAGCACGTGCGCGTCGACGGCCCGGTGCGCACACGCGTCGCCGGGCCGTCGGCGTGTCAGGCGCGGTCGCGGCCTCGACGGGTCTGGGCGCGTCGTCGGCGACGACGGGCCAGGTCGAGTCGGGGGCGCTGACGGGTCAGGTCGAGTCGCGGGCGATGACGTGGAAGACGTCGGCGGGCTGCGCCGGCGGGTCGACGGCGTCGTCGAGCGCGGCGATCACGGCGGCGGCGAGGTAGGTCGCCTGCGCGTCGATGGCCTGCCAGACCGTGGTCAGTGCGGGGGCCGCCAGGCGGGCCGCGGGGATGTCGTCGACGCCGATCACGGCCACGTCCTGCGGCGTGCGCAGCCCCTCGGCGCGCAGCCCGGACAGGACCGCGAGTGCGACCTCGTCGTTGTAGGCGGCCACGGCGGTGACCGGCTCCGGTCCGGCGCGCCAGCTGCGGACGACGGCGGCGGCGGACGCCACGTCGAGGTCCACGGCATTGACCCTCGGCGCCGGCAGACCCAGTCGCTCGCACTCGAGCACCACGCCCGCGAGCCGCCGGTCGGCGAACGCCGCCAGCCGGTCGTCGCTCGGTGCGGCGTAGGCCACCACGCGATGGCCGCGCTCGGCGAGGTGCTCGACCTGGAGCCGTCCGATCCTGGTCTGCGGGACCGAGAACGTGCCGGGGTGGTCGTCCTCGTCCAGGGCGCTGCCGACCACCTGGATGCCCGCCTGGCGCATGGCGCGCTCGTCCTCCTCGGCGAAGGGCGCCAGGCCGAGCACTGCTCGCGGCGTGACCGCCCGCCAGAGCTCGGCGAGCGGACGCGGGCCACGGTCGTGGTGCACGAGGACGGAGAGCCCCCGAGCGGCGAGCTCGGTGGTGAGGTGGTCGAGCAGGGTGTCGATGACCGGGCCGATCGTCCAGTCCGGCAGGACGCAGAGCACCAGGTCGCTCCGGCCGGAACGCAACGTCCGTGCTGCGGCCGAGGGGGTGTAGCCGAGGCGTGCGGCCGCATCGCGGACGCGCTGGCGGGTGGCCTCGGGGATGGCCACGTCGCTCTTCCCGTTGAGCACGTAGCTCACGGTCGTGCGGGACACGCCGCTCTCGCGGGCCACGTCGGCACTCGTCAAGCGCGGCACGGACCCTCCCTCGCGACCCCCAGCAGATCTGCGCCAACCCTAGCCGCGAGGCGCGCGTCTGGGCCGGTAGTCCCAGGGTGAGGGAGGGTGTTCCCGGCACGATGGTCGGTATGAGCCTCCACGTCCCCGGTGGTCTGCTGCTGACGGGCCGGGCCGCCCACCCGCTCGCCCTGCCGGCCCTGCTGAAGCCCGTCCTCCTCGACGTCGCCGACCGCCTGTTCCACGAGGCGCTCGCCACCCGTGTGGCCCACCACATCGACCGTGTCCGGCTCGGTCTGCCCGGCCTGGTCGAGCAGGGGCGTCCAGCCTCGGCACTGGGTGCGCTGGTGCGGCAGACCGCCGTCGAGACCGTGGCCGCCATCCACGACGAGCACCTGCGCAGCCAGGACGTCGATCTCGGGGTGAGCGTCACGATCCTCGCGCACCCCGACAGGGACGACGCGCTGCTCGGCATCATCCACGCCGGGCGCCGCGAGCTGCGCGACGCGGTCCTCGCCGTCGACGGCATCGACGAGTACTCGTACCTGGCCGTCGAGAGCCCCCGGCTGGCCGCGCACGAGTGGCAGGAGCGCGCTCGCGTGTGGTCCCACGCGCTGCGTGACGGCCGGTACGCCGACCTGGGCTGGACGTGGTCGCTGTTCGGCCGCTACCCCGAGCAGACGCTGCGCTGCCTGGCCGCGCCGGACACGAACAAGCTGGTCGCTGCGCTGCCCGGCGAGCAGGACCGCGCCCGGCACCTGGCCGGCGCCCTGAGCACCGCACAGCCGACGAAGGACGCGAACGACGTGGCCGCCCTGCTGCCGACGGCCTACGCCGCGCTGGCACCGATCGGCGCCGACGACCTGACCTGACCGGCGCCCCCACGACAGCGGCGAGCCCCCGGTCGCCAGGACCTCCTGGCAGCCGGGGGCTCGCCGCATCCTCACTGCCCGAACCAGCGACCCACCTGCTCGACGATCGCGGCGTCGAACCGGTCGTCGTCGTGCCTCGCGCGCAGCCACTCGGCGAAGCTGCCGCCGGCAGAGGCGTCAGCCTCCCTGCGGCACGCGTCGGTGTCCGTGATCGCCCGCAGCAGCATCTGCTCGGCCTCGGCGGGCGTGCGGTACAGGAACGGGTACTCGGACGGCAGGATGGCGCGCGCCCAGGGACGGTCCGGCAGCACGCCGACCGCACCGGCGACGAGCGCCTCGATGTACTCGAGCCCGTAGGACTCGTCGGTCGCCGTGGCCAGGAACGCGGTGGTGCGCGACAGCGCGGACCAGTAGCCCTCGCGCGTGGCGGTCAGCGGCCCCACCCACGCCCAGTCGTAGAGCGACAGGCGCATCGCCTGCTCGGTGGCCAGGTGCGACTCGTGCAGTCGCGCCTCGACCCGTAGCGGGGTGCGCTTGGCGACCCGCTCGACGATGTCCAGGAACAGCTGCGGCTGCTTGCGGTCGGACAGGTAGATCGCGGGGTAGAGCACGACGGGCACGTCCGGGTCGCGCCGGGGGAGCACGTGGTCGAGCCGGATGCCGAGGTTGACCCAGGCGACCTCGGCCTTCTCCGCCAGCGCCGGGATGGTCCAGCGCTCGACCATCTCGCGCACCTCGCCCGCCGTGCGCTCCGAGTTGGCGAACGTCGGGAACAGGGCGCAGGACAGGGCGACGGCGGCCCGCTCCACCGGGTGGGAGAACTGCGAGGTGCCCAGCCACACGAAGTTCATCACGTGCGGCTCGCCGCCCGAGGCCGCCAGGGTGCGCCACACGGCGACCGTGTCGGCCGGGGCCATGTTGATGACGATCGTGTCGTCGGGGTCGACGAACTCGAGGGGGAGCAGGTCGAAGTCGGCGCCGCGTCGCGGACCGGGCCCGACGAGGATCGACCCGGGGAAGATGCGCAGCAGGCGTCGGACCAGGGTGGCTCCGGCGTCGTGCCCGGCGACGTGGCCGTCGGTGTCGACGAGGACGTCGGGGTGGCGGACCGCGATCCTCATCGGTCGCTCACCTTCGCGTCGACCAGGGCGCGATCGGCGCCGGAGGTCGTGGGAGCGGCGCCGGACGTCGCGTCCCCGCCGTCCCCGAGCCCGACCGGCTGCGCCTCGTCGGAGAGCGTCGACCGGATCCGCATCCCGTAGAACGAGCGGTACACGAAGAAGGCGGACGCGAGGAAGAACACCGCCGCCAGGGTGAGCACCAGGGTGTGCAGGCCGTCCGCCGTGAGCCGGACCGAGAGCTCGACGGCCAGCAGGCCGAACAGCGTCGTGAACTTGATGACCGGGTTCAGCGCCACCGACGACGTGTCCTTGTAGGGGTCGCCGACCGTGTCACCGATGATCGTGGCCTCGTGCAGCGCGGTGCCCTTGGCGTGCAGGTCGATCTCGACGATCTTCTTCGCGTTGTCCCACGCGCCGCCCGCGTTGGCCATGAAGAACGCCTGGTACAGGCCGAACACGGCGATGGAGATCAGGTAGCCGATGAAGAAGAACGGCTCGACGAACGCGAAGGCGAGGGTCGAGAAGAACACGCCGAGGAACATCGTGAGCATGCCCTGCTGCGCGTACTGGGTGCAGATCTCCACGACGCGGCGGGAGTCGGCCTCGCTGGCCCGTGTGGCGCCGTCGAGGCGGATCGTGGTGCGGATGAACTCGACGGCGCGGTAGGCACCGGTGGTCACGGCCTGGATCGACGCGCCCGTGAACCAGAAGATCACGGCGCCACCCATGACCAGGCCCAGCAGGAACGGCGGGTGCAGCAGCGAGAGGTTCTCCAGCCCGGTGGTCAGGCCCTCGGTCAGGCCCATGATGATCGAGAAGATCATGGTCGTGGCGCCGACCACCGCGGTCCCGATCAGCACGGGCTTGGCGGTCGCCTTGAAGGTGTTCCCGGCGCCGTCGTTCTCCTCGAGCATGGTCTTGGCGTGGTCCCACTGGGGCGTGAACCCGTGCTCGGCGACGAGCGTCGCCTCGATGTCGTCGATCTCTTCGATCATCGAGAGCTCGTAGACGCTCTGGGCGTTGTCCGTCACCGGACCGTAGGAGTCGACCGCGATGGTGACCGGCCCCATCCCCAGGAACCCGAAGGCGAGCAGCCCGAACGCGAACACGGCGGGCGCCAGCATCAGCGTGTCCAGGCCCAGCTGGGAGAGCAGGAACGCGCCGCCCATGAGCCCGACGATCGTGGTGCCGAGCCAGTAGGCGGAGAAGTTGCCGGCGACCAGGCCGGACAGGATGTTCAGCGAGGGTCCGCCCTCACGCGAGCTCATGACGATCTCGCGGACGTGGCGGCTGCCGGTGGACGTGAACGCCTTGACCAGCTCGGGGATCACGGCCCCCGCGAGCGTGCCGACGGCGACGATGGTGGCGAACACCCACCACAGCGACGCGGTCGGCCCCTGGCCGAGGACCAGGTAGGTGGTCAGGTAGGTGGCGGCGACGCAGATGCCGGACGTCACCCAGACGAGCGAGGACAGCGGGGTCTCGAAGTTCATCCGCTTGGCGTCCCGGTACTGGTGACGCACCCAGGCGTCGTTGACCAGGTAGGACAGCGCGGAGGCGATGATCATGACGGCGCGCACGACGAACATCCACACGAGGAGCGTCGCCTGGACCGCCGGGTCGTGGACGCCCAGCAGGACGAACGTGATCAGGGCGACGCCGGTGACGCCGTAGGTCTCGAAGCCGTCGGCGCTCGGGCCGACGGAGTCTCCCGCGTTGTCGCCCGTGCAGTCGGCGATGACGCCGGGGTTGCGGGCGTCGTCCTCCTTGATCTTGAACGCGATCTTCATGAGGTCCGCGCCGATGTCCGCGATCTTGGTGAAGATGCCGCCCGCGATGCGCAACGCCGCCGCGCCGAGGGACTCGCCGATGGCGAACCCGATGAAGCAGGCGCCGGCGATCTCGCGCGGGAGGAACAGCAGGATGACCAGCATCATGAACAGCTCGAGGCTGATGAGCACCATGCCGATGGACATGCCCGACTTCAGCGGGATCCGGTGCACCTGGAGCGGGGTGCCGCGCAGGGCGGCGAACGCGGTGCGCGAGTTGGCGAACGTGTTCACGCGGATGCCGAACCAGGCGACGGCGTACGAGCCGGCCATCCCGAGCAGGCTGAACCCGATGACGATCGAGACCTTGCTCCAGGGGAAGTCGATGAGGAACCGGTAGTAGACGACGATCACCGCGGCGATGAACACCCAGAGCATGAGCAGGAACTTGCCCTGCTTGACCAGGTACGCCTTGCACGTCGAGTAGATGAGCTCCGAGATCTCGAGCATCGACGCGTGCACCGGCAGCCGGCGCAGCTGGACGAAGGCCAGCATGCCGAATCCGAGGCCGAGCACGCACACGACGAGGCCGAGGCTCAGCAGCAGGCGCCCGGACACGCCGCCCATCACCGTCACGGCGCCGAGGTCGGGGAGCGCCAGGCTCGCCTCGCCCCCGGGACCGGCACCCGGCGGTTCCGCCGTCGTCGAGAGAGAGCTCCAGAGGGCGGTCATGGTGAGCACGGGATCCCCGTTCGTGACGTGCGTCGGCCTTTTCTTGCAGGCTAGGGCCGCCTTTCGCCGTCGAATGTGACCTAAGTCTCGGACCGGTGTGCATCCGTCCTGCTGGGGCGGGACGAAGCAGTGTCGGGGACGGACGTCCAGGCCTGTCCCCGCTCGACAGGCCGGTCGTCCCGAGCCGATCTAGCATCGGCCGTGTCGCGAGCAGCTGCGTCGTCCCCCTGTCGTCAGGAATGTGGAGGACCCCTGTGGGCATCCAGACCTCGCTCGACGCGCTGCGCGCGGCCGACCAGATCGTCGACGCGATGCGGCTCGCCGACGAGCTCGCGTTCGAGAGCAGCCGGGACCCGGGCGTGCGCACCCTCCGCGTGCTCACGGCCGCGCTCGACGACGACGACCAGCTGGTCGTGATCGCCGCCGTGCACGCGCTCGGCACGATCGCCGACGACGAGGCCTCCCGTGCGCTCGTGCGGCTCCTCTCGAGCGAGCGCCTCTTCGTCCGGGAGCACGCCGCCTGGGTGCTCGGGTCCGCCCTGCCCCGGGCCGAGGCGGTCGCGCGCCTCATCGGGATGACCGCCGACGGAGGATTCGGCGGCATGCTCGCGCAGCGGACGCTCGAGCAGTGGTCAACCGGCGCGCCCGAGCCCGTCGCCGTGGGCCTCGAGACGGCGCTGCTCGGCGTGCGCGACCCTGCCGCGCGCGCCCGGGTGGTCGAGACCCTGGGCCTGGTCCGGCACGTGATCGCGGTCCGACCGCTGCTCGCCCTCGCTGCCGACCACGACGAGGCGGAGCAGGTCCGCGCCGCCGCGGTCGCTTCGCTGGGCCGGCGTCCCGGGGACCACGCGGTCCTCGCGCTGCTCGACGGTCTGGCGTGCGGAGCAGACGCCCTCGCGGACGTGGCCCGTCTCGCGCTCGTCGACATCGCCGCACAGACGTCACCGGACCGGGAGTCCGCGCGCGACGGGCTCACGGTGGCCCAGCTGTTCCTGCACGCCGACATCGACGCCGGGCTCAGCGCCGCGGGCGTCGGCGACAACGGGGGGATCGCCACGCTGCTGGTGCGCCTCGGCGACGCCCTCGTCGCGCCCGGGACCGACGAGCCGACCCCGGTGACGCGCGTCCTGACCATGTCGCGCGGGTCGGTGGCCCAGGCGGCCGCGGACCTCGAGGGACTGCACGCCTCCGGCCACCTCTACGGTCGGGTGCCGCTCCAGCCGGACTCCTCGCCCTCGGCGACCGCCTGGTCGTTGCGGGTCTCCGCCCGCCGTGGGATCCGCCGGCTCCTGCGCGCCGCGGGCGGGGTCGACGTGCTCCACCTGCGCATGGCGGACGTCGGCAGCCTCGCGGCGGCGGACGTCGCGCGCGAGCTCGACATCCCGGTCGTCTTCACGGTCGCGCCGGACCCGCACGCCGTCATCCGGTCGCTCGACCTGGCCGGGCGCCTCACGCGGGCGAACTTCGGGATCGTCGACGAGGCGGAGCACTTCTGGTTCCGGGTGCGGCTGGTGCAGCGCCTCGCGGCCAACGCGTCGCACACGGTGCTGTTCCCGCGCCCCACCCTCCAGCGCGACATGCGCGAGCTCGTGGGAATCGACCTCACCGCGCACCCCGAACGGCACACCGTCGTGCCCGAGGGCGTGGACCTCCAGGTGGTCGACCGCGCCGTCGCCGAGGCGCAGGGCCATGTCGCTGGAGGCCCGGCGTCCGGCGCCCTGGCGGAGCTGCGGGCCATCGTCGAGACGCTGCCGGTCGCTCGTCGCGGTCTCCCGCTGGTGGTGAGCGTCGGCCGGCTGCACCGGGTCAAGGGGATGGCCACCCTGGTGCAGGCGTGGGCCCGGGGCGGGCTGAGCGAGCGCGCGAACCTGCTGGTCGTCGGCGGCGACCTGGACCGCCCGTCGGCCGACGAGCGCGAGCAGCTGGACCTGATGGACGCGGTCGTCCCGCCCGACCGGCGCGCGGCCGCCGGGCTGCTGCTGCCCGGTCACCGACCCAACGACGTCGTCGCCCGCTGGGTCGCCGCCGCCCGCACGGGGCTGCCCGGGCTGAGCGCACCCCGGGGCGTCTACGTGTGCTCGAGCCTCAAGGAGGAGTTCGGCATCGCCCTGCTCGAGGCCATGGCGTCCGGCCTGCTCGTCGTCGCGCCGGACGGCGGCGGACCTGCCACCTACGTCGTCGAGGGGGACACCGGCTTCCTCACCGCGACCTGGCACGCCGATCGACTCGCCGACGCGATCGACTCGGCGCTCACCGCCTCGCTCGCCGAGACGGACGACCGGCGCGCCGAGCGGTCGCACGCGACGGTCGAGGAGAGCTTCACCATCCAGCGCATGGCGCGGATGCTCGACGACGTCTACGCGCGGGTCGTGGCCGACGAGCTCGCCGCGCGCCCGTCCCTGGTCGGCGCGGGATGACCCTGCTCGTCATCAGCCCCGACTACGCCTCCCACCTGCTCCCGCTGGCCGCCCTGGCCGCGGCGTGGCAGGACGCGGGGGAGCGGGTGGTGGTCGCGTCCGGGCCGGCCACTGCGGGGATCGTCGAGGCGTCCGGCTACGAGCGCGTCCCGCTGGAGCTCGGGCGCGGGTCCAACCCCGGCGTGATCCGCGCCGAGAAGCAGCCCGGCGACGAGGCGGACTCGCTGCGCGGCTTCTTCGACGCCACCCGGCGGGGGATGGTGCCGACCCTGACCTACCAGGCGCGCGAACGGCTGGTGGACCTCATATGGCGGCCCGTCGAGAAGGCCCGGGCGACGCTCGACGTCATCGACCGGGTGCGCCCCGACGCCGTCCTGGTGGACCACCTCGCCTACAGCGCGCGCCTGGCGCTCTGGGCCGCGGACGTCCCGCACGCCGACGTGGTGCTCGGTCACCCGACCGCGCTGCCCGTGGGGCAGGAGGTGTACGGGTGCCCACCCGCCTGGCCGCGGGCGCTGCACCCGGACCCTGACGAGATGCAGCAGCTCGAGCTGCTGTGCCGCCGGGTCGCGGCGGGGTTCACCGCCGAGTGGAACACCGCGGCGGCGGAGCTGGACCCGGGTCTGCCCGCCGTGCACGACGCGTTCGCGCAGCACGGTCCGCTCGTGCTCCTGAACTACCCCGAAGAGCTCGCAGACCCGGACCGGGCTGCCCTTCTCCCGCCTCACGAGTACCTCGGCGGCTCCTTGCGCGCCGAGCCCGCCGATACCGAGGTGGACACCTGGCTCAGCAGCGGCGAGCCCTTCGTGTACGTGAGCTTCGGCAGCTTCCTGTCGGTCCGTGGGGACGTGCTCGCGCGGGTGGCCGCGGCCCTGCGTGGTGCGGGAGTGCGCGCCGCGATCGCCACCGGGTCCACCCCGGCCACGGAGCTGGGCGAGCTGCCCGCGAGCTGGCTCGTCCGCGAGTACCTGCCGCAGGTGCGTCTGCTGCGGGCAGCGGTCGCGACCGTGACGCACGGCGGCAACAACTCGGTCACCGAGGCCGTCGCGACGGCCACCCCGCTGCTCGTCCTGCCGTTCTCGACCGACCAGTTCGCCGGGGCGGCGGCTGTCGAGCGGGCCGGCGTCGGCGAAGCGCTCGACCCGAACACGGCCACGGTGGCCGAGCTCCGGGATGCGATCGAGAGGCTGCTCGTCCTGTCCGGTCCCGGTGCCCGGACGCTGGAAGCCGCAGCGCGCGGCCTCGACGTGCAGCCGGGACCGACCAGGGCCCTGCGGGCAGTGACCGCCGGCCGGCGGTAGTCGACCGCGGCAGCTGCGTGCACCCGGCACGCCGACCACGGGGCAGATCGGGACAAACTGCTGGACCGCGAGCACCTCGACGGCGCAGGCTGGGACGGGCCGTCCGGTCCTTCGCACCCCGCCCTGAGGCGCGCCCTGCTCGGTGTGCGGACGTCCAGAGGTTCGTCTCCCGGCGCGCCCGAGGAGTCCGACGATGGCGTACTCACTGGATCAGCACCAGGTCGCGCAGCTTCGCGAGCTCGTCGGTGCGGGGATCGACGGCATCGGCGACGTCGCGCTCGACGTCGACCAGGTGGCGGTGCACGAGCTGAGCCCGCAGATCGCCGGGGTGGTCGCCGACCTCGGGCTGACGGGAGTGCGCGTCACGGCGCCCCCGCGGATCCCGCTCCCGACGCCGTACCACCTCGACGTCCGCGCCTTCGAGAGCGCCCTCCGCTCGGAGCTGTGGGCGTCGGTGGCCGGGTGCGCCTACGAGCTCCGGCAGGGGGGCCGCACGGTGTTCTCCGGCTCGGTCCAGGACGCCCGGATGGCCGGCGACTCGACTGCCGGGGTCCCCGCCGTGCCGTGGACCACCCAGGAACGGATGCACGTGGCGAGCTGCAGCAAGCTCGTCACCGCGATCGCCATGACCCGGGTGCTCGCCGAGCACGGCATCGCGGCGAGCACCCCCGTCGCGGCGTACCTGCCCGACTACTGGGTCAAGGGTCCGAACGTCGGTCGGATCACGTTCGCCCAGCTCATGACCCACACGTCGGGACTGGGGACGGCAGCCACGACGGCCTCGGACTTCCCCCTGATGAAGTCCCGCGTCGCCGACGGGGTCGCCGTCGCACCCGCGTACCTGTACCAGAACCTGAACTTCGGGCTCTGCCGGATCCTGGTCGCGACGGTCAATGGCGACGTCTCGCCCGCGCTGCGGGTCGGCCTCGGCCTCGACGACGTGGTCTGGGACTCCGCGACGCTGAACGCCTACGTCGCCTACGTCGAGCAGAACGTGATGGGCCCGGCGGGCGTGTCCGGCACCGAGCTCGGCTACCGCGTCGGCCACGCCCTCGGCTACCCGTTCCCGCGGAAGATCCCCGGGTTCGCCTCGGGCGACCTCCGCTCCTGGGTGGGCGGTGTGGGGTGGCACCTGTCGGTCGACGAGCTGCTCCGTGTCATGGGCACGCTGCGCCGCGCCGGCACGATCCTGCCGCCGGCCGCTGCGGAGGTGATGCTGGGCCGCACGTTCGGCGTCGACTCCGTCATCTCGACGCGGGCCGGGGTGATCTACGAGAAGACCGGGTGGTGGGTCGACGGGGTGCGGATCCAGCACTCGGTCGCCCTGTTCCTGCCCGAGGACATGGAGCTCGTCATCCTCGCCAACTCCGGGTTCGGTGTGCCGAACGCCAACATGCTGGGGCGCGTCAGCGCCCTGTACCAGGAGTGCCTCAAGGAGCAGCCCCGCTTCCCGTCCGGACCGACGGTCGTCCCGGCGTTCGTCTACGCCGTCGAGCAAGACGGTGACCTCCTCTGGTACCGCCACGACGGCGCCGAGACGGGGGGCGGGATCGCGACCTGGCGTGGCCCGGCGACCGTCGGCGTCGGCTGGGGGACGGCGGCGCACGTGTTCCCGGCCGGTGGGGACGCCCTGTACCTGATCGACACCGAGGGGCGGCTCTGGTGGTACGAGCACAAGGGCTTCAACACCGGGGACGGCCTCGGCTCGCCGGACGGCTGGGCGGGACCGCGCCAGGTGGGGCACGGGTGGGGCGACGCCGCCCGCGTCTTCTCCGGGGGTGACGGCGTGATCTACGTCGTGGACACCGAGGGGCGGCTGCTCTGGTACCGGCACCACGGTGTGGCCTCGGGGGAGGGCCTCGAGACCCCCGGCTCCTGGTCCGGTCCGCGGGAGGTCGGCGTTGGGTGGGGAACGGCGCTGCACCTGTTCTCGACGGGCGGCGGCGTGATCTACGCGGTGATGCCGGACGGCACTCTGCGCTGGTACCGGCACGACGGGTTCGTCGACGGTCGCGGGCTCGACTCCCCGGGGGCGTGGTCCGGACCGGTCGACGTCGGCTCGGGGTGGGCGGACGTCACGCAGGTGTTCAGCCGAGGCGCCGGCGTGATCTACGCGGTGATGCCCGACGGGACGCTGCGGTGGTTCTGCCACGACGGGTACCGCACGGGAGCCGTCCAGTGGCGTGGCCCGGTCGACGTGGGGACCGGGTGGGACGCCTTCAGCACCGTGTTCGCCCTGCTGCCGCGCGAGCCGTCCCCGGTCCGCTGAACGGGCGTCACCGGGCGTCGGTCAGCGTCCGGGTCCACGTGTCGGCCAAGGACGCCTCGAAGCGTTCGGTGGTCCAGCCGCGCTCGTGTACGAGGAGGGCCCAGTGCTCGGGGCCGTTCGTGCTCCAGACGAGGTCCGCCAGCTCGTCGTCGGACACATCGGTGCGCAGCTCACCCGTCGCACGGAGGTCCGCGACGAAGTCCCGCATGTTAGCCGCCCGTCGCGAGGAGATGGTCCGCCAGAGGGCCTGACAGTCCGCATCCGACGTGGCCGCCTCGCGCAGCGCGAGGTAGACGGGCCCGAGCCGGTCCTGGATCTCGGCCACGGCGCGGGCGTAGATCGCGATCTTCTCGCCGGCGGTCGACGCCTCCCGGATCCGCCGGACGTACTCGCGCTGCGCGGCGGGCACTGCGTGGTCCGTCCCGGAGATGGCCGCCTCTGCCACCTCGCGCAGGAGCGCAGGCTTGCGACCGACGACGGCGTAGACCGTGTCGACGGCGACCTCGGCCCGGGCGGCGACCGCGGCGACGGTCGTGCCGGCGTACCCCTCGCTCAGGAACAGGTCGCGCGCGGCGCGCAGCACGGCCGACCGAGTGGCTGCGGCCCGCTCGGCCCGCTTGGGCGAGTGGTACGGCCGGGTGTCGTTGACGTCCCGTGGCATCCGTCCTACCCTTCACGTATTCGTCCGAAGGTGCTTCGGATGAAGACTAGCAGCGGTGACGAGGGAGCGGCATGAGTGTCGAGAACGTGCAGACCGTGGTCGTCGGCGGCGGTCAGGCCGGCCTGGCGGCGAGCCACGAGCTCTCCGAGCGCGGACTGCCGCACGTGGTCCTCGAGGGAGGTGCACGGGTCGGCGACTCCTGGCGTCAGCGGTGGGACTCGCTCCGGCTGTTCACCCCTGCGCGCTACGACGGCCTGCCCGGTCGTCCGTTCCCGGGGAACCCGTGGTCGTTGCCGACCAAGGACGCGTTCGCCGACTACCTGGAGGACTACGCGGCTGACCTGCGCGTCCCGGTGCGCACGGGCGTCCGTGTGCGACGCGTGTCGCGGTCAGGCGAGCACCTGCTCGTCGAGACGGACGGCGGGACCTGGCGTGCCCAGAACGTCGTGGTCGCGGCGGGGTTCGACCGCGTGCCTCGCGTGCCGGCGTTCGCCTCGTCCGTGCGCCCGGACGTCGTGCAGCTCGACGCCGGCAGCTACCGCGGGCCGCACCAGGTCGGGTCGGGCGGCGTGCTGGTCGTCGGGGCCGGCAACTCGGGGGCGGACATCGCCCTGGAGCTGGCGGCGACGCATCGCACCTTCCTGTCCGGCCGGCACCCCGGTCAGATCCCGTGGCGGATCGAGCAGCCCCTGGCGCGGCCACTGAACCGGCTCGCGTTCTGGGCCTTCAGCCACGTGCTGACGACGGGCACCCCCATCGGTCGACGCGCCCGCGCCGACGTGCTCGCCCACAGCGGTCCCCTGATCCGCGTCAAGTCCCGGGACCTCGCGGCCGCGGGCGTCCAGCGCGTGCCCCGGACCACCGGCGTCAGCGACGGGCTGCCCACCCTCGACGACGGCCGGACGCTGGACGTCTCCACGATCGTGTGGTGCACCGGCTTCGACCCCGACCACAGCTGGATCGACCTGCCCGTGCGCGACGACGCGGGCGCCCTGACGCACGACCGAGGGGTCACCTCGGAGCCGGGGCTGTACTTCCTCGGCCTGGTGTTCCAGCACGCCCTGGCGTCGTCGATGATCAACGGCGTCGGCGCGGACGCGGCCTTCGTCGCCCGGCATCTCGCCGACCGCGTCGGTCACGAGACGACGGCCGCGGTGCCGGCGTAGCCGCTAGCGTGCGCGTATGACCGCGGCGGGCCGGCTGGGTGAGTTCCTGCGAGCGCGGCGCGAACGGTTGCAGCCGCAGGACGTCGGCCTGGCCGTCGGTGCCGGGCTGCGCCGGGTACCCGGGCTGAGGCGCGAAGAGGTCGCCATCCTGGCCGGCGTCAGCACGGACTACTACCTCCGTCTCGAACAGGGGCGCGACGCCAACCCGTCGACCCAGGTGCTCGACGCCCTGGCGCGGGCCCTGCGCCTGGACACGGTCGCCACCGACTACCTGCACGCGCTCGCGCGACCGGCGGAGCGCCCCGACGCAGGCGTCGCGGGTGACGTCGTCCGGGACGCGACGCTGTGGCTGATCGACTCGTGGCCGCTCACCGCCGCCGTCGTGCACAGTCGGTACGTCGACGTGCTGGCGTCGAACGCCCTGGCGCGGCGGCTGAACCCGAACTTCCGCGTCGGCGTCAACAGCGTCCTCTCGTTGTTCACGGACCCGTCGGAACGGGTGTTCCACGCGGACTGGGACGGGCTGGCCGCCCGGTCCGTCGCCCTGTTGCGGAGCGCGGCGCAGGCAGGGGCGGGGGACGCCCGGCTGGAGGCACTCGTCGCAGACGGAGCCGCCGGCAGCGCTCAGTTCCGGGAGCTCTGGGAGCGACAGGACGTCCATCGTGCCGGGGACGGTGTGCACGTCCTGCGGCACCCGCGGGTCGGGACGCTCACCCTGAGCTATCTCAGGCTGTCCGTCGTCGGCACCGCCGGGCAGTCGCTGTTCCTCTACTTCGCGGAGCCCAGCTCGCCCAGCGCCGCAGCGATGGAGCGGCTGGCGGGCGCTGGGGGGGACCAGCAGGGCCAGGAACCGGACATTCCGGAGGTCTAGCGTCCCCCGCATGGACCTCCATCTGGCGGGCAAGGTCGCAGTCGTCACGGGTGCGAGCAAGGGCATCGGTCTCGCCGTCACACGCGCACTGGTGGGCGAGGGGGTCAACGTGGTCGCGGGCGCCCGCACGATCACGGACGAGCTCGTGGCGCTGTCCGACACCGGGCAGGTCCTTGCCGTCGCTGTCGATCTCGCCGATGCGGACACGCCGGCGGAGCTCGTGTCCCGGGCCGCGCACTTCGGCGGGCTCGACATCCTCGTGAACAACGTCGGTGCCGTGACCCCGCGGACGACCGGCTTCCTGGACGTCAGCGACGACGACTGGCTGGGCACCCTCAACCTCACCCTCATGGCCGCCGTGCGCACGACGCGTGCCGCGATCCCCCTGCTCCTGGCCCGGGGCGCGGGCACCGTGGTGACGATCTGCTCCGTCAACGCCTACCTGCCCGATCCCGGGGTGATCGACTACTCGGCCACCAAGGCCGCGGTCTGGAACCTGTCCAAGTCGCTGTCCAAGGAGTTCGGGCCACGCGGCCTGCGCTTCAACACCGTGAGCCCGGGGCCGGTCTCGACGCCGCTGTGGCTCGGGGAGAACGGGGTCGCGGCGACGGTCGCGGCGAGCATGGGCGTCTCCTTCGACGAAGCCCGGCGTCGGATCATCGCGGACGCGGGCGGGTTCTCCACCGGGCGCTTCACCGAGCCCGACGAGGTCGCCGACCTCGTCCTGCTGCTGGCCAGCGGCCGCGCGGGCAACATCACGGGAGCCGACGTCCTCATCGACGGCGGCTTCGCCAAGCAGCTCTGACCACACCACTCCCGGGGAGCACCCATGTCGAGAACGCCTGTCGTCTTCATCCACGGCCTCTGGATCCACTCGTCCGCGTGGGCGCCGTGGCTGGAGCTCTTCGAGTCGCGCGGCTACGCGCCCAGCGCGCCGGGCTGGCCCGGTGACGCGGACACCGTCGCGGAGACACGGGCCGCCGCCGACGCGCTCGACGACGTCGGGATCGAGCAGATCTGCCACCACTACGCGGACTACATCGAGACGCTCGACGCGAAGCCGATCGTCGTCGGGCACTCGTTCGGTGGGCTGATCGCGCAGGAGCTGCTCGCCAACGACCTCGCCGTCGCGGCCGTCGCCATCGACCCGGCACCCATCAAGGGCGTCAAGACCCTGCCGTTCTCCCAGCTGCGCTCCGGCTTCCCGGTGCTGGGCAACCCCGCGAACAAGAAGCGGACCGTCGCGCTCACGGCCAAGCAGTTCCGGTACAGCTTCGGGAACACCCTGACCGAGGAGGAGTCCGACGCGCTCTTCGAGGCGTGGACGATCCCCGGACCGGGCCGCCCCCTCTTCGAGGACGCCACGGCGAACTTCCGCCGCAGCTCACCCGCCGCGGTGGACACCCACCACGCCGTCCGCGGTCCCCTCCTGCTCACCTCCGGCAGCGAGGACCACACCGTGCCGAAGGCGGTGACCCTCGAGGTCGCGAAGCTGTACGAGGACAACCCGAGCTCGATCACCGAGTACCACGAGTTCCCCGGGCGAGGTCACTCGCTGACCATCGACGCCGGATGGCGCGACGTCGCCGACGTGGTCCTGGGGTGGCTCGCCGAACAGCGCCTGGACGTCCCGGTGGCCGAGGACGCCGAGAGCCCGACGACCTAGAGCCCGAAGACCTCGGTCGGCCGACCGCGGACCAGGTCGACGACGGCGTCCGCCGCCTCGTCCTCGTCGAGCCGGTGGTCCGCCACCAGCCCGGCGAGGTAGCCCGCGTCGAGCCGGCGCGCCATGTCGTGTCGCGCCGGGATCGAGCAGATCGCCCGGGTGTCGTCGATGAACCCGCTGGTCCGGGACAGGCCGGCGGTCTCGGAGACCGCGGACCGCCAGCGGCGGATGGCGTCGGGCGCATCGAGGAACCACCAGGGTGCCCCGACGTACACCGACGGGTAGAACCCGGCCAGCGGCGCGAGCTCGCGGGAGAACACGGACTCGTCGAGCGTGAAGAGCACGAGCGTGAGGTTCGGGTGGGTGCCGTACCGGTCGAGCAGCGGTCGCAGCGCGTCCGTGAACGCGCCCGGCAGGGGCAGGTCGTGACCGGTGTCCGGGCCGAACCGCGTGGCCGTCGGCCGGTGGTGACCGCGGCGGACGCCCGGGTGGAGGGTCATGGTCAGACCGTCCTCCGTCGCCATCCGGGCCATCTCCAGCAGCATGTGCCGCCGCAGCGCGGTCGTCTGGAGCTCCGGCGCCTGGCCGGCGAGCGCCGCGCGGTAGATCCGCTCGGCCTCCGCCGCGTCGAGCGGCTCGGTGCCGACGTCCTCGTGGCTGTGGTCGGTGGACACCCCGCCGTGCCGACGGAAGTGCTCCCGCCGGTCCTCCATCGCGGCGACCCAGCCCGCGTACGACCCGGTGTCGACCCCGGCGACCGCGCCCAGGTGGAGGACGTCCCGGGCCCAGTCGGGGCGGCCGGCCTCGAGGTACTTGTCGGGCCGGAACGTCGGCACCACCCGGCCGGTGAAGGACGGGTCGGCACGGAGCGCGGCGTGCGCCGCCAGGTCGTCCGCCGGGTCGTCGGTGGTGGCGAGGACCTCGATCCGGAACCGGTCGAACAGCGCCCGCGGCCGGAACGTGGGCTGCGCGAGCTGGTCGGCGATCCCGTCGTAGAGCTCGTCGGCCGTCTCGGCGCTCGGCCGCAGGTCCAGGCCGAACACGTCGACCAGCGCGCTCTCCAGCCAGTACTTCACGGGCGTTCCGCGGTACACCGACCAGTTCCGGCAGAGCAGCCGCCAGGCCTCGCGGGCCGCGTCGGGGGACAGGGTGCCCTGCCCCACCCCGAGCTGGTCGAGCGGGACGCCGGACGCGTGCAGCAGGCGGGTGACGTAGTGGTCGGGGGTGACCAGCAGCGAGGTCGGGTCGGTGAACGGCTGGTCCTCCAGGAGCAGCCGGGCCTCGACGTGGCCGTGCGGGGAGAGGATCGGCAGGTCCCGGACCTCGTCGTAGAGGCGTCGCGCGATGGAGCGGACCTCGGGGGCGGTCGGCAGCAGCCGGTCGGGGTGGAGGCGCAGGGCCTCGGCGGTCGCGATCGACACGGTCAGCCCTCTCGCGCGGCGCGACGGGCGGCGACCTCGGCCACCATCGTCTTGAAGCGGGTCTCGGTCAGCGGGTAGAAGACCATGATGATCACGCCGACCAGGATGAACGCGGCGGGGACGAAGCCGGCGATGTGGCGGATGCCGTCCTGCGTCGCCTGGCTCTGCACGTCCTGCTGCGCGATGTACCCGACGAAGCCGAGTCCGTACGCCGCGGCTGCACCACCGACGGCCTGGCCGACCTTGCGGGTGAACGAGAAGACCGCGTAGGTGGTGCCCTCGGTCCGCACGCCCGTCCGCCACTCGCCGTACTCGACGGTGTCGGCCTCGAGCGCCCACATCAGGGTGTTCACGGCCGCCATGCCGACCCCGTAGAGGCCGAAGAACGCGATGGCCAGGCCGGGACGGTCGGACGGGGTGAGGGCGATGCCGATCGCCGCGACGATCGCGATGATGCTGGCGGAGATGTACGCCGGCTTCTTGCCGACGGCGCGCACGATCCGGGGGATGAACCCGGCGACCACGAACATCACGCCGGTGCTCACGACCGTGAGGATGATGAAGTAGTTGGCGTCGCCCAGCACGTCGCGGGCGTAGTACGCCTGCACGGTCTGGAGCGTGAACATGCCGACCAGGAACGACAGCGCGCTGAGGCAGAGCATGAGCAGCGGCCGGTTGCCCTTGAGGGTGCCCAGGCTCTGCTTGAGGGTCACGTGGGCGACGTCGCGCACCACGCGCTCCTTCGAGGTGGAGAACAGCAGCATGTAGAGGCCGAACCCGATCACCACGAACAGCAGGGTGGTGAGGGTCAGCGACTGCTGGAGGTTGTCAGAGTTCTTGATCTGCGGGGCCACGATGAAGGCCAGCGCGATGATCGTCGCCGCGGTGCCCATCGACCGGAAGCTCGCGAGGCGGGCGCGCTCCACGGGCTCCTGCGTCATGGCCGAGGCCAGCGAGCCGTAGGGGATGTTCACCAGGCTGTAGGCCAGGCCGAGCAGCGCGTAGGTGGCGTAGGCGTAGATGAGCTTGCCCGTGCCGCCCAGCCCGCCGGGGACCGTGAACGTCGCCACGGACAGCAGCAGCAGGGGCAGCGAGCCGAACAGGAAGAACGGCCGGAACTTGCCCCACCGGGTCATGGTCTTGTCCACCTGGCGGCCCGCCCAGATGTCGGCGAACGCGTCCCAGACCCGCACGACGAGGAACAGCGTCCCCGCGGCGGCGGCCGAGATGCCGACCACGTCGGTGTAGTAGAGCAGCAGGAACATCGACGTCATGGAGAACGCCAGGTTGTTGCCCGCGTCGCCCGCGGCGTAGCCGAGGTAGGTGCGGAACCGGAGCTTGGACGTCGGGGCGGTGCCGGGGGCGCTGCTGGGGGTGATCGGGTCGGAGACAGCGACGGTGCTGGTCATGTCGACTCCTCGGTCGGGCCGCGGGGCGGCGGGCGTGCTGGGGTGGGGGATGGGGCTGGTCATCGCTTCGAGCTCCAGCGGCGGCGCAGCACGTGCGCGGCGGCCTTCGGGCGGCGGTCACGGGTGAACACGCCCTTCTTGTTGCCGTCCACCCGGAACACGGAGGTGGAGGACGTCGCGAAGTCGGCGAAGTTCCACACCTGCTCGCCGACGACCGCGTCGACCGCGTCGAACACGCGGTGGTTCATGTCCAGGTACTCGACCTGGTACTCCTCGGACCACGGCTGCGGGGTCAGGGAGTGCACGCCGGCCACGGTGTCGGCGCCGTACTCGGTGATGATGATCGGCTTGCCCTCGGTGGCCCACTGCTGGAGCTCGGACAGCCACGCTGCCTCCGCCGCGACGAGGTCGCCGGTGTTGACGTACCAGCCGTAGTAGCGGTTGAGCATGAGCACGTCGCCCAGCTCGGACACCTGGCACGTGCCGTGCGGCGCGAGCATCACGTTGACGAAGCCGACCGGGCGGCTGGTGTCCAGCTCACGGGTGAGGGCGAAGAGCGGCTCGAAGTAGGCGCGGGCTGCGTCGGTGTCGGACTCGGGCTCGTTGGCGATGGACCAGAGCACGACGCTGGGGTGGTTCTTGTCCCGCGTGATCAGCTCCCGGATCGCCTGCTTGTGTGCCTCCTGGCTCACGTCGTTGACGGTCTCGGGGGAGAAGGTCGTGTAGTTCTGCCCGCCGAAGATCCCGCCCGCCAGGCCCATGTTCTGCCCGACCGCGGCCACCTCGTCGATGACGACGATGCCCGTGCGGTCCGCGTAGTCGTAGACCTCCTCGGCGTAGGGATAGTGCGCGGTGCGGAAGGAGTTGGCGCCGATCCAGTCGAGCAGCTCGAAGTCGTGCACCAGGAACGCGTCGTCGTGACCCTTGCCGCGTACGGCGGAGTCCTCGTGCTTGCCGAAGCCCTGGAAGTAGAACGGCTCGCCGTTGATGAGGAACTGCGTCCCGCGTACCTCGACCGTGCGGATGCCGACGCTCTGGTGGTAGCTGTCGAGCGAGGCACCCGACGCGTCCACCAGCTCGACCTCGGCGTCGTACAGGTAGCCGTCGCCGGGGGCCCACAGGTGGGCGTCGGGGACCTCGAGCTCACCGCGCGAACCCTCGGCGGTCGCGACGGTCACCCCGTCCGCGTCCCGCAGCGTCACCCGCACGTCGGCATCGCCCGCCACGGTCACCGCGTAGGAGACGACCCCCGTGGTGCCGCGGCGGTCGGTGGTGACCACGACGTCGTCGACGTAGGTGGTCGGCGTCGCGTACAGCCAGACCGAGCGGTGCAGGCCGGCGTAGTTGAAGAAGTCGTGGAAGTACTGCTGGCGGCGTCCCTGCTCGGTGTCGTGCACGATCCCCGGGGGGATGGTCTGGAACGTCAGCTCGTTGTTCACGACGATCGTCACGCGGACCTCGTCGCCGGGGGAGACCAGCGCGGTGATGTCCGCCTCGAACGGCGTGTAGCCGCCCTCGTGGCGGGCCACCTCGGTGTCGCCCACCCAGACCACCGCGGCATGCGTCGCAGAGTCGAACCGGAGCGCGACGCGCTGGCCGGCCCAGCCGCGGGGGACTCGCACGGTCGTCTGGTACCAGGCGTCGCCCACGTGGTCGCGTCCGGTCGTCCCGACGAGAACGTCGTTGTAGCTCGCCGGGACGGGCATGGACCGGGCCTCGGCCAGCGGACCCTGGTGCCAGCCCTGCTGACGGCCGGCGCCCGTGGCGTCGAGCCGGAAGTCCCACAAGCCGTTCAGGGACTTGCGCTCGCGGCTCGTGGTGTCCTGGGGACGAAGCATCGGTGCTCTCCTCTCATCGCCGGCGAAGCATCTGCGCATCGGCCGGTGTTCCCATTGAGGACCCGTGATCCTGGGACGACAAGCGGTTGCCATGACTTGTCGCGGTGCCTACCGTTCGAGGCGTGGACGAGCGCAAGGTGCCGACGATCTACGACGTGGCTGCGGCGTGCGGCGTGGCTCCGTCCACCGTCTCCCGCGCGTTCTCCCGGCCCGGCAGGGTCAACGCCGAGACGGCGGCACGGATCCGGCAGGTGGCCGAGGAGATGGGCTACCGCGCGAACCCGCTGGCGCGGGCGCTGCCCACCGGCAAGACGTCGCTGCTGGCGCTCGTGGTCTCCGACGTGACCAACCCGTTCTACTTCGAGATCATCCGCGGCGCGGAGCTGGCCGCGACGGAGGCGGACTACACGCTCCTGGTCGCCGACGTGCACGAGTCGGCGGTGGCCGAGCGCAAGGCCCTCGAGCGTGCGCTCCCTCTGGTCGAGGGCGTCGTGCTCGGCACCTCCCGCATGTCGGACTCAGCCATCCGGGTGATGGCCCAGCAGCGCCCGACGGTCGTGCTCAACCGGGTGCTCACCGGGATCCCGAGCGTCATCACCGACAACGCCCGGGGCGCGCGGCGCGCCGTGGAGCACCTCGCGTCGCTCGAGCACCGGAGCATCGGCTACCTCGCCGGGCCGGAGGCGTCGTGGGCCGACGGCATGCGCTGGCGGGCGATGCGCGAGGCGGCGGAGATGCTGGACCTGCGGGTGCAGCGGTTCGGGCCGTTCGCGCCGACGCTCGCAGGGGGTGGCGAGGCGGCGCCCGTCGTCGCGGGATCGAACGTGACGGCGGTGGTGGCGTACAACGACCTCGTGGCGATCGGGCTGATGCGCGAGCTCGCGGCACAGGGCGTGCGGGTGCCGCGGGACGTCAGCGTCGTCGGGTTCGACAACATCTTCGGTGCCGAGATCTGCTCGCCCGCCCTGACCACGGTGGCTGCGCCGCTGGCGGCCCTCGGCAAGTACGCGGTGCAGACGCTGCTGGCCGGGATGTCGTCCCGCACGCCGCCCCAGGTCCGCCCCGCGCTGCTCCCGGCCGAGCTGGTCGTCCGGGACTCGACGGCGCGGCGGGCGCGCCGCCGGCGGTCCTGACCGGCCCGGCAGGACAAGTCACGGCAACCGATTGCCATTGCCGGGCCGGGTGTCGCTCAATGGAGGAGGACCGACGAGGGTCCGACGACCAGGAGGTGAGCCGTGCACGACGGAACAGGCTGGGAGCGCACCGAGCCCCCCGCACCGGTACGGATCGTGCACCTCGGGCTGGGCGCCTTCGCCCGGGCCCATCTCCTCTGGTACACCCAGGCGGCCAACGAGGTGGGCGGCGCCGAGCAGTGGGGCGTCGCCGCCTTCACCGGCCGGTCCGCCGCCGCGGCAGAGCCGCTGGCGCGGCAGGACGGTCGGTACACGCTGCTGGTCCGCTCGCCCGAGGGCGATGCGCCGACGACGATCGACGCCCTGGTGGCCGTCCACGACGGTGCGGACGCCGACGCCTGGCGTGAGTACTTCCGCCGGCCCGAGGTCGGGGTCGTCACCCTGACCGTCACGGAGGCCGGCTACCGACTCACGTCGGACGGCGCGCTCGACCGGCACGACCCTGCGGTGGCGCTGGACGTCGAACGCCTCCGCGCCGGGGGCGACGCGCTCACGGCACCGGGCCGCCTCGTCGACGGGCTGCGTGCCCGACGCGAGGCGGGGACCGGGCCGATCGCGATCGTGAGCTGCGACAACCTCCCGGACAACGGCCGCGTGGCCCGCCAGGTCACGCTGGACCTGGCCTCCGCGGTGGACGAGGCGCTCGCCCGCTGGATCGAGCAGCAGGTCGCGTTCGTCTCGACGATGGTCGACCGGATCACCCCAGCCACCACCGAGGCCGACCGCGCGATCGTGCGGAAGCTGACCGGTCGGGAGGACAGGTCGCCGGTCGTCACCGAGCCCTTCAGCGACTGGGTGCTCGCGGGCGAGTTCCCGGCGGGCCGCCCGCGGTGGGAGGTCGCCGGCGCGCAGCTGGTCGACGACCTCGAACCGTACGAGCGCCGCAAGCTCTGGCTGCTCAATGCCGGCCACTCCCTGCTCGCGTACGAGGGCCTCGCCCGCGGCCTGTCCACGGTGGCCGAGGCGTTCGCGGATCCCGACTGCCGTGCCGACCTCGAGCAGCTCTGGTCCGAGGCGGCCGACGTGCTGAGCCTGCCGGTCGACGACGCCACGGCGGCCCTGCGAGCCCGGTTCGCCAACGCCCGCATCGAGCACCGCCTAGCGCAGATCGCCAAGGACGGGTCCGTCAAGCTCCCCGTCCGGGTCATGGCCGTCGCCCAGCAGCGCGCCGCCGCCGGGCTTGCCGTGGGACGCGCGGGGGCGGGGGTCGTCGCCGCCTGGATCCACCACCTCGAGCGCGTCGACGCGTCGTCGTCCGATCCCGGCGCCGCCGACCTCGCCGAGCGGCTGCGCGGACAGGGCAGCTCCGCCCGCGCCGACCTGGCCCTCGACCTCATCGCCCCCCGGCTCGCCCGCAAGGACGTCTTCGCCCGCCACGTGGCCGAGCAGCTCGCCGTCCACCGCCCCACCCATCACACCCTCGCAGGAGCCCGACCATGAAGATCGTCGCCGCCGACGTCATCGTCACCAGCCCGAACCGCAACTTCGTCACCCTGAAGATCACCACCGACGAGGGCCTGACCGGTCTGGGTGACGCCACCCTGAACGGCCGTGAGCTCGCCGTCGTCAGCTACCTCAAGGAGCACGTCGCCCCCCTGCTGATCGGCCGCGACGCGAGCCGCATCGAGGACGCCTGGCAGTTCCTGTACCGCAGCGGGTACTGGCGCCGCGGCCCGGTGACCATGGCCGCGATCGCCGCGGTGGACATGGCCCTGTGGGACATCAAGGGCAAGGCCGCCGGCATGCCGGTCTACCAGCTGTTGGGTGGCGCGAGCCGCAACGGCCTGATGGCGTACGGGCACGCGTCCGGCATCGACCTGCCCTCCCTGTTCGACTCGATCCGCGCGCACCAGGAGCAGGGCTACCGCTCGATCCGCGTGCAGACCGGCGTCCCCGGGCTGAAGGCGATCTACGGCATCGCCGCGCAGTCCACGGGGGAGGAGCGGTACGACCACGAGCCCGCGCAGCGCGGCGCGTACCCCGCCGAGGAGGACTGGGACACCCGCGCGTACCTGCGCCACCTGCCGACCGTGTTCGAGGCCGTGCGCCACGAGTTCGGACCGGACCTGCCGCTGCTGCACGACGGCCACCACCGGATGACCCCGATCCAGGCGGCGAAGCTGGGCAAGTCCCTGGAGCCGTACGACCTGTTCTGGCTCGAGGACTGCACGCCGGCCGAGAACCAGGAGGCCCTGCGACTCGTCCGCCAGCACACCACGACCCCGCTGGCCATCGGCGAGATCTTCAACACCGTGTGGGACTTCCAGTCGCTCATCAAGGAGCAGCTCATCGACTACGTGCGCGCCGCGTCCACCCACTTCGGCGGGATCAGCCCGCTGAAGAAGGTGATGGACTACGCCGCGCAGTACCAGGTGAAGTCCGGGTTCCACGGGCCGACGGACATCTCGCCGGTGGGCCTGGCCGCCCAGATGCACGTGGGCCTGGCCATCCACAACTTCGGCATCCAGGAGTACATGCAGCACGGCGCCAAGACCAACGCGGTGTTCCAGCAGTCGTTCACGTTCACCGACGGCTACCTGCACCCCGGCGACCAGCCCGGCCTCGGGGTCGAGCTCGACGTGGACGAGGCCGGCAAGTACCCGTACGAGACCGCCTACCTGCCGTACAACCGGCTGGCCGACGGAACGGTCCACGACTGGTGAGCCGCGTCGTCGTCATGGGGGTGTCCGGCTGCGGGAAGTCCACGGTCGGGTCGCTGCTGGCCGACCGGCTCGGCGTCCCGTTCCTCGACGCCGACAGCCTGCACCCGCCCGCCAACCTCGCGAAGATGGCGGGGGGAGTGCCGCTGACCGACGCCGACCGGTGGCCGTGGCTGCGGCTCGTCGGGTCCGCGCTGGCGGGGGCCCCCGACGGGACCGTCGTCGCGTGCTCGGCCCTGCGCCGCGCCTACCGGGACGTTCTGCGGGAGGCTGCCCCGGACGTCCGCTTCGTGCACCTCGTGGGCACGCACGCGCAGCTCTCGGCGCGTATGAGCTCCCGCGAGGGGCACTTCATGCCGGCGTCCCTGCTCGACACCCAGCTGGCCACGCTGGAGCCGCTCGAACCGGACGAGCAGGGGATCGCACTCGACTGCACGCTCGACCCTGCCGAGCTGGTGCAGAAGGCCACGCTGGACTCACCGGCCCGCGTCAGGACCTGACGTCGGGCTCCGGGCTGGTGGGCAGGGAGTGGTAGAGGTCGAAGGCGAGCTCGGCCGCGCCTTCCGCGTCCGCCGCGGCGCAGAGGCGGATCAGCTCGTCGTGCCGGGCGACCGAGGCGCGACCGCTCGGTGAGGTGAACCGGAGCCGTTCGGCACGGCGCAGCACGGGCGTGAACTGGTCGAGGACCGCGGCGAGCGACCGGTTGCGGCTGACCGCCACGGGCACGGCGTGCAGCGCGTCGTCGGCGCGCAGGGCCGCCTCGACGTCGCCGTCGTCGATCGCCAGCGCGAAGCGCCGGTTCGCGTCGCGCATCTCCGCGAGGTCTGCCTCGGTCAGTCCCGGCACGGCCACGCGGACCGCCAGCTGGTGCATCGCGGCGACCACGTCCCGCGCGTCCCACACCGCGCGCATGTCGAGGGTGGTGACGGTCGTCGAGCGCCCGGGCGATGCCACGACCAGCCCCGCGTGCGCGAGGCGCAGCAGAGCCTCGCGGACCGGCGTGCGGCTGACGCCGAGCCAGGTGGCCAGCTCGAGGTCCCTGAGCTGTTCGCCCGGCTCGAACGTGCCGTCGACGATGGCGTCGCGCAGCCGGCGGTAGACGTCGTCGCGAAGGAGCGTGCGGTCGACGGCGGGCGCGTCCTGAGGGATGGGCATGCAATATATGGCACCGGCCCGAGGCCGGACGTCAAGTCGTCGACCGGCTGGCGCTACTTCCGGTCGAGCCTGAGCACCAGCGTCCCGGTGTTCTGCGCGTTGCCCAGCTCGGTCAGCTCGAGCTCGCCGCCGGCGCCGACGTACTTCCCCGTGCCGCCGACGATCGCCAGGGTCTTCACGGGTGCGTTGGACGCCCGACCCTGGGCGACGACCTGACCGTCGCTCAGCTGGTACGACACCTGGCAGCTGAGGTTGATCGGGGGATCGGTCGGCGCGACCGACGTCACGGTGCACGTGCCCCCGCCGGCGCCCGCAGGCTCGCCGTTGCGCAGCAGGGTGTCCTCGAACACGATCTGGTCGCCCCGGCTGGGGCTGAGTGCCGGGTCGTCGATGGCGGTGACCTCCCGGACGCCCGTCGCGCTGAAGTCGAGCAGGAAGAACCCCGAGAACTGGACGTCGAACGTGATCACCCGGTCGCGACCCCGCGACCGGTCGGCCGGGCCCGGCCCCGCGGACCCGGCGGTGAGTGCGACGACGCCAAGACCGGCGACGACGGCGGTGGTGAGTGCGGTGCGCATGACGACTCCTGACTCCGGTCCAGCACGGTGCGCCGCGTGGGTGCGGCCCAAGATCGACGGTCCGCGCCCCTCACCGGAGCCGTCAAGGGGCGCGGCTCGACCCTGTTGACCGTGGACCCGGCTCGCTACGGTGGAGGATGGCGCTCACCCGGGTGGCCGCGGTCCAGGCGGCCCACGTGCTCATGGACCAGCAGGCCCGGCCCGGTGACGGAGGCGCTCGGTGCGGCTGCGCAGGACGCCGGCGTCCACGTGGTCATCAACGTCGAGGAGCGCGAGCCGCACGCCGCCACGATCTACGACACCACGCTCTACCTCGGCCCTGACGGACGCCTGCTCGGCAAGCACCGGAAGCTCATGCCTACCGGCTCGGAGCGCACGGTCTGGGGGATGGGCGACGGCTCGACGCTCCCGGTCGTCGACACCCCGTACGGTCGGCTCAGCGGGCTGACGTGCCGCCTGTTCGACCCCACCGGGCACTACAACCGTCCCGACATCTTCCGGCTGGCCGTCGACACCCGGCCGCGACCAGCCGTCACGCTCGACGACGAGTAGCCGAGTAGCCCTGTGCCAGCCTGACACCACTGGGGCTTGACGTGACACCACGGTGGTGTCACGATGGTGCTATGGACATCGGACAGTACGTCAGCGACCTCCAGCGCCAGCTGGTGGACGTGGCCGAGCACGGCACGGACGACACGCGGGCCGTCGCCGAGCGACTGGTCGCCGGGCTCGACGCCGCCGCTCGGCTCGTGCTGCTCGACGCCCTGTCGGCCGCCGCCGGCGAGATCACGCGCGACCTCGCACCCGGCTCGGTCGACCTGCGGCTGCGCGGTCGGGAGATCGAGTTCGTCGTCACCCAGCCGAGCGCCGAGCCCGAGACCGACGACGCCCCGGCGGCGCCCGTCGACCTCGACGACGTGAGCACCTCGCGCACGACGCTGCGCCTGCCCGACGCCCTCAAGGCGCGGGTGGACGAGGCGGCGACGGCGGACGGCCTGTCCGTCAACACCTGGCTCGTCCGGGCGGTCGCGTCCGCCCTCGAGCCCAAGCAACGACGATCGGCGCAGCGCACGCTGCGCACCGGCGACAGCTTCGCCGGCTGGGCCCGCTAGCCCGGCCTGCCCACAGCTCCACCAGCCCCGCAGACCCGCGGGGCCGGACGAACACACCCCGACACCGGGAGGCGTCAGCATGCCCACGTACACCACCCCGACCCCGATCGACGTCGCGATCAACCTGCCGGTCGGTGCGATCGAGATCGTCGCCGGCGACCGAGCCGACACCGTCGTGACCGTGACCGGCACCAACCCGGCCAAGGCGGTCGACCGCCGGGGCGCCGAGGAGACCAAGGTCGACTTCGACGGGCAGCGGCTCACCATCACGGGTCCGAAGCCCCGCCTGAGCTGGATCGGCCCGACCGAGTCCGTCGACGTGCGGGTCGAGCTGCCGGCGGGCTCGCGCCTCACCGCCGAGGGTTCGATGGGCGGCGTCCGGACCGCCGGACGCCTCGGCGCCACGCGGATCAAGGCCTCGATGGGCCCGGTGGACCTCGACGCCACCGGCGACCTGTGGCTGCGTGCCGGCCACGGCAACGTGACCATCGGGACGGCGGACGGCTCGGCCGAGATCACCGCCGACCACGGGCAGATCCGGCTCGCCACGGTCACCGGGGACGCGATCCTCAAGGCGTCGCACGGGAGCATCCACGTCGGGGAGTCCGGCGGTGACCTCGAGGCGAAGCTCTCGTACGGCGACCTGGAGGTCACCACCGCGCTCGGCTCCGTCACGGCGAAGACCGCCTACGGCGCCATCTCGCTGCACGAGGTCTCGACGGGATCGATCCGGGTCGAGAGCGGCTACGGCCAGGTCACCGTCGGCGTCCGACCCGGCGTCCCCGCGTGGCTCGACCTGTCCTCGCGCGACGGCCACGTGCGCAACCGCCTGGACGGCGACCGGGCACCCGCAGAGTCCGAGCAGTCCGTCGCGATCCGCGCACGCACGCGGTCCGGCGCCATCACCGTCGAGCACGCCCGCTGAGAGGAGAGACCGACATGACCAGCACCACCACCCCAGAACCCGCGATCCGCGTCCAGAACCTGGAGAAGTCCTTCAAGGACCTGCACGTGCTCCGAGGCGTGGACTTCGACGTCGCACCAGGCAGCATCTTCGCCCTACTCGGTTCGAACGGGGCCGGGAAGACCACCATCGTGCGGATCCTGTCCACGTTGCTGCGGGCGGACGCCGGCGCGGCCACGGTCAACGGGTTCGCCGTCTCCACGGATCCGCTCCGCGTCCGCGAGTCCATCAGCCTCACCGGCCAGTTCGCCGCGGTCGACGAGATCCTCTCCGGTCGGGAGAACCTCGTCCTGGTCGCTCGGTTGCGGCACCTGCCGTCGCCCGGCCCGATCGCCGACGACCTGCTCGCACGGTTCAACCTGACCGAGGCCGGGTCGCGACGGGTGTCCACCTACTCGGGGGGCATGCGCCGGCGGCTGGACATCGCGATGAGCCTCATCGGGCAGCCCGCGGTGGTCTTCCTCGACGAGCCGACCACCGGGCTGGACCCCGAGGCGCGGCTCGACGTGTGGCAGGTCATCAAGGAGCTCTCCGCGCAGGGCACCACCGTCCTGCTCACCACGCAGTACCTCGACGAGGCCGAGCAGCTCGCGGACCGGATCGCGATCCTGCACCAGGGCCGCATCATCGCCAACGGCACGCTCGCCGAGCTCAAGCGGCTGCTGCCACCGGCGACGGTCCAGTACGTCGAGAAGCAGCCCAGCCTCGAGGACATCTTCCTCGCCCTCGTCGGCAGCGACGACGTGCGCGAGACCATCGGGAAGGACAAGTCATGACCACGCATCTCCTCGACGACACGGCCAGCCTGACGGGCCGCTCCCTGCGGCACATCACCCGCAGTGCGGACACGATCATCACGACCGCGGTCACGCCGATCGCCATCATGCTGCTGTTCGTCTACGTGTTCGGCGGCGCGATCGAGACCGGCACCGAGAACTACGTGAACTACCTGCTGCCCGGGATCCTGCTGATCGCCATCGCGTCCGGCATCGCCTACACCGCGGTCCGGCTCTTCACCGACATGCAGAGCGGCATCTTCGAGCGGTTCCACTCCATGCCGATCGCCCGGTCGTCCGTGCTGTGGGCACACGTGCTGACGTCGCTGGTCTCCAACGCGATCACCGTGGTCATCATCGTGGTGGTGGGTCTCCTGATGGGGTTCCGCACCTCGGCGAGCGTGCTGTCCTGGCTCACCGTGGCGGGGATCCTCGCGCTCTTCACGCTGGCGCTCACCTGGCTGGCCGTCGTCGCGGGCCTGTCGGCCAAGTCGGTGGACGGTGCCGCCGGGTTCTCCTACCCGCTGATCTTCCTGCCGTTCATCAGCTCGGCGTTCGTCCCCACGGACACCATGCCGGCTCCGGTACGCGTCTTCGCCGAGAACCAGCCGGTCACGTCGATCGTCAACACCATCCAGGACCTGTTCGCAGGGGAGCCCGTCGGCAACGACATCTGGATCGCCCTGGCGTGGTGCGTCGGCATCCTCGTGCTGGGGTACGTGCTGGCCATGGCTGCCTACCGCCGCAGGATCAGCTGAGCGCGGTCATGCCAGGTCGTCGGGCTCCAGTGCGAGCTCGACGACCTGGTACGGGGCGTTCCCGGGCACCACGTTGTGCATGGTGATCGTGGCGTCCTGAGGTCGGACGTGGATGTTCCAGCCCCAGTCCGGACCGGACTCCGCGGGGTAGGTGCCCAGGAGCCGCAGCTCGCCGTCATCGCCGACGCCGCCGCTGAAGCTCATCCACGTCGGCCCGGTGTGCCAGGAGTCGACCCAGACGGCCTGGCACCCGTCCGTGGTCGCGTCCCCACCTATCAGCAGGAGGCCGTCCTGCGCTGCATCGCCGTCGGCCCACGTGTAGGTGATCGACACGAAGCGGGCTGCCGTCACCCCGATCGTGGCCGTGGCGAGCGAGGCCTGGTAGTCGTCGGTGGGCATCAGGCGCAGGCGGTTGGTGCCGCGCCAGGTACCGAACAGGGGCGTGAGGTGATCGACGATGCTCATGCCTGACGGTACCGACCGACGGCGCGGGACGGCCTGACCGCGTCGGAGCCGGTGGACCGCGACGCGTGCAACGAGGCCAGGAGGTCGAGCCGGTCCGCGTCGGGGCTGCCCGGCTCGGCGGTGAAGACCAGCAGGACCGGGCCGGGGCTGCCCGGCAGGGGATAGGTGTCCCAGTGCAGGACCACGTCGCCCACCTCGGGGACACGGAACGTCTTGGTGCCGCTGACCGACTCGCGGACGTCGTGCCGCGCCCACAGCCGTCGGAACTCGGCGCTGCGGATGCTCAGCTCGCCGACGATCGCGGTCGCCCGGGGATGGGTGGGGTCGGTGGCGACGGCGGTGCGCATCATGCCGATGTAGTCCAGGGCCTGACGCTCCCAGTCCGGGCAGGTCCGGTCCCCTGTGCGCGTGTCGTCGAACATCAACAGCAGCATGTTGAGCCTGTCCGGCGGGTAGTCCTCCGGGTCGCCGAGCAGCGCCTCGGCCATCGGGTTCCAGGCGAGCAGGTCGAGGTGCCGGCCGAGGACGACCGCCGGGGTGTCCAGCACGCGGAGCAGTCGACGGGTCCCCTCCGGCACCACCTCGGGGACGCGGTCCACCCGCGCGTCCGGCCGGCGGGCGGCGTGGGCCAGCGTGAACAGGTGCCGTCGTTCCTCGTCGTCGAGGCCGAGCGCGCCCGCGAGGGCGTCGAGCACGTCGTCCGACGGGCGTACCCTCCGGCCCTGCTCCATCCGCTGGTAGTAGTCGGTGCTCAACCCGGCGAGCATCGCCAGCTCCTCGCGCCGCAGCCCGGCGACCTTCCGCCGTCCACCCGGCTCCAGGCCGAGGTCGCGCGGCTGCAGCCGGCCGCGTCGAGCGCGCAGGAAGTCACCGAGCTCGCGGGCGTACGGATCGGTCATCCCGCCAGTGTGCGGCCCTGCGGGGTGCACAGGGGAGGTCTGGCAGCCCTAGGCAACGGCGGGCGACCGAACCTGTTCGCACTGCTCCTAGCGTCGTCGTTCCACCGCACCGACACCCCTGGGAGCAGCAGATGACCGGATGGACCGCAGACCAGATCCCCGACCAACAGGGCCGGGTGGCCGTCGTGACCGGCGCGACCTCGGGCCTCGGCCTGGTCACCGCCACCGAGCTGGCCCGGCACGGCGCCCACGTCGTGCTCGCCGTCCGCAACACTGGAGCCGGCGACGAGGTCGCCCGGCGCATCGGCGGTGACGTCGAGGTGCGCGAGCTCGACCTGGCCTCCTTGGGCTCGGTGCGCGAGTTCGCCGCGAAGCTGACGGCCGACCACGCGACGGTCGACCTGCTGGTCAACAATGCGGGCGTGGTGCTGCTGGGCCCCCGCCGCACCTCCGCCGACGGTCTCGAGCTGCAGCTCGCGACGAACATGCTCGGCCACTTCGCCCTGACCGGTCTGCTGCTCGCCACCCTGAGCGCGGCCGCTAGCGCCCGTGTGGTCAGCCTCAGCTCGATCACGCACAAGCGCGCGCACCTCGACTTCGACGACCTCATGTCCGAGCGCGACTACCGCGCGTCTCCCGCCTACGGCCGGTCCAAGCTCGCCACCACGCTCTTCGGCCTGGAGCTCGACCGCCGACTGCGGGCCACCAGCTCGCCGGTCATCAGCGTCCTCGCCCACCCCGGCCTCACCCGGACGAACCTGACCCCGCGCGCGTGGGAGCACCGCGGGCGGCTCGGTCGAGTGATCGCACGGGGCGGCCTGCTGGTCACGCAGTCGGTGGAGCAGGGCACCCTGCCGCAGCTGCTCGCCGCAACCGGTCCGGACGTGCGTGGCGGCCAGTTCTTCGGGCCGTCCGGGCTGGGGGAGACGCGCGGCAGGGTTGTCGAGGCGCGGCTCGGACCCGAGGCCCGGGATCCCGCTGTCGCGCGGCGACTCTGGACGGCGGCGGAGAAGCTGACGGGGGTCAGCTACCTGTGAGCCGTGGGCACGTCGCCCCGACGACGACCCCGTCCGGCAGCCTGACGACCAGGCTGCCGGACGGGTCAGTGCGTCAGAGGAACCACTGCTGGTTGGCTCCGCCGTGGCAGTCCCACAGGTGCACGCGCTGGCCGTCGTGGACGGGCGTGCCCCCGACGGCGTCGAGGCAGCGGCCGGACTGCGGGTTCTTCAGTGCCCGCGTGCCCGAGTCGTACGCCCACTTCTGGGCGCCGGTGCCGTTGCACGTCCACAGCTGGACGACCGTGCCGTTGGCGGTGCCGCTGCCGCTGACGTCGAGGCACTTGCCGAGCGCGCGGACCGTGCCGTCGGAGCCGCGGGTCCACTGCTGGGCGGCGTTGCCGTTGCAGCCGACCACCTGGATCGGGTTGCCGTCGTGCGTCTGGGCCCAGGGCACGTCGAGGCACAGCGTGTTGGCGACGCGGAGGGTGCCGGTGCCGGTGGGCAGGGAGCCGCCGCCCCCGCCTCCCGAGGCGGAGCCGTTGTCGTAGACGCGGACGTAGTCGACCACCATCCGCTGCGGGAGCTGGGTCGTGCCGTCGGGGTAGCCGGGCCACTGCCCACCGACGGCGACGTTGAGGATGAGGAAGTACGGCTTGTCGAACACCCACGGGTTGCCGCCGACGCTGCCGGTGGTGACCTGGTGGTAGACGGTGCCGTCGACGGACCACGTGATCGAGCCGGGCTTCCAGTCCACCGCGAACGTGTGGAAGGTGTCGGCGAACGACCAGTTCTGCGGGTGCTGGTACACGCCGGTGATGCCGCTGCCGCCGGAGTACCCGGGTCCGTGCACCGTGCCGTAGATCCGGTGCGGCTCCTTGCCGATGTTCTCCATGATGTCGATCTCGCCCGAGGACGGCCAGGACGTCTGGGGGAAGTCGCCGCCGAGCATCCAGAACGCCGGCCAGATGCCCTGGCCGCGCGGGATCTGGATGCGGGCCTCGACGCGGCCGTACTTGGGCTCGACCTTGTTGTTGCTCTGGAGCCGCGCGGACGTGTAGGACCCGTCGCCCTCCCGTCGGGCGGTGATGACGAGGTTGCCCTGCCCGTCGAGCGCGGAGTTGTTGCGGGACGTCGTGTAGTTCTGGAGCTCGGCGTTGCCCCAGCCGCCGGCACCGGTGTCGTAGCTCCAGACGGCCGGGTCGGGCGCGCTGCCAGCGGCGCCGTTGAACTCCTGCGACCAGATGACGTCTCCGGTCGCGGCCTCGGCCGGCGCGGCCGTCGAGGCCACCAGCCCGGCGGCGACGAGGGCGGCTGCGCCGAGCACGGCGGCGAGCCCTTGTGCGCGGTGGGTGGTGGCGGTGCGTGGGCGTACGGAATGCATCGTTGCCTCCTAGGACCGGTCGGCGATCAGACGAGCCGTGGTCGGCACCGCCCGATGACACGTGTCACCTCGTTGGGCACGTATGGGCGATATGTCCGTCCGGCGCCCGACAGTAACGGTGAGTGTTACTGACTGGCAAGTAACTCTTACCGGTGGAGCCTCCGGCCCGGCAGTCCGCAACGTGCCCGAAATGCCCCTTTGGGCACGCTCCTGGCCGAACCATTGTCGGCTTCCCGCCGGGTCCGTACGGTGAATCTACGAGCATCGCCCACGGCCTGATCCACGGACGCGAGGCGGTGGCCGTGCTTCCGCTGGGGACGAGGGGGGCTCGTGGCGGTGGCCGAAGGCGCGCGCCGATCGTCGGGCAGCGCCGGCCGACCCATGCCAGCTTCCCGGCCGCAGCGCCGCGTCATGACGCCGCTGGCTGCGCCATACCTGCACCGTACGTCTGCGCACTCTCTGGGTAGGTAGGTCACCTGATGCCTGAGTATCCGTCAACCCTTCAGCACGGCAGCGGAGCGACGCTCACGCTGGAACCGGGCCTCGCCGTCGTCACTGTCCGTCCGGAGGTGCCGGGGCCCGCCGCCGACGCCGACGCCCAGGACGTGGACTCGCTGCTCTCGTCCATCGGCCTCGAGCCGATCGCCGACGGAGCCGCATCAGCGAACGCCGGCGACGCGTCGCCGAACGCCGGCGACGCGTCGCCGAACGCCGGCGCGGCACCGCCGACGGCCGGTGGAGCTGGCGCCCGCCTTCCGATGACCCGCATCAACAACTCGGACACCCTGCGGTGGGTGCGCGTTCCGCAGGACCTGCCCACAGCGGCCGCGAGCGTCGCGGACCAGCTCGGGGACCGCGCTGAGTGGCTCGGGGCGGTGTACCGGTTCCCCGGGGTCGAGGGCGCGGAAGGGCTCGTGTGCCCGCTGCCCAACGTCCTGCTCGTCCGGCCCGTGGAGGGTGCCGACGAGGGGCTTGCCGAGCGGCTCGCCGGGTACGGGCTCACCGAGGACGAGAGCCGGAGCCAGTACACCGAGCCGTACCGGTACTTCGTCCTGAACGACCCGCTGGCCCGCACGGCCTATGAGCTCCGTGACGTGCTGCTGGCCGAGGCGGCCGACGTCGTCGCGGACGCTCGGCTGGAGACGATGCCCATGCTGACGCCGACGACGCTCAGTCCCAACGACACCCTGTTCGCCCAGCAGTGGGGGGTGCAACGGATCGACGCACCGTCCGCGTGGGACATCACGACGGGCGACTCGAGCACGATCGTCGCCGTGCTGGACGAGGGCTGCGACCTCACGCACCCCGACCTGCGGTTCAGCGAACCGGGCGTCAACCTGGGCACGATGCTGCCCGACGGCAGCCCGACGGGAAACCACGGGACCGCGTGCGCGGGGATCGCGGCGGCCGCCCTGGACAACAGCACGGGCGTGGCCGGTGTCGCCGGCGCCAGCCCGGTGCTGCCGCTGGCGTTCCAGAACTGGACCGACGCCGAGTGCGCCGCCGGCCTGCGGTACGCCGCCGACCACGGTGCCTCGGTCGTCAGCATGAGCTTCGGCGTCTACGGACCGGGCGAGGGCCGCGGGCCGACCGGTTGGGACTTCACCGTCATCGACCCGGCGATCCAGTACGCGCACGACCACAACGTCGTCCTGTGCGCCGCGACCGGGAACGAGGACATCAACACCTTCAACCGGTACCCCTCACGGCACCCGCTCGTCATCGCGTGCGGGGCGTCCAGCGAGGACGACAACCGCAAGTCGAGCGCGAGCCCGGACGGCGAGAACTGGTGGGGTTCCAACTTCGCCCCGGGCGTCTCTGTCGTCGCACCCGGCGTGCACATCTCGACCACCGATCGTCAGGGCTCCGTCGGGTACACGACCGGCGACTACGTCGAGACGTTCAACGGCACCTCGTCGGCCACCCCGCACGTGGCGGGCCTCGCCGCGCTGCTCCGCTCGTTCGACCCGTCGCTGTCGGCGACGGGCGTGCGCGACCTCATCGAGCGGTCCGCCGACAAGGTCGGCACGGTGCCCTACGGCGACGTCGCGAACTTCCCGAACGGGACGCGCAACGACGAGATGGGCTACGGCCGGGTCAACGCCGCCAAGGCGCTCCAGCTCGCCGACTCGTCGCAGGTGGTGCGGGCCAAGGACATCGCGCTGGTGCGGCAGAACGCGGGCTGGTCGTCGATCCCGGTGGCGTTCTCCGTCGGTGACGGGACGTGGCAGGTCACCAATGGCCCGGCCCCGACGTTCATCGGCACCTGGGCGAACACCCCGGGTGTGAAGGTGGTGACGGGGGACTTCAACGGCAACGGTCTGACCGACATCGCGCTGGTCCGGCAGAACGCGGGTTGGGCCTCGATCCCGGTGGCGTTCTCCCAGGGGGACGGGACGTGGCAGATCACCAACGGGTCGGCGCCGACGTTCATCGGGTCGTGGGCGAACACCGCGGGCGTGAAGGTGGTGACCGGGGACTTCAACGGCAACGGCCTGACGGACATCGCGCTGGTCCGGCAGAACGCGGGTTGGGCGTCGATCCCGGTGGCGTTCTCCCAGGGGGACGGGACGTGGCAGATCACCAACGGGTCGGCGCCGACGTTCATCGGCTCGTGGGCGAACACCGCGGGCGTGAAGGTGGTGACCGGGGACTTCAACGGCAACGGCCTGACGGACATCGCGCTGGTCCGGCAGAACGCCGGGTGGGCGTCGATCCCGGTGGCGTTCGCGCAGGGGGACGGGACCTGGCAGATCACCAACGGGTCGGCGCCGACGTTCATCGGCTCCTGGGCGAACACGCCCGGGGTGCGGGTGGTCACCGGCGACTTCAACGGCAACGGCCTGACCGACATCGCGCTGGTCCGACAGAACGCCGGGTGGGCGTCGATCCCGGTGGCGTTCGCGCAGGGCGACGGCACCTGGCAGATCACCAACGGGTCGGCGCCGACGTTCATCGGCTCCTGGGCCAACACGCCCGGGGTGCGGGTGGTCACCGGCGACTTCAACGGCAACGGTCTGACCGACATCGCGCTGGTCCGGCAGAACGCCGGGTGGTCCTCGATCCCGGTGGCGTTCGCGCAAGGGGACGGGACCTGGCAGATCACCAACGGGTCGGCGCCGACGTTCATCGGCTCCTGGGCCAACACGCCCGGGGTGCGGGTGGTCACCGGCGACTTCAACGACAACGGCCTCACGGACATCGCGCTGGTCCGCCAGACGCCCGGGTGGTCCTCGATCCCGGTCGCGTTCTCCCAGGGGGACGGGACCTGGCAGATCACGAACGGGTCGGCACCGACGTTCATCGGCTCCTGGGCCAACACCGCCGGCGTGCGGTTGGCGTCCGGCGACTTCCGGTAGGCGGTCGTCACGATCACGTGCCGGGTCGAGCGTGTCGCGCTCGGGTGCACCAGGCATCCGGACGAGCGCGCTCGACCCGGCCGCACCGGTCGTCGGTGCTTGCCGCGGGCGCGACCAGGGCGGACAGTGTGCCGTGGGAGGCCTCCGTGGACCCGTCCGTCGCCAGTGCCCTGCACCGCAGCCAGGTCATCGACCTGACCACCGTCGGTCGTCGCTCGGGTGAGCCGCGGCGGATCGAGATCTTCCTGCACGAGCTCGACGGGCGGCTGTTCATCTCGGGCAAGCCGTCGCCACGCACCCGCGCGTGGGTGCACAACGTCGGTGCCGACCCGCGCGTCGTGATCCACCTCAAGCGCGGTCTGACCGCCGACGTGCCGGCCCTCGCCCGGGTGATCGACCGCCCTGACGAGCGTCGTCCGCTGATCGAGGCCGCCGCCGCGCGGTGGGGCCGCGACGACGTCGCTCTGATGATGGAGCAGAGCCCCCTGATCGAGGTCACTCCCACCGACGACTAGCGTGCGTCGCTGCCGTCCCACCAGCGCAGCACCCGCAGCGCGCGCAGCGTCGTCCACCGGCTCGGGCCCGGCTGCTCCATCCGGAACCACTCGCGCCCGGAGTACCCGCGGTGCACCGGCCATCGCCCGTCGGCGCGACGAGCCGCCCGCACGACGGCCACGGCGCCCTCCAGGCGGGGGTCCGTCGCGGCGCCGACCGAGGCGAAGTGCTCCAGACCGCGCAGCACGTCGAAGTGCCACTGCGGCGGGAACGGGAACCGCGTGAACGACCGGTCGACCACCTCTCCCGTGCGGTGCGACCGGTACAGGCTGTGCGCCAGGAAGAACTCCCGCCCGCGCGTGAGGGGATCCTCGACCGGGACGGTCCCGCCGGCGGTGGCGTACGCGGTCAGGGCCTCGAGCACGATGATCGACGTGTGGAACGAGCCGTGGCGCGAGCCCCGGCGGATCGACTGGCAGTTCCAGCCACCGTCGCCCAGCTGATGGGTGAGGAGGAACCGGACGGCGTCGTCCACCCGGTGGTCCCACGGTCCGAAGCGCGCCGCCAGCTGCACGAGCATGCCCGTGATGCACACCTCCGGCGCCCGGATGGAGAGCGCAAGGGTGAGCCCGCCGTCCCACCACGAGGCCGCGTCCCACACCACGCTGCACCCGCGTCGCGCCCGCGGGTCGTCGGACGGCAGGCCGAGCCGCTCGAGCAGCAGGAGCGTGTACGTCGTCGAGACCCACTTCGGGCTGTACAGCGCACCGGCCCAGCGGCCGTCGTCGTCCTGCTCGCCGAGCAGCCGAGCGCCCCACCCCTCGCGCGCCACCGCAGCCCGTTCGGCGGCGACCTGCTCCGGCCCCGCCGACGTCAGTGCGTCGAGCGTCTGCCACCGGATGCTCGGGTCACCGGCAAGCAGCCAGTCGAGCACGGGCTCCGTCACCTGACACCTCCCAGCACCTCGTCCGTCCCACGATGCCCGCACGAGCAGGCGGGCGGGTCGACTGCAACCGATTCGCAACGTGGATGTCCGTTTACGCAACGAAGTTCCGCTATGTTCCGTCGAAGTGGCGGCGATATCAGCCGTCACAGCAGGCATCAGCCGCGAGAGGGGCTGTGCGATGGCCGAGACGAGCGCTCCGGTGGACGTCGCGGCTGTGCGCCTGCGCGGAGTGCGCAAGGAGTTCGGCGACGTGGTCGCCGTGGACGGCGTCGACCTCGACGTCCGCGACGGCGAGTTCATGACGCTGCTCGGCCCGTCCGGCTCGGGCAAGACGACGGTCCTGCGCATGATCGCCGGGTTCGAGCTGCCGAGCGACGGCACGGTGGAGCTCGCCGGCGTCGACGTGACTCGGCGGGCACCGTTCGAGCGGGACGTCAACACCGTCTTCCAGGACTACGCGCTCTTCCCGCACATGACGGTGCAGGACAACGTCGCGTACGGCCTGCGGGTCAAGAAGGTCGGGCGCAGGGAGCGCAGCGCCCGGGCGCTCGAGGCCCTGGAGAGCGTCCAGCTCGGCGGTTACGGCACCCGCAAGCCGGCCCAGCTGTCCGGCGGTCAGCGGCAGCGCGTCGCGCTCGCCCGGGCGTTGGTGAACCGTCCCCGGGTGCTGCTGCTGGACGAGCCGCTCGGTGCCCTCGACCTCAAGCTGCGCGAGCAGATGCAGGTCGAGCTCAAGGCCATCCAGCGCCAGGTCGGCATCACGTTCCTCTTCGTCACCCACGACCAGGAGGAGGCACTGACCATGTCGGACCGGATCGCCGTCTTCGCGGGCGGGCGGATCGAGCAGGTCGGGTCGCCGGCAGAGGTCTACGAGAAGCCGGCCACGCCGTTCGTCGCGGGCTTCGTCGGCACCTCGAACCTGTTGCAGGGCCAGGTCGCGGCGCAGGTGCTGGACCGTGAGGGCACCTGGTCGGTCCGCCCGGAGAAGATCCGCATCACCACGGCCGACGCGCGACCCGGTCCGGGCGAGCACGGTGCGGCAGGCACGGTCCGAGAGGTCGTGTACGTCGGCTCCGTGACCCGGTTCCTGGTGGACCTGGACGCCGGCTCGACCCTCGTCGCGCTCCAGCAGAACGAGCGGACCTCCTCGATGGAGGTGCAGGAGATGCGCGGCACGCGCGTCCTGCTGGTGTGGAGCAGGGAGCACGAGTTCCAGGTGATGGTCCCCGCGGCGGACACCCCCCTGCCGTGAGCATGCGAGAGAAGGAGACGACGATGAGGCACACACGTCTGCTGACGCTGGTGGCCGCCGGCGCCGTGGCCGGCCTGGCCCTGTCCGCGTGTTCGAGCGGCGACTCGGACGGGAGCGGCTCCGGCAGGGCCACACCCCCGGCGATGGAGGCCCTGGGCTCGCTCGGCGACGGGGAGGGCGAGGTCAACATCCTCGCGTGGGCCGGGTACGCCGAGGACGGGTCGACGGACCCGGCGGTCGACTGGGTCACACCCTTCGAGGCCGAGACCGGGTGCACCGCCAACGTCCAGGTGGCCGACACCTCCGACAGCATGTTCGAGAAGATGGGCACGGGTGACTTCGACGTCGTCTCGGCGTCCGGAGACTCGTCGCTGCGCATGATCTACGCGGGCAAGGTCGCGCCGGTCAACACCGATCTGCTGACCAACTACGCGGACGTGCCCGACTTCCAGAAGATGCAGGCGTGGAACTCGGTGGACGACGTCGCGTACGGCGTGCCGCACGGCTGGGGCGCGCAGCTGCTCGGCTACCGCACGGACAAGGTCGACCCGGCACCCGACTCGTGGAGCGTCGTCTTCGAGCCGGACTCTGCGTACGCGGGCAAGATCACCGACTACGACTCGCCGACCGACGGTATCGCCGCGGCGGCCGTCTATCTGATGGCGACGCAACCCGACCTCAAGATCACCAACCCGTACGCCCTCGACGAGGACCAGTTCAGCGCCGCGGTCGCGCTGCTCACCGCTCAGCAGCCCCAGGTCGCCAGCTACTGGGCCAGCTACGCGGACGCCCAGAAGGCGCTCGAGAACGGCAGCACCGAGGTGGGGTCGACGTGGCAGATCATCATCAACCTGGCCAAGGGCGACGGCGCCCCGGTCGAGTCGGTGCTGCCCAAGGAGGGCGCCACCGGGTGGGCGGACACGTGGATGGTCGACGCCAAGTCCCCGCACCCGAACTGTGCGTACGCGTGGATGAACTGGGTGACCAACCCCGACGTCCAGGCGCAGATCGCGGAGTGGTTCGGCGAGGCCCCGGCCAACACCAAGGCCTGCGCGCTCACCACCGACCCGACGCACTGCGACACGTACCACGCCGACGACGAGGCCTACTTCTCGAAGATCTGGTTCTGGTCGACCCCGCAGTCCGACTGCCTCGACGGGCGCACCGACGTGCAGTGCATCCCGTACGCGGACTGGGGCAGGGCGTGGAGCAGCATCAAGAACGGCTGACCGCAGGACGCGCAGCGTGACCAGCACCGCGCAGCCGGCGTCCCCCTCGGGCGGACGCCGGCTGTCGGCTGCCCTCTTCCGTCGGCCGCGTCTGCGCCTGGCCGCGCTGCTCGCGCCGCCGACGACGTGGCTGGTGCTGGTCTACCTGTCGGCGCTGGTGGCGCTGCTGGCCACCGCGTTCTTCTCCGTCGACGAGTTCACCAACGACGTCGTCCGCACGTTCACGCTCCAGAACGTCCAGGACGTCCTGTCCGACCCCGCCTACCCTTACGCGACCGTGCGGACCGTGGGCATCGCCGCGGCCGTCACGGTGCTGTGCGCGCTGCTGGGCTTCCCGATGGCGTTCTTCATGGCCAAGGTGGCCCAGCCGCGCTGGCGCGGGCTGCTCGTCGCGCTCGTCGTGACGCCCCTGTGGGCGTCCTACCTGGTGAAGATCTATGCGTGGCAGGCGATGGTCCAGCCGGAGACCGGCGTCCTCGCGTGGATGCTCCAGCCGTTCGGGCTGGACGGTCCCGGGTACGGCGTCGCGGCGACGATCCTCACCCTGACGTACCTGTGGCTGCCGTACATGATCCTGCCGATCTACGCCGGCCTGGACCGGATGCCCGACAGCCTCCTCGACGCCTCCGGCGACCTCGGCGCCCGCCCGGCCCGCACGGTGCGCAGCGTCGTCGTCCCTTTGGTCTACCCGTCGATCGTCGCCGGCTCGGTCTTCACGTTCTCGCTCAGCCTGGGGGACTACATCACCGTGCAGATCGTCGGCGGACGCACGCAGATGCTCGGCAACATCGTCTACCAGAACTACACGAGCAGCCTGCCGTTCGCGGCCGCCATCGCCCTGATCCCCGTCGTGATCATGGTCATCTACCTGGCGCTCGTGCGGCGGACGGGAGCTCTGGACAACCTGTGAGGAACTCCCGTCGCGCCCGCTGGACGTTCGGCCTGATGATGCTGGTCGGGCTGGCGTTCATCTACGTGCCGCTGGGCGTCATCGTCATCAACTCGTTCAACGCCAGCACGGTGTTCGCCTGGCCGCCCCAGTCGTTCACCACGCACTGGTGGTCGCTGACCTTCGGCAACCACAGCGTCCGGTCGGCGGTCCTCACCTCGATCGAGATCGGCATCATCGCCACCGCCGTCGCGCTCGTGCTCGGCACCCTGCTCGCGTTCGCACTCGGGCGGTACACGTTCTTCGGCCGGCACACCCTCTCGCTGCTTGTCGTGCTGCCGATCGCGCTGCCAGGCATCGTCACCGCCCTGGCCTTCCGGACCGGGTTCCGCACGTTCCTGGGGCTCGAGCTCTCGATCTGGACCGTCGCCATCGCGCACGCGACCTTCTGCATCGTGGTCGTCTACAACAACGTCCTGGCCCGGCTGCGACGGATGGGCACCAGCCCCGAGGAGGCGTCGATGGACCTGGGCGCCGACACCTTCACCACGTTCCGTCTGGTCACCTTCCCGCTGATGCGCGGTGCCCTGGTGGCCGGCGCGCTCCTGGCGTTCGGTCTGTCGTTCGACGAGATCGTCGTCACCCTGTTCACCGCCCCGCCAGGCGTCACCACGCTCCCGATCTGGATCTTCCAGAACCTCTCCCGCCCGAACCAGGGGCCGGTCGTGAACGTGGTCGCGGCCGTGCTGGTGCTCGCCTCGATCGTCCCGATCTACCTGAGCCAGAAGGTGGCGGGGGAGTCGACCGGTGGGGGCCGGATCTGAGGGTGCGTCCGGCGCACTGCTCGCCGCGACGGTCACGCCCGGTCGCGGTCGAGGTGCCGCGCGATCTCCCACCGCTGTCCCCACGGGTCGAGCACGCTGCCCAGCCTCCACCCGTGCTCCTCCGTGACGCCCGTCTCGGGCGTTGCGCCGGCGGCCACCGCGCGAGCCCACACCGCGTCCACGTCCTCGACCAGCAGGATCATCCATGCCGAGCGCGACCCGGCGGTCGCCGGCGACAGCCGACCGAGCGACGAGCCCTCGGCGGACAGCCACATGCGCGCGCCGTCGATCTCCAGCCGGACCACCCCGCCGTCAGGGACGCTGTGCAGGACGGTCGCACCGAAAGCGGCCCGGTAGAAGTCGACCGCCGCCGGGACGTCGGGCACGACGAGATCCGGCTCGAGGGTGGCCATCGCCCCATGATGCCCCGCGGCTTCTCTGCGGGCGACCGGGTCGCGTGAGCAGCGGTCACCGTGGATCGGACCGCGCGGGCCGCCCGGGCGAGGGCTAGACGATCGCCACGGAGATCAGGGTGACGCCGAGGTCGCGGATCCCGGTCAGCAGCCCGTGCAGCGCCGCCTGGTCCGCGACGGTGCCGGTGAGGCTCGTCGTGCCGTCCGGCTCGCGGGTCAGGGTGAGGCCGCCCAACCGCGGCGACCAGTGGTCGTCGAGGTGCCCGGCGATCCGGAGCGCGTAGACGGCCGGCTCGTCGGGAGCGGGAGGGCGGGTGACGTCGGGCACCCACCCGGTCGACGGTGCCGACCGGGTGGGGCGTCGTGCGGCGGGGACTGTCACTTGGCGCCGGCCGTGTCCAGCCGAGGGCTCGTCGCCTCGGGCAGGGGGAGGGCGGCCGGGGTGCGCTGGTCGCGCCACAGGGAGTAGCCGAGGCCGACAAGGGCGACGCCGGTGGGGACGGCGAACAGCCGGAAGTTGACCTGCGGCAGGAGCGGGATGGCGACGGTGGCGACCGCGCCGAGTGCGAGGAGGGCGGAGGCCCACCGGGCGAGGACGCGAGCGCGGAACAGGGCGACACCGAAGAGGAGGCCGCCGGCCAGGTACAGCACGCCGTCGAGGTTGATGAGGAGCCCCATCAGGCCGATGTCGCCGGCGGCGTGGCCACCGGGGATCGCCACCGCGAGGATGTCGGTGACGTAGTCGGGGGAGCTGTGGGCGATGGCGGGCAGGACGACCGCGCCGACGACCTCGATGCTCACCATGAAGATGAATCCGAGGGCGAGCACCACGTACCCCAGGAGGCCGAGCACGCCGGTCCGCTTCACCTGGCGCAGGTACATGCCGGTGATGCCTGCGAGCGACAGCGTGGCGAACGCGACCTTCATGGACTGTCGCACCTTCCACTCGGCCGTGGCGATGAAGTCGAGGTCCAGGTGAGGGTGGTTGATCTGCACGCCGACGTACAGCAGTCCACCGACGACGGCGGCGGCAGCAGCGGCACGGGTGAGGGTGGTCGTGGTGACGGTCATGTCCGGCTCCTGGTTCGAGGTCCGCAGCGGGGCGCCGCGGGATGACTCGAAAGCTACGGACGGACGTGATGACCGGGCATCGCCACATCATGTGAACGACGATGTGAGGCCGCCTGCCGGACCGGTTACGTCAGGCCACGTTCGCGCGCGCGGCTGACCGCCGCCCGTCGAGTGGTGACCTCGAGCTTGGTGAAGATGTGCTTGGTGTGGCTGCGCAGCGTGTTGAGCGTGACGAACAGCTCGCGGGCGATCTGCGGACCGGTCAGCTCGCTGTCGAGCAGCCTCAGCACCTGGAGCTCCCGCTCGCTCAGCCGCTCCGCGGACGGCGGGATGACCGACGTCCGTGACTCACGGGTCTCGTCGTCGGAGGCCGTACCGAGGCTGAGCAGGTGACGCGCATGCTCACCCGCGACTCCGGGCGTGTCGGCTGCACGCAGCAGCCGGCGCACGGGTTCGCCCTCGTCCAGGAAGAGTCGCGCGTAGGCCGCGGGCTCGGGCGCACCGTCCCAGGACTGCCGCAGGGACTGGAGGGCCTGCACCCGATCCCCGCGCGACTCGTGCGCCAGGGCGGTCAGCATCCGGATCTCGACGAGGCCTCCCGCCCGGCCCGAGTCGTCGGCGGCGTCGTGGAGCCGCGCCAACAGCTGCGGCACCTCGCCGAGCGCGTCGGCGTCCGGGTGCTCGCGGTGGCGCGCGAGGAGCAGTCGCACCAGCGTCAGGTGGTCGAACTCGCGCAGGTATGTGACCTCGTCCGTGCAGGACACGCCGCGTTCGCGAGCCCAGACGGTGGCCTCCGACAGCCGGCCTTGGGCGATCCAGGCACGGGCTCTGACCGCCGCGACGGGCCGCAGGTCCGGGAAGAACCCGGGCCGGTAGAGCTGCTCCGCCGTGTCCAGGAGGGCGATCGCCCGCTGCTGCTCGCCCTCGGCGCCGGCGACTCGTGCCATCGCCACGAACCACCGATGTCGGCGCTCGGTCATCGCCGCCGACTCGCCGAGGGCCTTCGCGCTCTCGAGGTGCCCTCTGGCGGCGGCCAGGTCGCCGCGCTCGTACTCCAGCTCGCTGAGCCCGACGTGCAGGTCCGGCAGCGCCCTCAGCGCCCGTCCGCCGTGCGCCTCGCCGACCTGGAGGGCGCGCAGGTAGAGCCGCCGGGCCGTGCTGGGCCGCCCCGCCGCGAGCCACATGTCGGCCAGCACCACGGTGCTGGTCAGCTCGTCGACCAGGTTGTCGCTCGCGTGCAGGCTCGCCACCGCCTGCGTGAACGTCTCCAGCGCGCTCGAGACGTCGCCCTGCGCCCACGCGACGAGGGCCAGGAACCCGGCCGCTCCGCCTCGAGCGAGATGGTCGTCGGGGCCGGCGAGCGCGAGCGCGCGCCGAGCATGGTCCGCCGTGCCTGCCAGATCGCCGTGTGCCTGTGCGAGCGAGGCCCGGTAGACGGCGATGGTCGCGGGCAGGGTGCGGAGCTCGTCGGTCTGTGCCCACCGCGGGTCCGACCCGCCCGGGGCGGCGGCCAGCAGGCGTTCCGCGTCGTCGAGACGCGGCCCGAACGCGTCGAGGTCGCCCGCGGCCATGAGCATGTAGCCGGAGAAGACGCCGAGGACCGGGCTTCTCCGGACGACGTCGTCGGGCAGCTCCGCCAGCCAGGTGAGCAGCGTCGCCTCGCGCCGGTCACGGCGGATGGCGGGCACGGCGAGCTCCATGAGGAAGGCCGCGCGTTCGACGTCCCGCGCGGCCAGGGCGTGCCGGACCGCCTCGTCGATGAAATCGTGTGCCTCGTACCAGCGGCTGGCGCGCTGGTGCAGCAGAGGAACGAGCTCCGGCTGCTCGGCGAGCAGACGCGCCCGCAGCACGTCGGCGAACAGGTGGTGGTAGCGGAACCACTCCCGCCGGTCGTCCAGGGGGACGAGGAACAGGTTGGCCCGCTCCAGCGTCGTGAGCATGTCGCGACCGTCGCCACCGCCGACCACGGCGTCACAGAGCGGCCCCGTGAGCCGGTCGAGGACCGCCGAGCGGAGCAGGAAGTCGCGCACCGGCCCTGGTTGGTGCGCGAGAACCTCCTCCACGAGGTAGTCGACGAGGTACCGGTCGGTCCCGGTGAACCGGGCGATCAGCCCGCTGACGTCGTCGCGACCCTGCATCGAGAGCGCGGCCAGCTGCAACGCGGCGATCCACCCCTCGGTGCGGTCCTCCAGGGCCGCGACGTCCCCGGCGGTGAGGTGCAGCCCGGTGACCTCGGTGAGGTACTCGGCCGCCTCGTCGACCGTGAACCGAAGGTCTGCGGCACGGATCTCGACCAGGTCCCCTCGGACCCGCCACCGAGCAAGCGGCAGGTCGGGGTCGGCCCGGGTGCTCAGGACGACGTGGACGTGCGGCGGGAGGTGCGTGAGCAGCACGGTCAGGTCCCGGCTCACCTGCGGGTCGTCCACGAGGTGGAAGTCGTCCAGGACCAGCCACACGTCGCCGGCCGCGGCGTCCAGGTCGTTGAGGAGCGTGGTGAGCATCAGGTCGATCGGCACGGGGGGTGACGTCGTCGGCGCCTGCGCACCCGGGTGCGGGCCGCCGATCGCCCCGTGCAGCGCAGTGGCGACGTAGCTCCAGAACGTCGCGGCGTCGTTGTCTGCGGCGTCGAGCGAGAGCCAGGCGACCGAGCGACCGTCGTCGGGAGTGCCGGCGAGCCACTCGGCCAGGAGCGTCGACTTGCCGAACCCCGCCGGCGCGGACACGAGGACCACTTTCGACTCGGCTCCGAGACGCATCCGCTCCAGGAGCCGTGGGCGTGCGACCAGACCACGTCGCGGCTTCGGGACGTGCAGCTTCGTCGCAATCAGCGGGCCCGCCACGCCATCCCCGTTCCCTGGAGCACAACGGCGGCCGAGGTGCGTCTCCTCACCCACGCTACCGGGCGAGGACTGCTCCTGAAGGGTCCGCCCCTCGCGGCCGGTGGCCGATCCTGGAAGGGCAGGAGGAGCGCTGGCGGGTCGCCGACCCCGAGGTCGATGAGCTGGTGATCCCGGGCTCCGGCTGTCGTGCCGTTTTCAGGAGGACGCCGGCTCGCCGGCTGGTACCTCGGCGGTCATCACGCAGTTGCCCTTGCCCTTGGGGCGCTGATAGGCGAAGCCGAGCTGTTCGTACATGGTCCGTGTCGCGTTGTAGAGGAACGACGCCGAGGTCTTCTTGCCGGGCGGCAGGTCGTGCGGATACGACTCGACCAGGCCACCTCCTGCCGCGGAGATCAGCGCGAGCGCACCGCGGACCGCGACCGACGCCATCCCCGTGCGTCGGTGGTCGCGGTCCACGAACAGGCAGGTGATCCGGAAGTCCGGCCGACGCGGGACACCCTGTTCCCACTCCTTGCGGTGGTGGATGTTCTGGAGCTCGTCGACCGTCCCGTACTGGGCCCACGCCACCGCGGCGTCGCCGTCGAACACCAGCGCCGCGTGCGCGCGACCGGCCTCGACGAGATGCCGCTTGAACTCGCGGTGGCCGAGGGCGCGGCGCTCCTCCGTCGGGTCGGGGTAGAGGTGGAAGTAGGTGCACCAGCAGCCGCCCCAGACGCCGTTGTGACGTTCCGCCAGGTCGGCGAACGCGTCCCAGGTCGCAGGACTGAGCGGTTCGATCCGATAGCCGTCGACAACGATGCCCCGATCGTCCATCTCGCGACGATATCCGCGGCGATCCGGCGCGACAATCGGCTCGTCGCTCGGGATCCGCGACAGGTCCGCCTCCTCAGCCCACGCGGCCCCGGGGGAGTGTCCCCGAGGCCGCGTGGTCGGTGCCGGTCAGCGGTGGTCGGTGCAGTGGGCGTGGATGCAGCGGCGGAGCTCGTCGGGCGAGATGTCGTTGCGTTCGAGGAACTTGGCGCCGACCTCGGTGAGGCAGTCGAGCAGGTCGCACAGGTCGCGGCCCTTCCCGTCGCCGGGGTCGCCGGTCGGGGTGCTCGGGTGGTCGCCGCCGCGGATGGCGACGGCGGTGAGCAGCTGCTCGCGGGTGAAGGGGCTGCCGCGCATCGTGAGTCCGTCGGCGACGACCCTGACCTGGTAGGTGCCCGGCAGGGGAGTGGAGAGGGTGCCGGTGAACAGGCCGCCGGTGCCCTCGGACAGAGTGAGCGTGGAGGCGCCGGTGGGTCCGGTGACGTGCGCGACCACGTGGGCACGGTGCTCGACGGGCAGGCCGTACTCGGTGAGCGCGGCGTGGATCGTCGCCGCGCTGCCCGGTTCGATGCTCGGCTGCTCGAGGCTCGCGGCGAGGCGCAGGTTGGACGCGGAGTAGACGTTGACCGAGTAGCGGGCGCCGTGGGCACTGGCGCGTGCGAACGCGATCCTGCCCTCGTCGTCGTCGCGACTGCGCAGGCGCTCGAGGACCTTCTTCCACGCCCCCTCGTCGATCGTCAGGATCGCGTGCCAGGTGCCCTCGTGGGCGCCCGCGCCGACGGGGACCGGGAGGTTGGTGCGGTAGTAGCGCATGTCGTCACCGGCCCCCGCGGCGACGCCCACTCCGGGTGCCGTCGTGGGATCGATGATCGTGCCGTCCGGGGTCTCGAGGACCATGTCGATCACCGGGAGGTCCTCGAGCAGGACGACGGTCGCGTCGATGTCGGCCTCGTTGAGCACGAACGGGATCCGCAGCGTGTCGCCGGGCGGCAGGTACCCCGACGGGTCCACCACGATCGCGGTGTCGGTCACGCCCGCGAGGATCTGCAGGAAGTACTTCGTCAGGCGGAAGTACTCGTCCGTGCCCGGTGTGAGGACGCCGGTGAGCAGCAGGTAGCCGCCGGTGTTGTTCGCCAGCTTGCGCAGCGCTGTCGTCGACACCTGGGCCTCGTTCCCCAGCCCGATGGCGAACGTGCGCTGGTCGATGCTCGACGCGACGCTGTCGATGGTCGCGTCCCGGTTCTCGAGCCCGTCCGTGAAGACGATCAGCGCCTTCTGCTGGTAGTCGGTGGCGGGCACCGCGCTCAGCACGGTGCGGGCCATCGCGACGCCGTCGCCGATCGACGTGGCGCCCACGAGGTTGGTGTGGTGGTCGCCGATCGCGGTGAGCGCGATGACGCGGTTCGGGTCGAAGTCGCCACCGGCCCCGATGAGCGTGACGCCGAGCCCAGGGAACGTTGGGTCGGCTACCGGGTACGCGTCGGTGTCGAACCGGATCAGGCCGAGTCCGTTGCCGGCCTGGATGAGCTGGCCGAACCGCCCGGCGGCCTGCTTGAGCACCTCGATGCGGGTCGCGCCGGAGGTGCCGGCGGGGTCGTCCATCGACCCGGACTGGTCCAGCGCCATCATCACGGCGACGGTGGGCCGGGGGATCGAGTTGCCGGTGAGGTCGAAGACGAAGTCCTGGCCCGTCTCGACGCACCTGATCGTCGTGGTGCCCGTGGGAGCGCTGGTTCCGGCGGCACCGCCGGTCATCCCGAACCAGATCCTCGCCTCCGTGTAGGGCACCAGGGCATGCGGCACGGTGACGTGGCCGCCCGGTGTGAGGACGAGGTAGGGGCTGGCCGGAGCAACGATGACCTCGAAGGTGACCGCGTCGCAGGAGTACACGTGGAAGACCGCGGCTCGCGCGGTGGTCTCGCCGGTGGGCACGTCGTTGAAGGTGATGTGGCTGCCCGGGTTGACCACCTCGAGCAGGGAGACCTCCGGGACAGTGTCGTAGCAGGGCGGCGCGACCATCGACGGGTGCTTGTAGTTCTTGACCACCTGCTGGTTGTCCGGCGGCGCCCACGGGCGCAGCTGGAGCGACGGGTCGGCGACGTTGCCTGCCCACGGCTCGACGGGCCCGTTCAGCCCCGGGTCGGCGCTGTCGCCGGCATACACCGTGGCGGGGTCGAGCCGCTCCGGGTGACCGGCCGCCGTCTGCCACATGGAGTACAGCCGGTCGACGTTCGAGTGCAGCAGGAACACGAACGGGTCGTGGAACGAGTAGTGCGCCTGCGTGAGGGTGCCGCCGATGAAGAAGTGCCCGTCGCCATGGACGGTCTGGATGTTGTTGTTGAAGATCTCCCAGGTCGCCGACCCGACGACGGTCGCGTCGCTCAGGCTGACCGGCGAGCCGGAGAGCGAGTTGCTGCCGCCGTTGACCGCGCGCCAGATGTGCGTGTGGCCGCCGCCCTCGGTCGACTCGAACGACCCCAGCGGCGCGCCGGCGTCGCCCTGGGCGTTGCCCATGAACGACGTGGTGAACAGGTTGGCCCGTCCGCCCGCGGTGCTGCGTGGGTCGACGCTCCAGTCCCAGTAGTGCAACGACAGGTCAGGGTCGACCTCGCGGATGAGCTGCTCGAACCGGTTGACGATCTCCCGGTGCCACGGGACGAAGCCCGGTCCGCCGTGCACGTTGACGCCGGAGAGGTGGGCGTTCTTGTGGATGTCCTCCTGCTTGTCCCAGAACGTCACGCCGTCCGGGTAGATCTTGCTGGTGTCGAGCGTGAGGATCGCGGCGATGAGCCTGTCGCGTTCCGTCTGGGAGACCAGCGCGATGTCCCGCCTGATCCCGTCGCCGATTGCCATGACCGACCTCCCCCTCGAGTCGACGGCCGGGCCGGTCGTCACCGGAGAGGAGCGCGCCCGGCGACCCCGAGATACCGTCCGGCCGAGCCCTCGATCTGTGCTCGCGAGACTGCGGACGTGATCCATAGGGCGGCAAGATCGGAGCATGCGCCTGGTTCTGCTCGCCGACACCCACGTCCCGCGCAGGGCGCGCGACCTCCCCGAGGCCGTCTGGGAGGCCGTGGACGACGCCGACGTCGTGGTGCACGCCGGCGACTGGGTGTCGGACGAGTTCTGCGACGTGCTCTCGCGACGAGCCCGCGTGATGGTCGGGTGCCACGGCAACAACGACGGTCCCGCTCTGCACCGGCTGCTGCCGAGGGTCGCGCGTGCCGACCTGGACGGCGTTCGGATCGGCGTCGTGCACGAGACGGGATCGGCCACCGGCCGCGAGCGACGGTGCGACGCCGAGCACCCGGACCTCGATGTCCTGGTCTTCGGACACAGCCACATCCCGTGGGACTCGATCACCCCGGCAGGGCTGCGCCTGCTGAACCCCGGTTCGCCGACGGACCGCCGGCGTCAGCCGTTCGCGACCTTCATGACCGCGGAGATCCGACAGGGTGCGCTTGTCGACGTGGTGCTGCGGAGAGCCTCCGGCTGATGGAGCGGCGCCTGGAGCTGCCTGACGGTCCTCGGCAGCTGGACGCGCGTCAGATCGGCACGTCGAACCACACCGTCTTTCCGTCCGGTCCGCGCAGGTCACAGCCCCACCGCGTGGCGTAGGTATCGACGAGCCACATGCCGTGGCCACCCACGGCAGCAGGGTCCGCTGCGCGGAGCTGGGGCGGGCTGGAGCTCTCGTCGTCGACCTCGACGCGAATCTGACCGTCGACGTCGCGCACGCGGATCGTGACCTCGCCGAGGGCGGGCCCGTGCAGGACCGCGTTGGTGATCAGCTCACTGCTCAGCAGCTTGAGCAGCGGCGCGCGGATGGCAGCCAGACCGCCAAGGAGAGCCTCGGTGGCGATCCAGTCCCTGCCCGTCGAGATGGACGAACGTCCTGCGACCAGATGGAGAGCCATGGTGCTCCGGGTTGCGTGCCATTGCGGCGCACGAGGCGAAGATCGCGACGCGCATCCCCACGCGCTGTCCATCATCGCCCCTGCGGGCCCGGACCGCGCGGCCGGGGCATCGGGCAACAGTCGTGATGGCCGATGCTCCGCGACGGCCGGGCGTGCGATCGAGTTCGTGGACGCGGGTGAGGTCTCTCGCCCCTGTGCCCTATCGGCTGCCCGTTGGGGCAGCAGTGGTCGACCGGCCCGGTGCCAGGCTGTCGTGGAGGTGTCACCGGCGTGCCATGCGGTCGGCCGGGGGCGACGCGGGGGGGCGTCATGGACCGGATCAGTGGTGTGGGACGAGCGGGTGTCGCGGCTGTCGTCTGCGCGCTCGCGCTGTTGGGTGCGTCGCCGGCGGCAACGGCCGCGCCGCCCCCGCCGCCGTCCACGGTCGCTCCGCAGGTCGCCCCTGACGTGCACCAGGCGCCCAGCACCCCCGCCAGAGCCGACCGGCACGGGGGCGACAGTCCCTCCGACGCGCCCACGTCCGCGCGGACGCAGACGACGGTCGGTGCCCTTGCGGCCGGTGGGACCACCCTCGCGGTCGACGAAGCACGCCAGCAGGCGCGTCTGCGGGTCGACGACGGGGGAACGCTCGACCAGTACCTGTACGGACCGGGCCCGATCACGTTCGACATCGACCTGCAGGGCTTCTCGGTCCTCCCCGCGGGTGGGCAGGTGCCGCAGCTGAGCATGGAGGTCTTCGACGTCGACCAGGCCGGCGCGGAGGACTGCGGGCCGGAGGTGGACCAGGTCCGGGTGAACGGTGTCGCGGTCGGGACGCTGACGGGGGCCAACGACTTCTGGAGCGTCAACACGTTCCCGCTGCTCGTCGGCACCCTCACCCCGGGTGTGAATCACTTCAGCGTCGACATCGACACCGCCGGCACCGGATGCTGGGCGGTCGAGGTCGCCTGGGCGGAGGTCAGCGTGCCGTTCGCGGTCGGTCACGTGAGCAGCGACGCGACCGACGACGTCACCATCCGCCGCGGCAAGTCGACCGACCTCATCCCGGATCGCGTGTTCGAGCGCGCATTCGACACGTCGGGTCGGTTGACCGCGCCGACGAAGGACGACCCGATCGCCGACGCGATGAGCGACACCCACTGGTTCAGCAGCCCGACGGCGGGCCAGCTCACGTACGGCTGGACCGTCGACGCGTGGCCGGTGAAGCCGACATGGGACCCGTCGGTCGAGGTGAGCTGGTCGTTCTCCGCCGGCGGTGGTTCGGGGAGCGCTCCGGCGACGACTGGTTGGACGGGCACGGCGAAGATCCCGTTGCCCTCGACGACGGGCAAGTACGAGCTCACCGTGTCGGTGAAGATCAGCAAGGACACCACCTTGCTCACGACGCAGGAGCGCAAGGAGACCGTCTACGTGCTGCTCGGGACGCCGGTGAGCTCGTGGGTGGCGAAGTCACCGGGCGCGTCCGCGTCGTCGACCGACACGCCCAAGACGGCGTGGCTGGACGTCGCGTTCGAGCTGGGAGCGAGCGGCAGGTCCGCGCCGCGGGACGTCCTCGTGGCACTCAACGCGGGCATCTACGGCAACCGTCTCGGCCTGGTCTACGTCGGCGCAACGTGGGACACCCCGGAGGCCCTGATCGAGGGGTCGGGACACCGCGGCCAGTGCACACACTTCGCCGACGTGTGGCTCATCCTCGCGCGCAGCGTCGGCGTCAACGTGTCGACCGGCAGCTACACCGGGACGGAGTTCGCCACGACGACGCGGCCGGCCCTCGACGCCAACGCCGGCGCCAACGTCGCCGCCACGCCAGGCGGTACGGGCGAGCGGTGGTTCTTCGCCAACCACCACTGGGGCACGTACGGCGCAGAGCGGTTCGACCCGACGTTCGGTGTGGTGGGCCCTGACACCGCGGCGGACTTCGAGCTCACCAGCATGCTCTGCAAGCGGACGGGTCTGACGGCCGCGGGCGAGATCATCTGCGCGTCGACGACGACGAGCGACACCTACCTGCTGACATCGCTGGGGACGACCAACGCGCAGCGGTGGAACCAGTACTCGTACACCAGGGCCACGACGCCACCGGTGCCCGTGAGCCCGCTTCCGTTCGGGCTGCCGTTCCGGGCAGGCCCGGCGCAGGCCGACGAGGCGGACGCGCTCACGGCGACGCCCTCGGCCCAGGCGCCGCTCGCCGCTGTGGTGCCCGTGACCGACGCCGGCGAGGACCCCGACGGCGACGGCCGGTTCGACCGCCTGCGCGTCGACGTCCCGATCGACGTCACGGTCGGAGGCAACCACGTCGTCATGCTGGAGCTCGGAGCGTCGGACGGCACCCTGCTGGCGAGCGGCTCGCTCGACCCCGCGAGCGGTGACGCCGCGAACGTGACGGTCGCGCTGACCCCCGGCTCGCACACCGTGCCGGTGTGGTTCGACGGCCGCGGGATCGACGCCGACGGCCCGTTCCGCGTCGCCGGCGTCGTCAAGGCTCCCGACGGCACCGTCCTGGCGACCGTCGACCACCGGACGCAGGCGTACGCCGCTACGGCGTTCGAGACGCACCCGGCCATCGGCTCCGTCACCGACGAGGTCGTGGGCGACCAGCTGCGGGTCCACGTGCCGGTGACACCGTCAGGTGCTGGTCCGGTGGCGGTCTCGGTCGTGCTGTCGGCGGGCGGGACGCAGGTGGGCGCCGCGTCGCAGCTGGTCTCGCTGACGACGGGCACGTCGGACGTCGCGCTCGACGTGCCGACCGGGCCGATCTGGTCGAGCGGGCTGGACGGCCCGTACGACGCGTTCATCAGCGTCGAGGACGCCGTGTCGTCGACGTCGAGGACGCACCGGACGGCGGCGTACGACGCGGACGCGCTCACGCCCCCGACCGTCCGGGTGGAGCCGGTTCTGACTGACACGGGAGTCGACGCCGACGGCGACGGACGGTTCGAGACGCTCGACGTCACGGCGCAGGTCGTCGCGGCAACTGTCGGGCCCGTGGACGTCGACGCCACGCTCACGGCGGCGGACGGCACCGCCCTCGGCACGGCACACGCGACGGCGACCGGAGGTCCGGTACCGACATCGGTGACGCTGCACCTCGACGGCCGCACCATCGCGCTCGCCGGGATCGACGGCCCCTACGAGGTCGCCGTCACGGCGTCGGACGCCTCGTCCGGTCCCCGGGTCGCGCGGCTGCACCGCACGGCGCCCTACACGTCGGCGCAGTTCGCCTCGCCCGTCGCACGCCTCACGGGCGCGTACACCGACGCCGCGGTCGACACGAACGCGGACACCCACCCCGACGTGCTGCGGCTGACTGTCGGGGTCGAGCTCGACCGCGACGCGGAGGTCACGCTCAGCGGGACGCTGGTCGACGCGACGGGGCTCCTCGTGGGCACCGCGACCACCAGCGCCACGCTGCTGGCGGGGACGACGACGCTCGCGCTCGACGTCGACGGTGGGGCGATCGCGGACAGCGGTCGCGACGGCCCGTACCGGCTGACGGACCTGGAGCTCGGGCCGACCGGCGGGCCGCCGGAGGTCAGGGCGCTCGGAGTGCACACCACGGCGGCGTACGACTCGGCGACGTTCCGTTCGAGCGGTCCGATCGTGGTCGGCGAGGTCACGGACCGCGGTGTCGACGACGACGGCGACGGCTTGTTCGACGCTCTCGCCGTGGACGTGTCGGTGCACGTCGACACGCCTGACGTGTACTCGCTCAATGCTCGGCTCACGGATGCGGCGGGCACCGAGATCCAGTGGAACGGCACGCAGGAGCTTCTCGAGGCTGGAGACCACGTGCTCACGCTGCGCTACGACGGACGCCTGATCTCCGCGCACGGCGTGGACGGCCCGTACCGCGTCGCGTCGATCTCGCTGTACTCCGACCCCGCCCAGCCCGTCGTCCTGCGCGACGCGCACCTGACCGCGCCGTACACGTGGAGCGCGTTCGAGCTGGGCGCGGCCGTGACCGGGCACGTGATGTCGGACGGTGCGCCGCTCGTCGGCGCGCCCCTCGCCGTCCCTGGGTTCGCGTACACGGTCACCGACGCGAACGGCGCCTACCGGCTCGGTCTGACGGGGGGCGGGACGTACGACGTCGTCCTCGCGGCGGACCCCGCGCTGGCGCCGTGGCGCATCCTCGTCGACGGGACACCGGTCGACCCGGGCACCAGCGTCCAGGTCGACGTCGCCGACGGCTCGACACGAACGGTCGACTTCGAGCGGGGCGGTGTGGTGCCGACGGCGGCGGCGTTCCGGCCGCTCCCGCCTGCTGTCCTCGTCGACACCCGCACAGGCGAGGGCGCCCCTCAGGGCCGCGTCGGCGCGCGCGGGATCGATGTCGCGATCGCCGGCCTCGGCGGAGTTCCGACGACCGGGGTCGCGGCGGTCGCACTGCGCGTCCAGGCGCTCGACCCGAAGTACTCGGGGTCGGTCATGGTCCGACCCGGCGACGGGCCGTCACCGCTGGACCCGCAGGTCGCGTTCGGACGCCGGTCCGCCTCGGGGCTCGCCATCGTGCCCCTGGGCGCCGACGGCTCCGTGCACGTCTCCGCACGGGGTCGTCCACACATCGTCGTCGCCGCGGTGGGCTGGTTCCCCGCCGACCCGACGGCACCGTCCTACGTCCCCGTGACGCCGACGCGCCTGGTCGACGCCTTCGCCTGCCCTCTCTACCGGAAGGCGCCGTACTCGACCGACATCCCTGTCGCCGGTCACGGCGGCGTCCCGTCGACGGGCGTGGGCGCGGTCGTCCTCAGCGCGACCGTGAAGCGGCCGTGGTCGTCCGGCAGCCTGTCGCTGCACGCGACCTCCGAGACCAGTCCGCCCGTGCCCGCACTGACCTACGCCCGGTTCCGCCCCGCGTCGGCGACCGTCGTCGTGCCCTTGGACGCCGATGGCAACGTCCGAGCGACGGTCGCGGGCGGTCCCGTCCGGTACAGCCTGTCGGTTGTGGGGTGGCTGCCCGCCGAGGCATGGCACGCGGTCACGCCCACCGTCGTCGCCGACACCGCCACGTCGCTCGACGTCCAGGTCACCGGGGTCGCGGGCGTGCCCTCCACCGGCGTCGGAGCGGTGGCTCTGCAGGTGCTGAGCCGCACGGTGCGCGGCGGTGCCGTCACGCTCTACCCGACCGGCGCTCCCGCTCCGGAGGTTGCCGACGTGCTCGTGCCGCGCCGGGGCACGGCCACCGGCCTCGTCCTCCTGGAACCCGCCGCGGACGGCACCGTCCACGTCGCGCTCGACGGCGCGAGCGCCAAGGTGACGGTGGTGGGCTGGGTGCCGGAGCACTGAGCTCAGGCACCGATGGCGCAACCTCGATTCCGGGCGCGGAAGCCCGGCAGGATCACTCGATGCCAGCAGGCCCGACCCGTGCGCCGTCGGGAACCACGGCAGCCTCTCCGAGGTCGCTCAGCACGGCATCACCCACGACGACGACGTCCCGCCCGAAGCCCCAGTCACCCCTGACCCGCAGCGACGTCGCGTCGGCGAGGGACGGGGTGTGCGGGACGCGGGCGTCGAAGGAGGCGATGAGCGCGAAGCGCCCGGGGTCGAGGTCGACGTAGGGCGCCTCGACGCGGGCCGTCAGACGGAAGTCGTCCCCGAGCTCGTAGATGTCCGACCGGAGCACGAGCAGGTCGTTCGTCGTCTTCACCGGCAGGAACCGCGAGCGGTCGACCTCGAGCACCACGGCACCGTCGAACACCTCGATCGCTGCACCCATGGCCGACTCGATCTGGACCACCTTCGGCGACGTCTTGTCACTGGGGTCCACGGTCTTCTCGTTGCGGATGAGGGGCAGGTCCAGCACCCCGCCCGTGCGGTCGAGCTCCGCCGCCAGCGCCTCCAGGTCCAGCCAGAGGTTGTTCGTGTTGAAGTACCGGTGGGTCTCGATGTCGCCCGCAGCGTCGGCGTCCCCGGGAAGCGTCTGGGCGGACTCGCGCAGGACGAGCCGACGGTCGGTCCGACGGACCACGAGGTGGCCGCCCTTGCGGTCGGCGGACGTGCGGCGCGCGACCTCGGCGGCGAACGGGGCACCCGACGCCGCGAACCACCCGGCGATGCGCGCGTCGGGCGCCGCGCCGAGGTTGTCCGAGTTCGACACCGTCGCGTACCTGAAGCCGGCGTCGAGGAGGTTCTGGAGCACGCCGGACGTCTGCAGCGCGGTGTAGAGGTCGCCGTGGCCCGGCGGGCACCACTCGAGGTCGGGGTCCGCCGGCCATGCGACGGGGGACAGGTCGTCGACGAGCAGCTTGGGCTCGCGGTTCTGGACGAAGTCGAGCGGCAGCCCGTCGACGGGCAGGTCGGGATAGTCGGCGAGCGCCCGGAGGGTGTCGTCCTGGGTCCGGAAGCTGTTCATGAGGACGAGGGGCAGCCGTGCGCCGGTCGCCGCGCGCGCTGCGAGCACCTGGCCGGCGATCACGTCCAGGAACGTGCTGTCGCCACGCACGCGCAGAAGGGACTTCGCACGGTCCATCCCCATCGACGTGCCGAGTCCGCCGTTGAGCTTGATGACCGCGGTCACCGCCAGCGCGGCACGGGCGAGGTCCTCGTCGACGTCGAGGTCGGCGGCGTGCGGCACGTCGGTCAGCGGATCGACGTCGGTCTCCGGGATCACGCCGGTCTCGCCGGACTCCAGGAGTCCGTAGAACCGGGTGAAGACGTCGACGGCGATGGGGTGCACCGCTCCGTCGCTCATCTTGCGCTGGGCCTGGGCGAGTCCGTGGGCGCTCATGGCGTCGATGCTAGGCGGTTCCGCCCGGACGCTGCCGGTCTGGTGACCGCCGCCACGTGACGATCAGGGCAGGGTCGCCTGGCACGAGCGCCCCTGATCCGCGGAGGTGCCGGTGGGCGACGGCAGGCGCGCTGATCGCCGCAGCCTTGGTGAACGCCGGACCGACGGCCACGGTCACTCGGACGATCATCGCCCACCAGGGTGAAGCCGAGGAGCGCGACTTCGTCGGGACGGCGAGCTCGTGCGCGGACGTAGCGGCGACGTGGACTGAGGTCACGCCTACCGTGGAGGGGTGAGCGCACAGGCGGCGCCGACCGACGGGCCTTCCGTGGACGTGCTGGTGGTGGGCGCTGGTCCGACGGGCCTCGCGATGGCCGCCTTCCTCGTCGCGGAGGGGGCATCGGTCCGGCTCGTCGACCGGCTCCCCGACCGGGTGCACGAGTCGCGTGCGCTGGCGATCCAGCCGCGCACGCTCGAGGTCCTCGCCCGCCTTGGTGTGAGCGACGAGCTCGTCGCGCGCGGCAACCGCGGAGCCCACCTGGTGATGCACTTCCCGCGCCGCACCGTCGAGGCGAACCTGTTCGCGCTGGGGCTCGAGGACACCGCATATCCCTACCTGCTGTTTCTCTCCCAGGCCGTCACCGAGGACGTCGTCGGTGCCCACCTCGCCGCTCGGGGCGTGACGGTCGAGCGTCGGGTCGAGCTCGTGGGCCTGGGGCAGGAGGCGGACGGTGTCGTGTGCACCCTCGCCGGACCGGAGGGGACGCTCGACGAGGTCCGTGCCCGGTTCGTCGTCGGCTGCGACGGTCAACGAAGCGCCGTGCGGCAGCTCGCCGGCATCCGCTTCGGGGGGTCGGCCTATCCCCAGACGTTCGTCCTGGCGGACCTCGAGGCGGACGGCATCACGCCCGGATCCGCCCACGCATTCGTCTCGCCGCACGGGTTGCTCTTCTTCTTCCCGCTCGGCCACCCGTCGACCTGGCGGATGCTCGCGATGCGACCACCGGGGGAGACGGGTCCGCTCGACGAGGCGCCCACCCTGGCGGACGTGCAGGTCCTGTGCGACACCTACACCGGCGGCGACGTGTGGCTGCACAGTCCTGAATGGACCACGCGGTTCCGGATCCATCACCGACGTGCCGAGCACTATCGCGCTGGTCGGGTGTTCGTGGCCGGCGACGCTGCGCACGTCCACAGCCCGGCCGGTGCGCAAGGCATGAACACCGGGATCCAGGACGCCGCGAACCTCGCGTGGAAGCTGGCGGCGGTGTCCCGGGGCCACGCGCCGGACGCGCTGCTGGACACCTACGAGACCGAGCGGGCGCCGGTCGGTCGCGAGGTTCTCCGATTCACCGACCGGGCCTTCCGGATCGCCACCTCCACCAGCGCGTCCATCCGGTTCGCGCGGGGCCGGGTGGCACCGATCCTCGTCCCCCTCGCCCTGCGTCTCGCGTTCGCCCGGTCCAGGGGAGTGCGGCTCGTCACCGAGCTCGACATCCGGTACCGCGGTAGCCCGCTGTCGGTCGACGGGCCGGACGCCCCGCGCCACGGTGTGCGCGCCGGCGATCGTGTCCCCGACGGGCGCGTGGTGCTCGACGGACACCCGACCACCCTGCATGGCGTACTCGGCGCACCGGGTTTCCACCTCCTGCTGATCGGAGCCTCGGGTGTCTGGGCTGAAGGGAGCGTGTCAGCGCTGGCCGGCCGGATCGCGGTGCATCGACTGTCGGGCGACGCGCGGCCTGGGGTGCTGGTCGATGTCGACGGGGCCGTTCGCAGGCTGCTCGGCGCGAGCGGGCGTGCGATGCACATGCTCGTACGGCCCGATGGGTACCTCGCCTACCGGGGCGGTGCTGATCTGACGGGAGTCGAGGACTGGCTCCGCTCGAACGGTCCGCAGCTACGGGACGTAGGTCCCTTATCCGGATGCACGTAGGCATCGACACTTGTCGATATCGACACCCATCGATGTGACCTGAGAGGTCGTGCCGGATGAGCACCATCGCAGTCTTCGAGCCAGCACTGTGCTGCAGCACCGGTGTGTGCGGGCCTGACGTCCCGCAGGAGCTGGTGACGTTCTCGGCCGACCTCGACTGGCTGCGGGACCAGGGTGTCTCCGTGTCTCGGTTCAACCTGGCCAGTGAACCGGGGGAGTTCGCCGGCACACCGGCTGTGCTGGACTTCCTGCAGGTGTCCGGCTCCGAGGGCCTTCCGCTGATCCTGGTCGACGGGACCATCGCCATGGCGGGCCGTTACCCCAGTCGCACCGAGCTGGCGCGCTGGGCCGCGCCGAGCGGTGCCGCCACGGCCCGCACCGTCCTGCCGATGGCAGGGCCCGCGGGCGGGTGCTGCGGCGGCGGTGGGTCGTGCTGAACGACCCGGCACTGCCGCACTTCCTGGTCGGCGCCCCGCGGTTCCTGTTCCTGACCGGAAAGGGCGGGGTGGGCAAGACCTCCATCGCGTGCGCCGCCGCGATCGCGCTCGCCCGCACGGGCAGGTCCGTCCTGCTGGTCAGCACCGACCCCGCCTCCAACGTGGGGCAGGTGTTCGGGCTGAGCATCGGCAACACGATCACCGCCGTGCCTGCGGTCCTCGGGCTCTGGGCCCTGGAGATCGACCCGGAGCAGGCGACGGCCGCCTACCGGGAACGCATCGTCGCTCCGGTCCGCGGCATCCTGCCCCCCGCCGACGTGGCGCTCATCGAGGAGCAGCTGGCCGGGGCGTGCACCACCGAGATCGCCTCGTTCAACGAGTTCACGGCTCTGCTCACGCAGGACGCGGCCGGGGAGTTCGACCACGTCATCTTCGACACCGCGCCGACCGGGCACACCATCCGGCTCCTGCAGCTGCCCACGTCATGGACCGACTTCCTCGACGAGGGCACGGGCGACGCCTCCTGCCTCGGACCGCTGGCCGGCCTCGACAGGCAGCGCACGGTCTACGCCGCAGCCGTGGCCACGCTCGCCGACTCGCACCGCACCCGCCTCGTCCTGGTGACCCGAGCTCACCAGGGAGCGGTCGCGGAGGTCCAGCGCACCCATGACGAGCTCGCCGCCCTCGGGCTGACCCACCAGTACCTGGTGATCAACGCGGTCATGCCCGTCCCGGTCTCCGGCGACGCGCTGGCCGCAGCGGTCCACGAGCGCGAGCAGGAGGTCCTTGCGGCCCTGCCCGCCGACCTCGCCGTGCTGCCTCGCGACGTGCTGTCCCTCAAGGGCGAGAACATGGTGGGTCCCGATGCGCTCGCGCGGCTCTTCGAGCCGGGCGACCCCTGCGACCTCCGCGTCCCGGAGGGCCGTGAGCACCTCGCGAGGGGCGTCGAACCGTTGGCTGCGTTGATCGACGGGCTAGCGGAGCAGGGGCACGGCCTGATCCTGACGATGGGCAAGGGCGGCGTCGGCAAGACCACCCTGGCCGCCGCCATCGCGGTCGCACTGGCTGAACGCGGGCTCCCGGTCCACCTGACCACCACCGACCCCGCCGCCCACCTCGGGCAGACCCTCGCTGGTTCGGTGCCGAACCTCGAGGTCTCCCGGATCGACCCTGCCGTCGAGACCGAGCGATACCGCCAGTCGGTCCTGGCCCGCCGGGGCGCCTCCTTGGATGCCGCCGGCCGCGCCGGCCTCGAGGAGGACCTGCGATCCCCGTGCACCGAGGAGATCGCCGTGTTCCAGGCCTTCTCCAAGGTGGTGAACGAGGGCAGGCGTCGATTCGTCGTCATCGACACCGCTCCGACGGGCCACACGCTGCTGCTGCTGGACGCCACGGGGTCCTACCACCGGGACGTGGTGCGGCAGATGGGCGCGACCGCCGCGACGTTCACCACCCCGATGATGTGGCTGCAGGACCCTGACTACACGAAGGTCCTCATCGTCACCCTGCCCGAGGCCACGCCGGTCCTCGAGGCCGAGGAGCTCGCCGAGGACCTCCACCGCGCGGGGATCAACCCCTGGGCGTGGGTGATCAACAGCTCGGTCGCGGCAGCGCAGACCACCGATCCGCTCCTCCTGCGTCGCGCAGCCGCCGAGATGGACCAGATCGCCCGCGTGTGCGCCGAGGGCGCTGCACGGTGCGCCCTCGTGCCGCTCCTGGCATCCGAGCCGGTCGGAGTCGGCGCCCTCCGTTCACTTGGCGCGACTGACGCACCCGTCGACGTGTGGGCGTGAGTGTGCCGGCCCCGCCGTGCGGGGTCGGACGTCAGGCGAGCGAGAGGAACAGCTTCTCGAGCTTCTGCACGTCCAGCGAGGCGGGCTCGCCGTCCTGCTCGGGCTGGGTGAGGCACTGACGCATCCCGGACGCGATGATCGCGAAGCCGGCGCGGTCGAGGGCGCGGGAGACGGCCGAGAGCTGCATGACGACGTCCTCGCAGTCCCTGCCCTCGTCGAGCATGCGTACGACGGCGGCGAGCTGGCCCTGGGCGCGCTTGAGCCGGTTGGACACCTTGGACATCTCGTCCCTGTCGAGCTCCATCGCGGACCTCTCTCGTTGCGGGTGGGTCAGCGGCAGGTGCACTGCTGGTTGCGGGGGATGTCGGCCATGACGGCGTCGACGTGCTTTCCGCAGCCGGTCCAGGTGACCTTGCCGCAGGTGGAGCAGCGGGCGGGCGAACACATGAGGTTCTCCTTCAGGCGATGAGGTCGGGGCGGACGGCGGTGAGGGACAGCCAGCCCCCGGACAGGTTGCGCGCGACCAGACCGTCGGCGAGCAGGACCCGGGTGGCGATGTGCGAGCGCACGCCGGATCCGCAGTGCACGCTGACGGGGCGGCCTTCAGCGGCTGTGCGCACCTCGTCCAGGCGTGAACGCAGCTCGGTGTGCGGGATGTGCAGCGCACCCTTGAGGTGGCCGCGATCGAACTCGCTCTGCGAGCGGACGTCCAGCACGAGGGTGTCGGCCTGCACGTCGTCCAGCTCGGCGGGGTGCCACTGCGGGGTGGTCCCGTCGAGCGCGTTCTGGGCGACGAACCCGAGCATGTTCACCGGGTCCTTGGCCGATCCGTACGGCGGGGCGTAGGCGAGCTCGAGCTCGGCGAGGTCGTCGGCGGTCATGTGGGCGCGCAGCGCGGTGGCCAGCACGTCGATGCGCTTGTCGACGCCCGCACGGCCCACCGCCTGAGCACCGAGCAGCCGGCCGTCCGGAGCGAAGCTGGCGACGAGGTGGAGCTGCTCGGCACCCGGGAAGTAGCCGGCGTGGTGCCCGGGGTGGATGCGGACCACCTCGTACGGGATGCCGGCCTCGAGAAGGGTGCGCTGGTTCGCGCCGGTGACGGCCGCCGTGAGGTCGAAGACGCGGACGATCGCGGTGCCCAGCACGGGTGCCTGCGGGGTGGTGCGACGACCGAGCATCGCGTCTGCCGCTCTGCGGCCCTGGCGGTTGGCCGGTCCGGCGAGCGGCACCGGACCCACCGCTCCGGTGACCGCGTGGATCACCTCGACCGCGTCGCCGACAGCCCAGATGTGCGGGTCGGAGGTGCGCTGGTCGGCGTCGACACGGATGGCGCCGCTCGGTCCGACCTCGAGGCCCGCGCCGCGAGCCAGCTGGCTCGCCGGACGGACGCCCACGTTGACCACGACCAGGTCGGCGCTCAGCGTGGTCCCGTCCGACAGGGAGATGTCGACGGCGTGCCCGGCGCCGGGGGTGACGGAGCGTGCCGAGACGCTCGTGTACAGGCCGACGTCGTGCGCACGGAGCTCGTCGGCGAGCAGGGGGGCCAGCTCGGCGTCCAGGGGCGGCAGGACGTGGTCGGCGAGCTCGACGACGTCGACCTCGAGACCGCGGGCCACCAGCGCCTCGACCGCCTCGAGGCCGATGAAGCCGGCGCCGATGACGACTGCGCGCGCCCGGTCGTCGCCGCTGCGACGGTCGACGAGCCCTGTCACGTGCGCGTCGAGAGTGTCGAGGTCGGGGATGGTCCGCAGGGAGTGCACGGCAGGGTGGTCGAGGCCGTCGATCGGGGGACGCACCGCGACGGCACCGGGGGAGAGCAGGAGCGCGTCGTAGGCCAGCTCATAGGAGCCGTCGACCGTGGTGACCGAGACGGAGCGGGCGGCCCGGTCGATCGCCGTGACCCGACTCCCGGTCCGCACGTCGAGCGCGAGTGCGGCACCCAGCGAGGTCGGCGTGTGCAGAAGGAGGTCGTCGCGCCGCTCGATCTCGCCGGACAGGTGGTACGGGAGACCGCAGTTGGCGAACGAGACGTAGTCCGACTGCTCCAGCACGACGATCTGGGCCCGCTCGTCCAGGCGCCGCGCTCGAGCCGCCGCGCTCATGCCACCAGCGACACCGCCGACGATGACGATCCGGCGGCGGTCGTGCTCCGAGCGAGGCTCCGTGTCGTCCATGGCATCTACGATACCCCGGGGGGTATCAGGATGGCGAGCCCCGGAGCGGTGGTCCGCCTCACGCGGCCGAGAGGCCGCGGCGCGCCCTCGATGAGAGGAGCTGGCCCCCGCTCCGCCAGCCGTCGCCGGGAGCACGAGCCATTCGTGCGGCCCCACCGTCTGCCCGGAGGTCCCACGCGGTTCAGCCGCTCGTGGGAAGAGGCACGGTGCGCGTCGCGTGTCAGGACCGCCCCGCGCGACGGCTCGCGCTTACCCTGCGACCGGCCGAGCCAGCTCCCTGTCCCCGAACCCGGCCGCCACGCACATGACGATGCCCCCTCGCGAGCCGCCGGTCCGGTCCAGGCCGCCGGCCTCCTCAGCCGCGCCGCGGGGTCGCCTGCGGCGTCGGACGGGTGCTGTCCTTCTCGCCGCGGTGATGGCGTTGACGGGTACCGGTGGCGCCAGCTACGCCGACGGCATCGACGACCGCCGTACCGAGGCGGAACGGCGCAGCCGCGAAGCCGACCGGCGGGCCGAGGAGCTGGAGGCCTCCATCGAGGGTCTCAGTGCCGAGCTGAGCCAGGCCGCGCTCGACCTGCAGGCCACCCAGGCGCGGCTGCCCGAGGCTCAGGCCGAGCTCGAGGACGCCCGGGCGGTGCTGGAGGCGACCCAGCGCGAGGCAGCCATGCTCGCCAGCCGGCTCCAGGACGCGACGGACCTGCGCGGCAGCCTCACCTCGACCATTGCCGCTGACCGTGCCGACGAGATGGAGCTCCGGGCCTCGGTGGGAGCGATGGCCCGGGAGGCCTACCGGGGTGCACCCGGGGTCTCCGCCATGGATGTGATGCTCGACGCCGAGGACGCCACCGACTTCCTCGACAACGCCCGGCTCGTCGATGCGGCGCTGCGCAGCCAGGCTCGCGTCCTGGACGAGCTGCGCCAGGTCGACGCGAACAACCGCAACAGCGAGGCCCGGCTGGGCGCTGTCACCGATCGGGTCGCCGAGCTGAAGGAGCAGGCCGAGGCGAACGTCCTCGCCGCCGCCGAGGCCCAGCGGGTCGCCCAGGCGCGCGAGGACGAGATCAACCAGCTCATCGCTGACCAGCGCGCCAAGCAGGACGCGATCGCGTCCCTCAAGACGCAGGCCGAGGCCGAGCAGACCGAGATCGACGCCGAGCGGGCCGCCATCGAGCGCGAGCTCGTCGCGATCATCGCCGAGCAACGAGCCGCTCGCGAGGCTGCCGAGGCCGCGGCACGTGCCGCCGAGGCGGCGGCGCGTGCGGCCGCCGAAGCCGCTGCGCGCGCCGCTGCCGAAGCCGCCGGGCGGGAACCACCACCACCCCCACCACCACCCGCGCCGGCGCAGGTTCAGCCTCCGGTGGGGTCAGTGTCCGGAGCTCTGTTCGCCAACCCGACGTCGATCAACCCCATGTACGTGACCTCGGAGTACGGCATGCGGCTGCACCCGATCCTGGGCTACGTGCGCCTGCACGCCGGGATCGACCTGCGCACCGGGTGCAATACGCCCCTGTATGCGCCGCGCGACGCGACCGTGCTCTGGTCGCAGTGGCGCAACGGGTTCGGCAACCAGGTCATGCTCGACTACGGCACGGTCGAGGGAAGCTCCGTGATGAGCAGCTCCAACCACCTGACCCGCTCGGTCGTCAGGGCAGGGCAGGACGTCGCCAGGGGGCAGCTGATCGGCTACGCCGGCAACACGGGTCTGTCTGGTGCGTGCCACCTGCACTTCGAGGTGTACGTGAACGGCTCCACCGTCAACCCGCGACCGCTGCTGGGCCGCTGAGGGCCAGCGGGCGAGTCGATCAGCCGCGGCCGGGGCGTGCAACGAGACCGTGGTCGCGACGACGGCGAGCGTGCCGTTCTCGCGCACGGGTGTCGCTCAACCCCCGCGAGAACCCTGGTGTCTCCATCGGGGTGATCGGCACGGAGGCATGAGGCAGGTCCGGTCCACCGCTGCCTCTGCGGTCGGCGTCGGTCCTCAACCCTCCGGTGGCACGGGCCGAGGACCGTGCTCGGAGCAGCGGTGTGTCGGGGACGTCCGGCCCGGGTCTCCGTCAGGTGCCCGGTCCTAGGCTCGGGAGATGGACCGCGGGCGGGTCGTACGGGTGCTCCCCGGCGTCGGTGTGGCCCGGAGCTACGAGCGCGCGTGGCTACGACGGGACCTGGTCGCCGGGGCGACGCTCGTCGCCGTCGCCATACCTGCCGGCATGGCGTACGCCACGGCCGCAGGGCTGCCACCGGTGACGGGCCTGTACGCGACGATCGTCCCGCTTCTCGTGTACGCGCTCGTCGGTCCGTCGCGGGTGCTCGTGCTCGGGCCCGACTCGTCGCTCGCGCCGATGATCGGTGCCGCGGTGCTGCCGCTCGCGCTCGGCGACGCCGACCGTGCGGTCGCCCTGGCCGGCATGCTGGCGGTGCTCATGGGGCTCATGCTCGTCGGCGGTCGCGTGCTGCGGCTCGGGTTCCTCACCGGCCTCCTGTCGATGCCGATCCGCGTCGGGTACATGAACGGGATCGCGCTGGTCGTCATCGCCGGCCAGCTGCCCAAGCTCCTTGGCGTCGCGGTGCCTCCCGGCTCGGTCTGGGAACACCTGGGTCAGGCGGTCACCGGCGTCGCCGACGGCCAGGTCGACGGCGCGGCGGCCGCGATCGGCCTGGGATCTCTCGCGGTCATCGTCGTGGCGCGCGCGCTGGGTGCCACCGCGAGGGGCATCGTGCTGGCGGTCGTCGGGGCGTGCGTGCTGACCGCTGTGCTCGGGCTCGCCGACCAGATCCCCGTCGTCGGCGCCCTGCCGTCGGGCCTGCCCGCACCGGCTCTCGCGGGCGTCGCACCGGCGGACGTGCTCGCACTCGTCGGTCCGGCGGCAGGCATCGCGCTCATCACCTTCGCCGACACGACCGTGCTCTCGCGCGCGCTCGGCGGCAGCCGCGGGGAGGCCGTCGACGGCAGCCAGGAGATGGGCGCGCTGGGCGCCTCGAACCTCGCGACCGGGCTGCTCGGTGGCTTCCCCGTCTCGGGCAGTGCGTCGCGCACGCCGGTCGCGGTCCAGGCGGGCGCGCGCACGCAGCTGACCGGCGTCGTGGCCGCGGTGCTGCTCGTCGTCTTCATGCTGGTCGCGCCCGGCCTGTCCGAGTACCTGCCGTCGGCGACGCTGGCCGCGGTCGTCATCGCCGCCGCGTCCTCGTTCGTCGACGTGCACACGTTCGTCCGGCTCGTGCGGATGAGCCGGAGCGACGCGGCGCTGCTGGTCGCGGCGTTCCTCGGCGTGGCGTTCGTCGGCGTGCTGCAGGGCATCGCCGTCGCCGTGGCCTTGTCGCTCGCGGTGTTCGTGCGCCGGGCATGGGAGCCGTACCGCGCCGAGCTGGTCAGCGTGGACGGTGTTCCGGGGTTCCACGACCTCAGCCGGCACCCCGAGGGCGAGCGGGTCCCGGGCCTGGTGATCGCCCGCTTCGACGCACCCCTCTTCTTCGCCAACGGCGAGGTGTTCGACACCTGGGTTCGCGGACTCGTCGCGGATGCACCCGCACCGGTGCGCCGCGTGATCATCGCGTCGGAGCCGATCACGGGCCTCGACACGACCGCGCTCGACGAGCTCGTCGAGCTGGACGACCACCTCGCCGCGCTCGGGGTCGACCTGGTGTTCGCGGAGATGAAGGGCCCGGTCAAGGACCGCCTGGTGCGCTTCGGTGTCGGCAGCCGGTTCGGGCCCGACCACTTCTATCCCACCGTGCACAGTGCCGTGCGGGCCTATCGGGCCGAGCGAGCCGGTTCGGCGGACGTGCCCGACGCGGGCTGACCGCTCCGCTGGGCGCTGTGCCGCTCCCGGCCCTCGTGCGCACGCACGCGGTCGACGTCAGCGACGCTCGCATACGCCGGTCAGTAGCCGGCGCCCCCGTCCAGGCCGGCGACGACGAGGCCCGTCGCGGACAGACCCAAGCGGGTTGCGCCCGCGTCGATGAGCGCGACGGCGTCGGCGGCCGTGCGGATGCCCCCGGAGGCCTTGACGCCCAACGCGGGACCCACGGTCGCGCGCATCAGCTCGACGGCATGCACCGTGGCGCCGCCGGCCGGGTGGAACCCCGTGGACGTCTTGACGAAGTCGGCGCCCGCGGCCACAGCCGCGAGGCAGACGCCCACGATCTGCGCGTCGTCGAGGGCCGCGGACTCGATGATGACCTTCAGCACCCCGGGGGCCGGCACGGCGGCCCGGACGGCGGCGATGTCAGCCTCGACCGCGGCGAAGTTCCCGGCCTTGGCTGCGCCGATGTCGATCACCATGTCCACCTCGTCGGCGCCCTGCTGCATCGACAGCGCCGCCTCGGCAGCCTTGACCGCGCTGTGGTGCTCGCCGGAGGGGAAGCCGCACACCACAGCGAGCCGCAGGTCCGGCGCCTCGGTGAGGTCCAGCGGCAGGAACGAGGGCGAGACGCACACCGAGTAGACGCCGAGACGCGCCCCTTCGGCGACGAACGCGGCGACGTCCGCGGCCGTGGCCTCGGGCTTGAGCAGGGTGTGGTCGACGTACTGGGCGAGCGCGGCGGCGTCGATCTCGGTGTCGGTGGCGGTGGTCGTGGTCATGGGGTTCTCCTGTCGATCTCGGCGGCTCAGACCGTCGGGATCACGTGGTCGACGATGCGTGCGCGTTCCGGGGTCCGTGCACCGAGCACTCGAACCCCACTGTGCGGGAGCACACGGCGCCCGAGGTGGGCCTTTGGGCCCTCACCGACCCAGTGCCGGAGCGCGGGCCGTGCGCATCGTCAGACGGGGAGGTGGCGTCACGCGAGTGAGAGCTGTGCGAGCTCGCCGCGGGAGCTGACGCCGGTCTTGGCGAAGCAGTTACGCAGGTGGAAGGCGACGGTTCGCGGCGACACCCAGCAGTGGGCGGCGACCTCCTTGTTCGACATCCCCTGGCTGACCAGCTGTGCGACCTGGAGCTCCATCGGGGTGAGCTGCACCAGGGTGCTGACGTCGCGGGTGCGTGCCGTCTCACCGGCTGCGCGCAGCTCGCGGGCGGCGACGGCGCTCAGGGGCGCGGCACGCAGGTCCTCGAAGTTCGCCAGTGCCCGGCGCAGGTGCAGGCGCGCGTCGACGCGATGCTGCGCGCGTCGTAGGTACTGACCGTAGGCGAGGTGCGTGCGGGCGAGGTCGAACGGTCGGGCGGCGTTCGTGTAGTGGGTCAGCGAGAGCTCGAAGTGTTCGGGTGCTCGTGCCTGCGGCGAGAGCAGCGCGCGGGCGTGCTCGACCGCTCCGAGCGCCCAGGGCCATCGGGTGCCCTCGGCGAACGGCACGAGCTCGTCCAGCCATGCGGTCGCCTGCTCGGGCTGGTCGGCGTGGACCGCGGCAGTGATGCGGTCGATCGCTGCCATCCGGGTGAGGGCAGGCACGCGCATCTGAGCGACGTGGTGGAGCGCGACGTCGGTGGCGCCCGTCTGACCAGCACGGGCGCCGTCAGCCCAACGGATCAGGTCGGCTGTCGGAGCGGCGAGTATGCCGAGCGGGTGGTGCTCGACGACGTCGTCGAGCTCGGCGCGGACCTCGGGCGCCCCGTCCTCGCCCCGGAGCGCTTGGAGCAGTACGAGCCACGCGAGCGGGGTGGCGGACGGGGCCCGCTGATCGACGCTGGTGCTCAGGCGGTGCGCCTCGGCGGAGGACCTTCCGACAGCGGACCACTGACCGGACAGGAACAGCGGGAACGCCTGGCGGGGGAGCGCGTACAGCACGGTCATCCCCGCGCCCCTCTGACGTCCGGTGTCGAGCATCGCCGCGAAGGCCTGCGCCGCCGTGGCGTCGTCGCCGAGGTGCACGGCGGCCTGTCCGAGGTGCGCCAGGAGGTCCGGGTCCGCGTCGGTGCGGTTCTGGGCGGCGCTTCTCAGGCGTTCGACGGCCTCAGGCCAGGCGTGCTGGGACGCAGCGGTCATGGCCAGCAGCAGGTCGTGCAGCGTCTGGGTGCGTGGTTCGTCCGGCCCGTGCCGGGATCGGAGCGCGACGGACGGGTCGAGGCGGAGCTCGCTGTCTCCGCCGTAAGCCGCGAGGCCTGCGGCGGCGACCGCGAGATCGAGTGCGCGACCTGGCGCCGCGTCGGCCGCGGCGACGGCCGCGGACACGAAGATGCGGTGGGCAGCGGCCGCCGACCCGACGTTCACCTCGATCCGGCCACGAAGCCGGTCGACGTCCGCGAGCAGCACGGGGTCGTCGGCCTCGATCCGGGCAGCGGTGGCGAGCGACCGGGCGCGGGTCGTCTGGCCGGCGGCCCAGGCGCTGCGCGCGGCAGAGAGCCGTCGTTCCGCCCGCAGGTCGGGGTCAGGGGAGAGCTCAGCCGCGCGCTCGAAGAGGTCGGCCGCCGAGACATGACCTCCGCGTCGTTCGGAGCGACCACCGGCGCTGTCGAGGCGGGCCGCGAGTCCCGCGTCCGGCCCGTCCGCCCCGAACGCGGCGTGCCACACCTGGCGGTCCGGTTCGCCGACGCCCTCGAGTGCTGCCGCCAGCGCGCGATGCACGTCCCGGCGCACGCTCGGGGACGCGGCCTGGTAGAGGGCCGAACGCACGAGAGGATGCCGGACCCGAAGGCTGTCCCCTTCCCGGACCATGAGGCCCGACGCTTCCGAGTCCGCCAGGGCGCGGTCCGGGATGGCGAGGATCTCGGCCGCGCGACGCACGGTGGCGACGCGTCCGGAGTCGTCGGCCGCGACGATCAGGAGGAGGCGTTGCACCGGCTCTGGCAGGCGCCGAGCGCGGTCGAGAAAGACTCGCTCCATGGCGGCGGTCATGGGCAGCGGCGTGGGCGCAGGTTCGGCCCCGTGCAGCTGGTCCAAGGTCAGGGCGGCGGAGAGCTCGACCAGGGCGAGCGCGTTCCCGCCGGCCTGACGCAGCACCCGATCGGACGCCATGGCGTCCGTGGGGCCGGCGCCCGTGTGGTCCTCGACGACTGCCCTCGCGGAGGTCTCGTCGAGCTCGCCGACGAGCAGCGAGGGCACCCCCGGGTGCGGGAACGTCGTCCCCGGCCCGTCGCGGACCGAGAACAGCAGAACGACCCGATCGGCATCCAGTCGGCGGGCTGTGAAGAGCATCGCATCGGCGGACGCGGCGTCGAGCCAGTGGGCGTCGTCCACCATCGCGAGCACGGGCTGGTGCTCGGCCGCCTCGGTGACCAGCGACAGCGTCGCGACGGCGACGAGGAACGGGTCGACCGGGTCTCCGTCCTGACGACCGAACGCGACGCCGAGAGCCCGGGCCTGTGGCGGCGGGATGCGGCTCAGCCGGCTGAGCAGCGGACGCAGGAGCCGGTGCAGGGAGGCGAACGCCAGCGGCGACTCCGACTCGATCCCTTGAGTCCGGAGCAGCGTCACCCCATGGCAGGTCTCGGCGAGGTCGTCGAGCAGCGCGGTCTTGCCCGTCCCCGGGTCGCCGTGCAGCGCCAGCGTGCCCGCACGCCCCTGCCGGGCGCCGTCGACGAGCGCGGCCAGTCGCGCTCGTTCGACGTCCCGCCCGTGCAGCACACCCCGACGCTACCCAGCCCGGCACACCGGGATCGTCCGATCCCGGCACTTTGACCGGGGCGAGCAGACCGGGCGACCGCGAGGCTCGTCTCGACGGCGATTCGGATCCCCACGGCGTCCACCATCCAGGCTGAGGAGCGCTCATCATGGCCACCACCTACGAGAACCGCGAGACGACGAAGGACTGGTCGAGCGTGCGCTCGTCCGCACGATCTGGACCCATCGGACGGGTCGTGGCCGGCTCGCTGATCAGCGGTCTCCTGACCGCGCTGCTCCTGGCCGCCGCACCCTTCGTCCCCCCGCAGGAAGCGACCATCACGGGGGCGGTGCTCTGCGGGCTCGCCCTTGGCTGGGCGATGCTCGCTGTCCTGTCGGTGCGGATGACGAACCAGCCCCAGGCCTGGGCGGCCGTCCCTGCCGTCGTCATGGGCGTCGGCGGGTTCCTCCTCCTGACGCTGGGATCGTCGGTGGACCCGGTCCTGGGCTGGGTCTGGCCGCCGGCCGTGCTGGTGCTGGTCGCCTGGATGATCGTTCAGTCCCGCCGCCACCTGCGGAGCCGGAGCCGGCGCTGGCTGCTGTACCCGGTGATCGCGATGCTGGCGGTGGCCGCGGTGGGCGGGGTGTACGAGACGCTCGGCGCAGCGACCGACCCGTCGACGTCGATGCCCGGACAGTCGATCGACGTCGGTGGGCGGTTGCTGCACCTGGAGTGCACCGGTTCCGGCAGTCCGACCGTCGTGCTGCAGCCCGGTGGCGGCGCGATGTCCGCGCACTTGGGATGGATCGCACCCCGGGTCGCAACGACTACCCGCGTCTGCGTGTACGACCGCCCCGGCCGCGGCGGCAGCGACCCGGTCGAGACCGCCCAGGACGCGACGCAGATCGCCGTCGACCTGCACGAGCTGCTGCAGGAGGCGAACGTTCCCGGCCCGTACGTGCTGGCCGGTCACTCCTTCGGGGGCCTCTACGCGCTGACGTACGCCGCCCGCTACCCCGACCAGATCGCCGGGCTGGTCATCGTCGACACGACCGCCCCCCGCGATCGACCCCTTCCTGCAGGCTCCGACCGCCCGAAGGGCTACGACCCCGTGGACCGGGTCGCCACCCTGATCTCCACCTCTGCACGGCTGGGCCTGACGCGCCTGTACGCGACGACCGAAGGTGCCGGCCTGCCGCCCGAGTCCGCGAGCGAGGTGCACAGAACCACCGCCACCGGGAGCAACCTTCGCAGCTTCCTCGACGAGTTCGCCCAGGCCAACAGCTCCATGAGCCAGGCGGCATCGTTCACCGACTTCGGCGCACGACCACTGGTCGTCCTGACCGCAGGCTCCGGCGGCGACGCCGCGCTGACCGCGAGCCACGAGCGCATCGCTCGGATGTCGAGCAGCAGCAGTCACCGCGTCATTGCCGGCGCGACCCACGACGAGCTCATCTCGGACCAGAACGACTCCAAGGCGACCAGCCAGGCGATCCTCGACGTGATCACAGCGGTTCGGGAGGCCTCGTCGGTGACCGAGTAGTGCAGGTCGGCGACGCCCTCCGTCCTGCCTCCTTGCCTCGGGCCGTCAGATCCCACGCGGGAGCTCCGTGAGGAGCGAGGGGCCCGGACCGGTGACCGGTGTCCGGGGTGGGATCCGCGCCCCCCGTCGAATACGCTCGTTGCCGGGAGCAGGACCGCACGCATCGCCGCCAGCACACCGCGACGCTGCCTCCCGAGAGGGTCTGCCGGAGGTTCGCCGTGCGACATCACCGCACCGAGACACCGAGAGAGTCGGCCGCCGACCGTCGCCCCCCGCGCGCGACGCGCCCGCTGGGCCTCGCTGTACCGGGTCGCGGCCACGTCACCCGCGACTCGATCCTCGACCTGCAGCGGACGGCCGGGAACGACGTCGCGCGACAGCTCCTCCGCGGCGCGCCGGCCGCGCGGACCACCTCGGGCATCGGGCCCGCACCGACCGTGCAACGCGCCCCGTACGGGCTGGACCGGCCGCCGAGCCAGGGAGCGTTCGTCTCCGACGCGGTCAGGCTGCGGACGACGCAGAGCCGGCTGTCCCTGCGTGACTTCGCCCGGGCGCTGAAGAAGTCGATCGCCGTCGAGCTGAGGGCAGCCGGCGTCCCGCCCGTGACGTGGAACATCGGCCCCGGAAGCGGCCCGAACGGGTCGTTCGAGTCCTCCAGCTGGACCCTGACCGTGAACACCTCGGCGTTCAGCGACCGCACGCCTCCGCCGACGACGCTCGGCCAGCTCACCGAGCCCGAGGTCACCGAGGTGGTGGGGACGCTGTACCACGAGGCGCGGCACGCCGACCAGGACGTCCTGATCATCCGGAACCTGCTCAGCCATGGTCAGCGGGTTGCTCAGGTCGCCGCGGCCACCGGGATGCCCCTGAAGGTCGTCAATGCCGTCAAGGCGGCGACGTACCCGGCCGCGCTCGACCCCGAGCTGGTGGGGCAGGCCGAGCGCATGTTCGCCGTGATGTACGGCCCGCACAAGCAGTTCCTCGAGTTCCTCATCAAGCACGGCTCCGCGTTCGTCGGGCTGGACGACTTCGCCGGGGGCGCCACGCCGGGGACCACCGCGCCGCACGTCGCGACGTTCGCTGCATGGCAGGCAGGTGCCCTGCGGCTGCACCTCCAGCAGCTTGCAGCGCTCAAGCAACCGACCCCGGTCGAAGCTGCTCTCCGCGCACGGCTGCGGGCGGTCGACGCCGTCCTCACGTTGTTCCTCACGCAGTGGAACGCCCTCACGACCAACCCGGCGAGCGTCGACATCGACGACGTCCGCGACCTCGCCGTCCGGGTGCGCGACGAGGTCCTTGCGACGTACAAGAGCCTCGAGGGCGAGATGGACGCCTTCAGGCTGGACGACGCGGTGAAGGCGGCGTTCGCCACCGCGCTTGCTGCCGCGAAGGCGAAGGCGGCGGCGGCGGCGGCGACCTCGAAGCCCAAGCCGAAGCCGAAGCCGAAGGGGAAGCCGTAGCCGGGCATCCCGCACGCAGAACGGCCGTTCCGCAGGGAGAAGTACGACGTCCGCGCAGGCCGTCATACCTCGAAGATGTAGCCCATCCCGGGCTGAGTGATGAGGTGCCGCGGGTGAGCCGGGTCCCGCTCGAGCTTGCGTCGGAGCAGTGCCGAGTAGACGCGAAGATAGTTGGTCTCGTCGGAGTATCCAGGTCCCCAGACGTCCTGGAGGAGCTGGCGGCGCCCGACGAGGCGGCCGCGGTTGCGTACCAGCACCTCGAGCATCGACCATTCCGTCGGGCTGAGCCGCACCTCGACGCCGTCCCGCAGGACGCGCTTGCGGGCGAGGTCGATGGTGAGCTCGCCCGCAACCACGACGGCGTCGTCCGAGTCGGTGGGTGGGGTCGCCCGGCGGACCGCGGCGCGCAGGCGGGCGAGCAGCTCGTTCATGGCGAACGGTTTGGTGACGTAGTCGTCGGCGCCGGCGTCGAGGGCGTCGACCTTGTCCTCGCCGTGCTGCCGCGCGGACAGGACGACGATCGGGACGCGGCTCCAGCCACGGATGGCGGTGATGACGTCCAGCCCGCTCATGTCGGGCAGGCCGAGGTCGAGCAGCACGACGTCAGGGGCGTGCGACGCGGCGCTCGAGATGGCTGATGCCCCGTCGCCGGCGGTCGTCACGTCCCAGCCGGACGCGCGCAGGGTGATCGACAAGGCATGGGCGAGGCCGGGTTCGTCGTCGACCACCAGGATCTTGTTGCCCGCCATCACGGACCTGCCTCGGCGAGGGGGACGGTCACGAGCATGGTCAGGCCGCCCCCTGGGGTGTCCTCGACGCTCAGCTCGGACCCGACGGCCGTCGCGAGGCCATCGGCGACCGCCAGACCGAGGCCGAGACCGGTGCCGGTGGTGTCACCGAGGCGCTGGAAGGCGTCGAACATGTGGTCCTTGAGCTCGTCCGGGATGCCGGGACCCTTGTCGACGACACGCACGACGATCCCACGCCCGACGGTCGAGGCGCTGACGACGACAGGGCTGTCGGCGGGTGCGTGGCGGACGGCGTTCGAGACGAGGTTGGCCACGACCCGCTCCAGCAGTCCCGCGTCGGTGTGCACCAGGGGCAGGTCGTCGGGGACGTCGAGGACGACTGTGCCGGGGGAGTAGCCCTCGACCGCGAAGGGCACGATCTCGTCGAGGCTCGTGGCACGCAGCACGGGACGGACGCTGCCGGTCTGGAGGCGGGACAGGTCGAGCAGGTTGTCGATCAGTCGTTCCAGCCGCGCGGTCGACTCTTCGAGCGTGCCCACGAGCGCGGCCCGGTCGGCCTCGTCGAGGTGCAGGTCCGTCGAGGTGAGGCCGTCCACCGATGCGCGGATGGTCGCCAGGGGGGTGCGCAGGTCGTGCGAGACGGCGGCCAGCAGAGCAGTGCGGGTGGCGTCCGCCTCGCCGAGGATCCGCGCCTGCTCGGCCTGGGCGCGCAGCCGTTCCTGCTCGAGCACGATGCCGACCTGCGAGGCGAAGGCCTCGAGCACGCGGCGGTCGCTCGCAGGCAGGACCCGACCGGTCAGGGTGAGCACCCGGTTCTCGTCGACGACCAGGACGGCGGTCGCGGTCTCGGGGTCGAGGGCGGGCTCGGCGCCGTCGGTGGACAGGACGTCCCACCGGGATCCGTTCTTCGACAGGAGCGCGACGGCTTCGAGCGTGAACGTCTCGCGCAGTCGCGCCACCAGCGCGGCGGCCGTGTCCTCGCCGGAGAGCACCGACCGGGAGACGGCGGCCAGCGCAGACGCCTCGGCCCGTGCGCGGAACGCCTCGGTCGTCCGTCGAGCGGCGACGTCCACGACCGAGGCGACCCCGGCTGCCACCAGCACGAACACGCCGAGGGCGAGTGCGTTCTCTGGCTCGGCGATCGTCAGCCGGCCGGTCGGCAGCGTGAAGAACCAGTTGAGCAGGAGGAAACCGACCACGGCGCTGACGATGGCCGGCCACAGTCCGCCCACCAGCGCGACCAGGACGGTGAGCGCGAGGAAGAGCATCAGGTCGGTGGGAAGGCTGACCAGGTCGCGCGCGGCGCCGAGCGCGACGGTGAGCAGCACGGGTCCGACGAGAGCGAGGACCCAGCCACCGATCCGGCGCGGGCGCGACAGTGCGGACGCTCGACCGGCATGGCGGCGGCCGGAGCGGGCGCGCTCGTGGGTGACCAGGTGGACGTCGATCATCCCGGCGAGGCGAGCGATCTCGGTGCCGTTGCTCTCCCGGACCGCCTCACGCCAGCGGCTGCGCCGGGAGACCCCGACGACGACCATGGTGGCGTTCACACCGCGCGCGAAGTCGACCACGGCGGTGGGCACGTCCTCGCCGACGACGGTGTGGAACGTGCCACCGAGGGACTCGACGAGGCGGCGCTGCTCCGCGATCCGAGCCGGCGGGGCGCTGGGCAGGCCGTCGGTGGCCAGGACGTGGACGGCCAGGAGCTCGGAGCCCGCGGCCCGTTGGGCGATCCGGGCGCCGCGGCGCAGCAGGGTGTCCCCCTCCGGACCGCCGGTGACGGCGACGACGACGCGTTCGCGCGCCGGCCACGGCGACTCGATCCTGTGCTCGCGGCGGTAGGTGGTCAGCGCGTCGTCGACCCGGTCCGCCAGCCACAGCAGCGCGAGCTCGCGCAGGGCGGTGAGGTTGCCCACCCGGAAGTACTGGGTGAGGGAGGCGTCGATCTGCTCGGCCCGGTAGACGTTCCCGTGCGCGAGCCTGCGGCGCAGCGCTTCCGGGGGGAGGTCGACGAGCTGGACCTGGTCGGCGTCCCGCACCACGTGGTCGGGCACGGTCTCGCGCTGCTTCACGCCGGTGATGGCCTCGACGTCGTCGTTCAGCGACTCCAGGTGCTGCACGTTGACCGTCGTGACGACGTCGATGCCGGCGTCGAGGATGTCGTGCACGTCCTGCCAGCGCTTCGGGTGCAGGCTTCCCGGGACGTTGGTGTGCGCGAGCTCGTCGATCATCGCGACCTGCGGCGCCCGGGCGAGGACGGCCTCGACGTCGAGCTCGGTGAACTCGCTGCCGCGATGGGTCAGCGCTCGCCGCGGCAGCACCTCCAGACCCTCCAGCAGCGCGGCGGTCGCGAGCCTGCCGTGCGCCTCGACGAGGCCCACCACCACGTCGGTCCCGCGGGACAGCCGCCGGTGGGCCTCGTCGAGCATCGCGTACGTCTTGCCGACACCGGGAGCGGCGCCGAGATAGACGGTCAACCGACCCCGACGCGGGCGGTCCGCCCCCGAGCCATCGTCGTCGGGCCTGATCATGAGCCCAGTGTCTCCAGGGCGAGGTTGAGGCGCAGGACGTTGACCCGCGGCTCGCCGAGCACGCCGAGATCACGCCCGACCGTGACGGTGTCAACCAGCGCGCGCACGTCCTGCTCGGAGATGTCGCGAGCCCGCGCGATCCGGGCGACCTGCAGCTCGGCGTAAGCGGGGGAGATGTCGGGGTCCAGGCCCGACGCTGACGCGGTCAGTGCGTCCGCCGGGACGCTCTCCGGGTCGACGTCCTCCTCGGCGGCGACCGCGGTGCGGCGTTCGTCGATGGTGGCGACGAGGTCCGGGTTGAGCGGTCCGAGGTTGGACCCGGCCGAGGCCAGGGTGTCGTATCCGTCGCCTGCGGCGGACGGGCGGGGGTGGAACCACAGCGGCCCGTCGAACGACTGGCCGATCAGCAACGAGCCGACCGGGTCCTCCGCGCTGGTCACATGCTCACCCGAAGCGGACACCAACGACCCGTCGGCCTGCCAGCGGAACAGCAGCTGGGAGACCCCGGTGACGGCCAGCGGGTAGACCAGGCCGAGGACCACAGTGAGTACGAGCAGCACCCGCAGCCCGGCCCAGGTCTGACGGGCGAAGGAGACGGTGTCGGAGCCCGTGGAGTGGTGCGGGCGCAGGACGGTGGTCATCAGGACATCCCCAGGGCGGTGACGAGCAGGTCGATGAGCTTGATCCCGAGGAACGGGGCGATGACGCCGCCGAGGCCGTAGACCAGGAGGTTGCGGCGCAGCAGCGCGGACGCCGACGAGGGCCGGTACCGGACCCCGCGCAGCGCCAGCGGCAGCAGCGCCACGATGATCAGCGCGTTGAAGATGACGGCCGACAGGATCGCCGACTGCGGGCTGCTCAGGTGCATGACGTTCAGCACGCCGAGCTGCGGGAACGCCACGACGAACATCGCGGGCAGGATCGCGAAGTACTTCGCGACGTCGTTGGCCACCGAGAACGTCGTGAGGGCGCCGCGGGTGATGAGCAGCTGCTTGCCGATCTCCACGATCTCGAGCAGCTTGGTCGGGTTCGAGTCGAGGTCGACCATGTTCCCGGCCTCCTTGGCCGCGGTCGTCCCCGTGTTCATGGCGACCCCGACATCGGCCTGCGCGAGTGCGGGTGCGTCGTTGGTGCCGTCCCCGGCCATCGCGACCAGTCGCCCGCCCTCCTGCTCCCGACGGATCAGCGCCAGCTTGTCCTCCGGGGTGGCCTCCGCGAGCACGTCGTCCACGCCCGCCTCGGCGCCGATGGCCTTGGCAGTCAGCGGGTTGTCGCCGGTGACCATGACGGTCCGGATGCCCATGGCACGCAGGGCGTCGAACCGCTCACGCATGCCCTCCTTCACGACGTCCTTGAGGTGGATCACCCCGAGCACGCGCGCCGGGCGGTCGCCCAGCTGCTCCGCGACGACGAGCGGTGTACCGCCGGAAGCGGAGATCGCGTCCACCGTGGCAGCGACGTCGTCGCCGGCGTTCCCACCGGTGGACCGCACCCAGTGGGTGACGGCGGCGGCGGCTCCCTTGCGCACGAGGCGCGCGGGGCGGTCGGTGCCGGCGGGGAGGTCCACGCCGCTCATCCGGGTGCGGGCCTGGAACGGCACCAGCGCGGCGCCGACCAGGTCACCCTCGGGTCGCTCGCGCAGCCCGAACCGTTCCTTGACCAGGACCAGGACCGAGCGGCCCTCGGGGGTCTCGTCGGCCATCGACGAGAGCTGCGCGGCGTCGGCGAGCAGCGCCGGGTCGATGCCGGCCGCGGGGAGCAGATCGGCGGCCTGGCGGTTGCCGAGCGTGATGGTGCCGGTCTTGTCCAGCAGCAGGACGTCGACGTCGCCGGCGGCCTCGACGGCGCGGCCGGACATCGCGAGCACGTTGCGGCGCACGAGGCGGTCCATGCCCGCGATGCCGATCGCGGACAGCAGCGCCCCGATGGTCGTCGGGATCAGACAGACCAGGAGTGCGACCAGCACGATGAGTGGCTGCCGGGCGCCCGAGTAGACGGCGAACGGCTGCAGGGTGACCACCGCGAGCAGGAAGATGATCGTCAGGGTGGTGAGCAGGACGTTCAGGGCAACCTCGTTGGGGGTCTTCTGCCGCTCCGAGCCCTCGACCAGCGCGATCATCCGGTCGACGAACGTCTGGCCCGCGGGCGCGGTGATGCGCACGACGATCCGGTCGGACAGTACGACCGTGCCACCCGTGACCGCGGACCGGTCCCCGCCGGACTCCCGGATGACAGGGGCGGACTCGCCGGTGATGGCGGACTCGTCGACGCTCGCGACGCCGTCGATGACGTCTCCGTCGCCGGGGATCGTCTCTCCGGCAACGACGATGACCACGTCGCCGACCTTGAGGGTGGACGAGGCGACCTGGACCGTCACGTCGCCGGAGACGACCTTGCGGGCCGTCGTCTCGCGCTGTGTCGCGCGCAGGCTCGCCGCTTGAGCCTTCCCGCGGCCCTCGGCCACGGACTCCGCCAGCGTGGCGAAGACGACCGTGAGCCAGAGCCAGACCGCGATGGACCACGCGAACGGGCTCGGCTCGGCGATGGCGAGCACGGTGGTGAACGCGGCGCCGACCTCGACGACGAACATGACGGGGGAGTCCCACAGTCGGCAAGGGTCCAGCCCCCGGAGGGCACCCGGCATCGCGGCGGCGAGCTGCCGCGCGGACAGCGTCGACGCGGCGGCCGGCACGACGTGCGGCGTGGCCGCCGGCTTCTCGACAAGGGTGGTGCTCATGACAGGGACTCCACGACGGGACCGAGGGACAGGACGGGGACGAAGGTGAGGCCGACCACCACGAGGGTCACGGTCACCAGGAGGCCGACGAACAGCGGGGTGTGCGTCGGCAGGGTGCCGGCACCTTCCGGGGTCGTCCTCTGGTGCGCGAGGCGTCCGGCGAGGGCCAGGACGAGCGCGATGGGGACGAACCGGCCGATGAGCATCGCCAGGCCGAGCAGGGTGGTGTAGAACGGCGTGCCGCTGGTCAGCCCACCGAACGCGGAGCCGTTGTTGTTCCCGGCGGAGGCGAACGCGTAGACGACCTCCGAGAGCCCGTGTGGACCGCCCTGCAGCTGCCCGGCCAGCCCGGCGGGCGTCGAGATGGCGACGGCGGAGCCGATCAGGACGACCGCGGGCATCGTCAGCACGTACAGCGCGACGAGGGTGATCTCCTGGCGGCCGATCTTCTTGCCCAGGTACTCCGGGGTGCGCCCGACCATGAGCCCGGCCAGGAACACCGCGACGATGATCAGCACGACCATCCCGACCAGTCCGCTGCCGACACCGCCGGGGGAGACCTCACCGAGCAGCATCCCGAGCAGCGCGACGCCGCCGCCCGGCGCAGTCAGCGAGTCGTGCGTCGAGTTGACCGCACCGGTCGAGGTCATCGTGGTCGACGCGGCGAACAGGGCAGAGGCAGCCTCACCGAAGCGGACCTCCTTGCCCTCCATCGCGCCACCGGCGGCCGCGGGGGCCAGGCCGGGCCCGGCCATCTCGGCCCAGGTGAGCAGGCCGACTGCGGTGACCCACAGGGTCGACATCGCGGCGAGGATCGCCCAGCCCTGCCGGCGGTCGCCGACCATGCGGCCGAACAGGCGCGGCAGCGTGAACGGGATCAGCAACATGAGGACCACGGCGAACGCACTGGTCCACGGTGTCGGGTTCTCGAACGGGTGCGCGGAGTTGGCGTTGAAGAACCCGCCGCCGTTGGTGCCCAGCTGCTTGATGGCCTCCTGGGAGGCGACCGGCCCACCGAGCACCGACTGGGTGCCGCCCGCGAGGGTCGTGATCTCGGTAGGGGCGTTCAGATTCTGGATCACTCCTCCGGCCACCAGCACCAGCGCCGCGACGAACGCCAGCGGGAGCAGGATGCGGACCGTGCCCCGCACCAGGTCGGCCCAGAAGTTGCCGACCCGGCCGTCGGTTCCGGACCGCGCGAACCCCCGGGCCAGGGCGGCGACGACGGCCAGACCGACGGCTGCGGACAAGAAGTTCTGCACGGCGAGCCCGGCCATCTGCATGAGGTGCCCGATGGCGGCCTCACCGGAGTACCACTGCCAGTTCGTGTTGGTGACGAACGAGACGGCGGTGTTCCAGGCGCCGGCCGGGTCCAGCGGCGTCATGCCGATGCCGAGGGGAAGCCGGTCCTGCAGGCGTCCCAGGCCGAACAGGAGCAGGACCGACGCGAGGGAGAACCCGAGCAGGGAGAGCAGGTAGGTGCTCCACCTCTGCTCGGCGTCGGGGTCAACCCGCATGACCCGGTAGCCGGCGCGCTCGACGGCGAGGTGCCTCGTCGAGGTCATCACCCCGAACATGTAGTCGCCGAGCGGCTTGTGCGCGGCAGCCAGCACCAGGACGACGATCCCGATCTGACCGACCGCGGTCCACGTCGCGCTCATCGGACCTTGTCCGCACGCAACAGCTGGACCACCAGGTACACCAGGAGTGCGCCGGCGACGACGAGGCCGGCGACGTCGAGCCCGCTCATGAGTGGTCAGCCCGGCGTGCGAGCAGCGCGACGGCGGCGAAGAACACCACGGTCAACGCGAGGAAGGCCACATCGGCCATGGGTCTCACTGCACCTTCGACGACGGACGGAGGACCACTCGCGGGGTCTCCCGACGGCCCGCACCGGGGCCGCACCCGTTGGTCTACGCCTTCGTCAGCACGTCAGCGGCAGCCTTGACGGCTTGTTGACGGTGCACCGTGTGGTCTTAGCGCAACCTTGTCGTCACGGCGTCGTCGCCTCGCCTGTGGGGGTGAGCTGTTGCCAGGACGGTTCGCGACGGCCGGGGTCCTTCGTAGCGTCGGCCACCAGCCTGGTCATCGGGATGGGCACGGTCCTGCGTCACCGTCTCGGAACACTGGCCGACCGAGATCCCGGATCCATCTCCGTCGACGTGATCCCCGCGGCGCCTACATGCGGCGCGGCTTGGTGCCCGAGTGGTCCGGCAGGCGGCGGCGTTGCCAGGCGTCGATGATGTGCGAGTACATCGCGTGCTCAGCGGCCTCGGTGGTGCGGGCCTCGATCGTCGCGAACACTGCTTCGTGCTCGCGCAGCGTCCGCTCGTGGAACGACGGCGGTGTCATCCCGTGGTACCGCGCGCTGTCGCGCGCCCGCTCGAACAGGGACCGGGCGATGCTCTCGGCGAGGCGGTTGCCGGAGATCTCCATGACGATGTCGTGGAAGCGCACGTCGGACGCGCCGAAGGCGGTGGGGTCGTCCAGCGACGCGCGCATGGACTCCAGGGCCTGTCGCAGCGTCTCGAGCTCCTCCGACGAGCGGACGCGGGCGGTGTCGGCGGCCATGGCGGCCTCGAGGCGGGCGCGGACGACGCTGAGCTCGTCGAGAACTCCGAGCGTCTCGTCGTGCGCGATGAGAGCCGTCAGGACGACGCGGTCCATCATGTTCCACGATCGGGTCGGCTGCACCGTGGTCCCGCGACCCTGACCGACCGACACCAGGCCCTTTTCCTCCAGTCGCTTGACCGACTCGCGCAGCACAGTCCGGCTGACCCCGAACTGCTTGGCGAGCGGGACCTCCGGCGGCAGCGTGTCGCCAGGCGCGAGCTGCCCCGTGACGATCACGTTGACCAGCGCCTCCACGACCGCCACGCCCAGGCGTTGCGCAGGCATCCGATCCTGGATGGAAGGGATGCGCGGGCCCTCTGCGGCCGGGTCAGGAACGGTCATGGCGGGAGTATATGCGGAGGCAGCTACTGTGTAGACGTGTGATGTATGCTCTTTTCGTGGCGGCACTGCGGCCGACCGAGCGCCGAAGAGGACATGTGAGCGAATGAGAATCACCGCGTACCGGACCGTGACGACACTCCAGGACTGGGGGCGCCCCGTCGGCGATGTCAACGGCTTCATCCGGGACGGCATCACCGAGGTGCCGATCGTCATCCTCGAGACGGACGAGGGCCTCGAGGGGATCGGTGTCGGGTCGCACGTGGACATCGACCGCGTCTTTCCTGCGATCGAGGGCGAGGACCCGCGCGCGGTGGTCGCGCTGTACGACCGCATGCTGGCCCGTGTGTTCAAGGGCGGGCACGTGGGTGCGACATTCGGCGGCATCGGCGCACTGGACATGGCGCTCTGGGACTTGAAGGCGAAGATCGCCGACGAGCCGCTATGGCGCACTCTCGGGGCGCGCGACCGGTTCGTGCCCGCGTATGCCTCGGCGCTGGAGATCGCGATCCCCGACGACGAGCTCAGCGACCTGTACGGCGAGTGGGTGGCGCGCGGGTTCACGAGCGTCAAGGTGAAGGGCGGCCTGAACCTGGACAGCGACCTCGTCAGGTTGGCGCGCGTGCGCGACATCTTCTCGGTCAACACGCCCCGACCGGGCATCATGCTGGATGCCAACGAGTCCTGGAACCGCAAGCAGGCGATCCGATACATCCACGCTGTCGAGGAGAAGGTCGACCTGTCCTGGGTCGAGGAGCCGTTGCGGCGGTGGGACGCCGACGGCATGGCAATGGTCAGTCGCGCTGTTCGCGCGGGGGTCGCCACCGGCGAGAACCTCACCGGGCTGGAGCAGTTCAAGCCGCTTCTGGACGCTGGGGCCGTCGACATCGTCCAGGTCGGCAGCATGTGGGGGATCACGCACTTCCTGCGTGTCGCGGCAGTCGCGCACAGCCGCGACCTGCCCATCAGTCCTGTCGGGTCGACGGCGAACCCCGTCTTCCATGCCGCCGCGGCCGTTCCGAACCACCTCTCGGCCGAGTTGCAGGACCTCGGAGCCCCGCTCGGCATGACGGTGGACTATGAGATCGCCGATGGCGGCATCGTGCTCGGGGACAAGCCCGGTCACGGCACGACGATCGATGAGACGCGGATCGCCCGGGCTGTGCCGCTGGACGGGTGGGCCCAGACGGACGGGCCGCACGTCCGCCCCGACCGCGCCGGCCTGCGACTCGTGCCTGAGTCGCGATCGGACGGCCCTCGTCAGAGCGGTCGATAGGCGTCGTTGGCTCTCTCACGGCCACTGGCTCGTCCCGTTCGTCGTCGCGGACGACGAACGGTGTGCGACCCCTCTGGCTGAGGCGCTCGTGACGGGCGGCCTTCCGGTCGCGGAGTTGACACGTCGCATCCTCGACCGAGCCCGGCACGATGAAGCCGTCGTTGTCGAGCCCCGCCGGCCGTGGGTTCGGACGGATGAGGCGACCGACCTTGGTGGACACGACGAAGTCGTCTCGGGGGAGTCCCTGCAGCACCGCTCCCCAGCGGTGCTCGGACAGGCCCAGGCCGTAGTGCGGCGCGGGTGTCGACGTACCGCACCCCCGCTCCCGCGCGCGCTCCGCTGCCCGGAAGGCGTCGTCGTCGGTCATCGGCCGTGCAGGTTGCCCAGCGTCGACGCGCCGAAGCCGATCTCGGAGATGTGCACGCCGGTGCCACCGAGCGGGCGGGCGGGGAGGGCCGTCATGACAGCCCGTAGATGCGGGTCGCGTTCACACCGTCGATCGCGTCGCGCTCGGTCTGCGACAGGTCGTCGGTGAGCTCGAGGTAGGCGGTGAGCCAGCGGCCGTACCCGCCGGCCAGCTCGACGACCGGCCAGTCGGAGCCGAAGAGCAGCCGCTCCGACCCGAATGTCGCCAGAGCATGCTCGACCACAGGGCGCAACCGCACGTTCGACCAGCCGTGCCAGTCGTCCTCGGTGACGATTCCGGAGACCTTCATGGCCACGTTCGGGCAGCCCGCGAGCTCGGTGAGGTCACGCGCCCACATCGCGAGCTCGGTGCTCCGCATCGGGACCTTGCCCCCGTGGTCGAGGACGAAGCTCGTCTCGGGGACTCGGCGGGCGACGTCGGTGGCCAGGGGGAGCTGGTGGTGGGCGATCAGCACGTCGAACGCCAAGCCGGCATCGCCGAGATCCGACAGGCCCCGCCGGACGTCGTCCCGGGCGAGCCACCGTGGGTCCGCCTCGACAAAGGTGACGTGCCGCACGCCGACGAGCAGGTCGCCGCCCGGCAAACCGCGAAGCATCCGGATCTGCTCCGGTACGTGCGCCGTGAGATCGAGCCAGCCAACGACGCCGCGGATCTCCGGCGTGGCATGGGCCACCGCAAGCAGGTCGACGGTCTCCGAGAGCTCGTTGACGGCCTGCACGACCACGCAGCCGTCGACACCGTGGAGGGCCAGCTCCGCGACGGCCGCGCCTGGTGGGAAGTCACGATCGATGGCCGACATCGGCTGTGCGTCGAGCCAGGGCTGCGGGTGCTTGGCCCGCTCCCACATGTGCAGGTGGGAATCGAGGAGGTGCCTCACGGGAGGTGCCAGAGCTCCTCGAGCGGGCGCCACCCGTCCGTCGGTGCGGCGGAGCGCCCGAACGGGGTCTGGCACGGGCCCGTGAGCGCGAGCCACTCCTGGGTGACGGGATCGGCGTCCACGAGGGCCAGGTCGGCCTCGTGGTCGTCGCCGGTGTACTCGTAGTACCCGAACAGCGTGTTCTCGATCAGGAAGATCGAGTAGTTGGTCACGTGGTGGGCCGAGAGGAGCGCCTCGACGCCCGGCCATACGTCCGCGTGCAGCCGGACGTACTCGTCGCGCTTCTCGGGGACCACGTCGACGACGAAGGCAGATCGCTGCATGTTCACTGCTTCGTCCCACCCGCGGTCAGCCCCGCAACGAGGAACCGCTGCGCGAACAAGGTGATGAGCAGGACCGGCAGGACGGCAAGGACCGTCGCGATCGCCAGGGTAGGCAGCTGGGTCGCCGTGACGCCCGCAGCCGTCGGGTTGAACGCCGGCACTAGTTCCTTCTTCCTTGGAGAAAGAGGCGACCCCACGGTGAGTCGGGCGACGGCAACTAGATCATACATGTGACGTGTACTCCATCCTCCGATACAGTCCGAAACCGGATCGTGACCAACGACGGTCGCCGGGCAACACCGAAGGAGATGCGCTGTGCGCAGTGCTGCATATACAGGGAACGGGACGGTCGAGGTCCTCCCTTCCGAGCCCGTGCCCCCGCCCAGCGGCCACGTGCAGGTCCGCGTGGCCTTCGTCGGTTTGTGCGGGACGGACCTGCACATCGTCCACGGGGCCATGGACGCCCGCGTCACCACGCCGCTGATCTTCGGTCACGAGATGAGCGGGACGATCGAGGAGGTGGGCGAGGGCGTCGCCGGCTGGTCGACGGGTGATGCCGTGACGGTCATGCCGCTCGCCTGGGACGGGACCTGCCCGGCGTGCCTGGGCGGTCATCAGCACATCTGCCAGAACCTGGAGTTCATCGGGATCGACTCCCCGGGTGCACTGCAGACGCTGTGGAACGTGCCGGCCCACACTCTCGTCGCACTCCCCGCAGGCCTGGCCTTGGACGTCGCGGCTCTGGTCGAGCCCACCGCCGTCGCTGTCCACGACGTACGCCGCGGTGAGGTTGCGCCCGGCGACCACGTGGTCGTGCTCGGGGGCGGGCCGATCGGGGTACTGATCGCGACCGTCGCGCGGCACGTCGGCGCGATCGTGGCGATCGTCGAGCCCGATCCCCACCGTCGCGCGAAGATCGAACAGCTCGGTCATGTGGCCGTCGACCCCGGCTCGACCGATCAGGCCGCCTGGGTCGCCGCATGGACCGACGGAGCAGGTGCCGATGTGGTCTTCGAGGTTTCCGGCGCCGCGGCTGCGGTCGCTGCCGCCACCGGGCTGGCCAAGGTTCGAGGGACGATCGTCGTCGTCGCGATCCACGGAGCACCCAGGGAGGTCGATCTCAGGCAGATCTTCTGGCGCGAGCTCCGGATCCTGGGTGCCCGCGTCTACGAGCGGTCCGACTTCGAGACGGCGAGCTCCCTGCTGGCGGACGGTGTCGTGCCCAGCGAGCTGCTCATCTCACAGGTCGTGCCCCTCACCGCTGTGCGAGCCGCTGTCGACGACCTCGAGCGGGGACTCGCCATGAAGATCCTGGTCGATGTCGCCGCTACGGAGAGTGCAAAGTGAACCCGTTCGACCTGACCGGGCGGCTCGCCGTCGTCACCGGCGCCAAGCGCGGGATCGGCTTCGCCCTCGCAGAGGCGCTCGCCGCCGCGGGTGCCGACGTGATCGGCGTGAGCGCCACGCTCGAACGCGAAGGCAGTGCCGTGGCGCGGGTCGTCGAGTCGCACGGGCGCTCGTTCCAGAGCTACGCGGTGGACTTCGGCGATCGTGAGGCGGTCACCACTCTCGGTGGAGAGCTCGCCGAGCGAGCGCCCGACATCCTCGTCAACAACGCCGGCACGATCGCCCGGATGCCGGCCGCGCAGCACCCCCTCGACTGGTGGGACCGCGTCCTGGAGGTCAACCTCACGAGCCACTTCGTGCTGACTCAGCTCGTCGCGCGGCCGATGCTGGAGCGCGGCTCCGGGAAGATCGTCTTCACCGCAAGCCTGCTGAGCTACCAGGGCGGGATCAACGTCCCCGGGTACACCGCATCGAAGTCCGCCGTCGCCGGGCTCACCAAGGCGCTCGCGAACGAGTGGGCATCGCGCGGGGTCAACGTCAACGCGATCGCACCCGGCTACATCGCGACCGACAACACCCGGGCCCTGCAGGACGACCCTGAGCGCTCCCGCGCGATCCTCGAGCGGATCCCCGCCGGCCGGTGGGGCAGAGCCACCGACCTGTGCGGGGCGGTCGTGTTTCTCGCGTCGTCCGCCTCGGACTACGTCGACGGGGTCACCATCCCGGTCGACGGTGGCTGGCTCGGACGATGAGCTAGCGACCTCCGACGTGGTGCCGGCTCCAGACGTGACTGGCCAGAGCCGCCTACCGCATCAGTTCGGATCCGCGGCGAGCGGGCCGAGCACCGTCGCGGGGCTCCGAGAGTTCCGCCGCACACCCTGGAGCAGATGCGGACGTCCCTCGACCACATCCCGCACGTCCAGGCGGCCGGCGTCGCCTTCCACGAGACGGCTGGCACTGTCGCACCACCGCATCGCGGAGAGCATCGCACGGTCGCTGTTCGAGCGGGCACGGGAGAGCAGCCGGTACTCAGTCGACGTGCCCGGCCGCGTTCCACGAGCAGACCCCTCTGCGCACGACCAGGTCCTTGCCGCCATCTCGGCCGGGGTCTGCCGACGAGGCGGCGCCGACCACGCTCGGGCATTGCGTTGACCGGGGGCAAAGCGGCCCCGATCAACATCACGTCGGGGTGAGCGTCAGGGGGAGTCGTGACGAACGAGGACACCGCTGCCCGCTACAGCGGTGGGCACGTCATCGGGGTTGCCTCACGGCTCTTCAAGCCCCAGGGCTAGGAGAGGTCCGGCTCACCAGAGGCAGTCATTGCGCATACGTCACATGTATGATCGAATGGCAAACCATCGCCAGAGTGGGTGGTGAAGTCGTCAACGACGTCGACCAGAAGAGGACGCGACAATGTCAGCACAGCAACGCCGCTCCACCCGATTCCCCCGTCTGTTGGTGCTGACCGCAGCAGCCGCGAGCCTCGCGCTGATTGCGGCAGGTTGCTCCAGCGGAGGTAGTGGTACCGACTCCAGTTTCGGATTCCCCGCCCCCGAGCAGATCAAGGACAGCCCGATCACCATCTGGGTGGACGCGGACCGCTCGGCTATCGCCGAGGCATTCCAGACGGACAACCCCGACATCGAGGTGAAGATCGAGACGTACGACGGCAACTCCGGCGGTACCAACTCGTTCCAGACCAAGGTCGCGCTCGCCGACGCAGCCGGTGAAGGCTGGCCCGACGTCGTGTGGTCGGGGCAGGTGAACGACGCCAGCTGGGCCGCGAAGGAGCAGAACGGCGTTCAGGCTTTCGCCGCGGCGCTCGACACGGGCGTCACCGAGGACGGCTGGCTTGACGGCTACACCGCGCACGCGCTGGACCCGGTCACGGTCGACGGCCACATCTACGGTGCCCGCGACAACCTCGCGCCCGTGGTGTTCTGGTACAACAAGGCCCTGTTCGACGAGTTCGGCTACGACGTCCCCGAGACCTGGGAGGACTACCAGGCGCTCAGCGACAAGCTTGCAGCCGACCACCCTGGATACATCCTCGGCTCGATCGGTGACCCGTTCACCGCGGTGCTGACGGACATGTGGGCCGCTCAGGCGCCGATCTACACGGTCGACAGTGACAACAACTTCACGGCCGACTTCTCGGATGACCACACGACCCGCATGATCGCCCTCCTGGACCACATGTTCGCGAACGGCACTCTGACGCTGGATGGACTGTTCACACCCGACTGGGCGGCGAACCACAAGGACACGACGCTCGGCATCCCCGGACCGACCTGGTTCATTGGAGCGGTCATCCAGAACCCTGACAGCCTCGCCGCAGAGCCGGGCACGTGGGCTGCTGGCGCTCCGTTGCACTGGGCTGGCGAAGACGTCAATACCGGCAACGTGGGCGGTGGCTTCTGGTACGGCTCGAGCCACTCGACAAACCTCGAAGCAGTGGGCAAGTTCCTGCAGTACGCGACGAGCGGTCCTCAGTCTGTCAAGTTGATCACCGGCCTGCCGGCGTACGAGTCAACCGCGAGCGAGTGGTTGGACGGACAGGTCGACAGCGACTACTGGGCCAACTCGGACACGTTCAAGGAGGTCGTCACTGGCGCAGCCAGCCACATCTGGGCCGGATGGGGTGCGACCCTCTCCTTCAGCTCAGAGCCCGCTTGGGCTGAGATCGTGGCTCCGGCTCTGGCCGCCGGCAACACCATCGACTCGGTCGCAGACGAGTGGAAGACGCGATACGAGAACGACGCCAAAGTCAACGGCTACACGGTCAAGTAGAGAATGACGAGAACCATCTCGAGCACCGAGATAGCGCCTCTCGCTGCCTCCCCTCCACAGGGGCGGCAGCGGGGGACAGCCGGGCGCCCGCAGAGCCGAACAGGCCCCCAGGCCTACATTGGCTACATATTCTCGAGTGGCTACGTGCTGCTGCTTCTGGCCTTCGGTATCGTGCCGATGCTGTACGCGCTGTACCTCGCTTTCACCAAGCGCGGACAGTTCGTCGCACTCGACAACTTTGTCAAGGTGTTCGGCGATTTCCGGTTCTTCCCGGCCGTGCAGCACGTTGCGCTCTTCGTCGCCATCTGGCTGGTGAGCCTCCTTCTGCTCGTCGTCGTGCTGGCGCTCATCGTCCAGGCCGTGCGCGTCCGGTGGGTGTCCGCGACGACCCGATTCCTGTTCTACATCCCCGGAGCGTTGGCAGGGTCGGCGAGCGTCCTGCTCTGGCTCTTCCTGCTCGACCCGAGCGTGAGCCCTATTGCTGTTTTGCTGCAGCAGTTCGGATTCGATAGCTTCATCACAACGGTCGCCCAGACCAACCTTCCGGTGATCTTCACGATCATCGCGTTCTGGGTCGGTGCCGGTGGATGGATCATCATCATGTTCGGCGCGCTCAACACGATCTCGACCGATGTCATGGAGGCCGCCCGCATCGACGGTGCCGGCCCCCTGAAGACCGCGTGGTACATCCAGATCCCGCTCATGCGAAAGTGGATCGTCTACATGGCCATCGTCTCGATCGCGGCCGGAAGCCAGTTGTTCGTCGAGCCCAGGGTCCTCAGCCAGGCGAGTCGGGGAGTTGTCCCGAAGGACTACTCGCTCAATCAGCTTGCCTACCAGTTCGCTTTCGGTACCCAATCGGACTACAACGGGTCGGCGGCGATCTCGATCCTCCTCCTGGTCGTCGCGGCGGGCCTAGCAGCCATCTTCGTCTTCAGAGGAGGACTCTTTGACCGCGACTAGTCTCCGCGTCGTTCCCTCAGCGACGGCTCCCGCGCGTTGGCTCCGGCGCGTTCTCGTCATTGCCGTTCTCGTGTTCTTCAGCGTGTTCTTCGTGCTGCCCCTGGCGTGGCTGTTGCTTGCGCCGACGAAGTCCCAGGCTCAACTCAACGGTGCCAACGGTGAGCTTCCGTTCAGTTTCGGGTCCTTCGATCAACTCGCTGAGAACTGGAACAATCTGGTCAACTTCCAGCACGGCATCATCTGGACCTGGCTCGGCAATTCGGTGCTGTACTCCGGGGTCGCCCTGGTACTCACGATTATCGTGACGATTCCCGCGGGCTATGCCCTCGCGATGACCACCTTCAAGCTTCGTCGGCTCGTGCTCATCACGACTCTCATGGTCATGCTCATCCCGAACACGGCACTTGCGTTGCCGATCTTCCTCGAACTCACCAGTGTTCGACTGGTTGGTACGCCGCTCTCCGTGATCCTCCCGTTCGCCTTCTTCCCGTTCGGGGTCTATTTGGCGTACATCTATTTTTCCACGACGATGTCGCGCGATCTGCTCGATGCCGCCCGCATCGACGGCGCGGGCGAGTTCCGGGTCTTCACGAAGATCGCCGTGCCCCTGGCGACCCCCGTGATCGCGCTCGTCGGCTTCTTCAACTTTGTCAGCAACTGGAACAACTATTTCCTCCCGTTCGTCACGCAGCCCGGGTCGCGAAAGATGCCCATACAGGTGGGCCTGACGGAGCTGATCTCGAACACGCCCGTGTTCAACCCGACCAATATCGCCTCGTTGACGATCAGCCTTCCCCAGTTGGCGCTCGCGACGCTCATTTCCGTGGCTCCGGTTCTGGTGGTCTTCTTGTTCTCACAGCGCTTCCTCGTGACCGGGCTGACGGCGGGTGCCACGAAGGAATGACCCGGCGCGACCCGCGGTCTCCCGTTCGACGCTGGTCTGGGTGCGCTAGGACCCCAGGGATCGAAAGGGACGCTGCAACGACCGGGCCGTCGTCCATGCAGTTGGGGTGGTTGCCCGTGGCGGGCGAGCGAGTTGGCGATCGCTGGATGCGGACACGGGAACGGCCCCTCACCGGCCGGTGTACCTAGCCCTCGGCTTCGTCGGTTCACACCGAGTCACGGACCCTCTGGCTCGCACCACATCCGATCCAGTCGGGCCGAGGGGTTGCGCGCGTCTGCCAGGATCCGGGCATGGCACTTATCGAACCCCAGAGGCGGACGGGGCGTCTCGAGGCGTTCAGTGATGCCGTGTTCGCGATCGCGCTCACGCTGTTGGTGCTGGACCTTCTCCCGGAGCGAGCACAGTCGCCGCATCAGCTGCTCGAGAACTGGCCTGCGTATCTCGCGTACCTGACGGCCTTCCTGACGATCGGCACCGTGTGGTTGAACCACAACGAGGCGATCGCGCGAGTGCGTCACGCCGACCCGATCGTGATGCTCCTGAATCTTGGGGTGCTGCTCGGCGCTTCGCTGGTTCCCTGGCCGACAGTTCTCGTGTCGAACGCGCTGAGGGAGGGAGACCGGGCGGATCAGGTTGCCGCGATGATGGTGTTCGCCGGGGTAGCGGTGATCATCTCCGTGCCGTGGGTGGTCCTGGACCTCTACCTCGCACGACGTCCGAGACTGCTCAACTCGTCCGCCGACGTGACCTGGATGAACAGGCATGCGGTGATCTCCGCGGGAACGCTATTGATCGCCGGCGTGAGTGTGGGCGTCGCGTTCGTCAGTCCGCTGGCCTCGCTCGTGCTGTATCTCCCCGTGTTCGCCGTGTTCATCGCGGCACGGGTGGTGGAGACAAACTCCGAGTTCGGCCGGGAAACAGGCGGCGACCCTGCGTAGTCATCAGGACCCTGGCCCTCGATCCCTGTCTGTGTCGGAGATCGAGCTTCATCAGGAGGCGCTGGCCTGCGCTGCACCCATCTGCGGGGTTGCAGTGGGCAGCCCTTGAGGGGTGCCGCGATCATCGTCGGACAGGCTATTGACGCTAGCCTAGAACGGTGTTCCACTAGCCGTATGGCAACAACGAATACCCGTGGCGCGGCGCTCAACCATGGCTAGGGCCGGCCTGAACCGCGAGCGGGTCGCGGAAGAAGCAGCTGTGATGGCCGACGAGGTCGGTCTGGACAATCTCACGTTGACGGCCCTTGCGGTCCGGTTGGGGGTGCGTCAGCCCTCGCTGTACAAGCACATCGACTCCATGGCCGGCTTGCACCGCGATATCGCCGTGCACGCGAAGCGAGATCTCGGAGAGGTGCTGGCGCGAGCCGCGGTAGGTCGCTCAGGCGCCGACGCCATCTCTGCGATGTCTCATGCCTACCGGTCCTGGGCGTTGCAGCACCCCGCCCGGTACGAGGCGTCCAACCTCATGCCCGGTCCGGGCGACGTGGAGGACGAAGCGATCTCGCTCGCGGCGATCCAGGTCATCGCCGACGTCCTGACCGCCTACCGGCTCGAGGGCGACGACGCGGTCGACGCGATCCGCGCCTTCCGCTCGACCCTGCACGGGTTCGTCTCCTACGAGACCGCTGGGGCGTTCGCGTGGAGCGCCGACGTCGACCGCAGCTTCGCCCGTCTCGTCGGCGGCTTCATCGTGGCCCTCTCGCACTGGGTCGACGCAGCCACCCCGCATCCCGCCAGCTAGACCAACCACCACCACCAAGGAGAGCACCATGGACGACGCCAGCACCAGCACGACGAGCTCCGCCCGGGACACCGCAACCAACCTGGTGACAAGATGGATGGCGCTCTGGAACGGCGACTACGCCATCGCGGAGCAGATCATCTCCGAGAACAACCGCGTCCACGCGGCGATGCTCGACGGCGGGGACGGCAGCGCGGTCGGCGGCGTCTCCGGCATGGTCGGCTTCGTCACCCAGGGGCGCTCCCTGGCGTCCGACCTGAACTTCTCGGTCGAGGTGGGTCCGATCGTCGATGGCGACTACGTGGTGGCCCGATGGGTAGCTACCGGTACTTACGAGGGCGGGATGCCCGGTGCCGGGGCACCTGCGGGCACGGTCGTCACCTTCCACGGCACCGACATCCTTCGCCTCGCCGACGACAAGATCGTCGAGTACTGGCTCAACGGCGACACCCTGGACCTCATGACCCAGCTGCAGGTCGGTGCCGGCTGATCCCACGGCTGCTTGCTGACCGCGGAGCATCCGTCGATCTGAGGAGGGTGCTGCGCGGTCGGCCTCCTGCGACCGCAGGTTCTCATGAGGCCCGCGTCTCGCGCTCACTCCCCGTTGCTACATTTCGCCTCCGAGAAAGCAGAAAGACCGTCCCGGGTAGTCCCGAAACGGCCTCTGACCTGCGGTAATGCTGGTGGGCGATACTGGGATCGAACCAGTGACCTCTTCCGTGTCAGGGAAGCGCGCTACCGCTGCGCCAATCGCCCGGGGATCAAGCCGGGTCATGCAGGTGAAACAAGAAGCTGCTACGAGGTGGAGATGGGATTCGAACCCACGTATACGGCTTTGCAGGCCGCTGCCTCGCCACTCGGCCACTCCACCCTGAGACCGCAGTCCTCAGCGGCTGCGGTCAGCCGATCAGGAGTGTCTGCCTCCGAGCGGACGACGGGATTCGAACCCGCGACCCTCACCTTGGCAAGGTGATGCTCTACCACTGAGCCACGTCCGCACAGCACGTCTCCCCGGTTTT